>NZ_CP064955.1:629267-943901 GCF_011038645.2 Corynebacterium qintianiae | reverse complement strand
TCCTTCGTCATCGATGACCGCGAACGTCATTCCTTCGGGGGTTGCAATTCGTCCAAAGCGCATGCCAGCGAGCGTACAGGAACGCTACGGTGCGGTCAGCGCTAGGTACAGCTCAGCGCATGCAACCGCATCGGTGAGCGCGTTGTGGTTGCGGTAGGCGGGCAGACCGTAGCGCTGTCGCACCCGCGCGAGGCGGAGGTCCTCCCCGCGCGGGTAGGTGGCCATGCGCTCCATGTGGCGCCGTTCGAGCGCGAACGTGTCAGCGACTTCCGTATCGCGCAACCGCCAACTCCGGCCGCGCACCTGCTTCATGGCGTGGCCGATAAAACCGACCTCCATTTGTGCGAAGTGCGCCAGGAGCGTGCGTCCCGCGAAAGCCGTCTCGAACTCAGCCAGAATCGTATCGGCCGCAACCCCGTGGGCGGCGATGTCATCGTCCGTCACACCGTGGATCGTCGCAGAATCTCCCACCGATGTTCCGGCGAAGACGAAATAGCGCGCACCGGAGAGGTCGATCACCCGGCCGTCAACCGGCACCCAGCCGATAGAGACGAGCTGGTCACGCCCCGGTTTCAGACCCGTGGTTTCGACATCGACCGCGAGCAGGGAGCCACTGACGAGCTCGCGCTTCTTCCCTCGGCCGAACACCTAGACCGACCTCACCGGGTACTTGCTGGCCAGCGCCGACTGCAGGTTCTTGATCACACCGAACGCGTCGCGCAGGGCGTCGCGGTCGCGGCTCGGCAGCGCCTTCGGGTCGATGTGGTAGTTCGGACGCTCACCAGCGCGAACTTGTCTGGCCTGCTGCTTCAGCGCCAGGTTGGTCAGGTACTCGTACGCCCCAAGCAGGTCTTGCGCACCTTTGGCGGAGACCGTCTTGCCGGAAGCGGTTGTAATTCGTGCGAGGGTGTCCACCTCACCCAGGCCCGCGGTGATGGCGTAGAGGCGCGCCATCTGCACCACCGCCGCGGTGCCGCCCTTCTTCACGTCGAGGGTGTCGGCGTACTCGCCGCTGCGCTCGACCACGAAACCGCGGAAGAACCCGATCGGGGGTTCGCGCCACGTAGCCAGCGCCGCGAGGTGGGTGTGCAGGCGTTTCGAACCGCGAGCGGCGACGACCGCGTTGTCGTGCACCCGCTGCGCCATGTCCTCCCCGCCCGCAGTTGCGAAGATGCAGCGGAAGTCGAAGAACACCTGCGCGTTGAGCAGGGCGTCCGGGTCGGGCGCGGTGACCCACCGGTGAAAAGTCTCGTTCCACTGAGTCTCAGTCATGCGCCACTGCGGCGTCATCGCCATGATCCCACCAGGGCAGAGGGCCTGGCCCGCGTCGGCGAGCCCGTGGCAGATGTATTCGCTCAGGCGCGCGAAGTACTCACCGTGCGCCGCCTCGTCGTAGGAATCATCCAGTACTAGGGCGTTGTCCTGGTCCGAGGCCGGGCCCATCTCACCGCGAGCCTGAGAACCGACAGCGACGAACGCGAACGGGATGGGCGGCTCACCGAGCTCATCAACAGCCAGCGCGTAGAGCCTGCGGGCGATAGCGTCGGCGGCGCTGGTGAGCAGACGCTGTGACTCGAACGCCGAGGCGCCGCGTTCGAGGAAGCGCGCCGCGACCTCGCCGGCTCGTACGAAAGCCCCCTCTAAGTCCTCGCGGCCGCTCCTTTGCACGTCCGCGGCGAGGTAGATTGGGTCCGCCTGGAGCTGGCGCATGATGTCGCTGCTGGTGGCGACCCCAACGATCCCGTCCGGGCCCGTCACCGGCAGGTGGTGGATACCGAGCTCGCCCATCACCAGCATCGCCTCGAACACGAGCGCGTCCTGCGCGATGGTCCGCGCGGGCGACGTCATCACCTCCCCCAGCGGTTTTCGCGTATCGACGCCCGCCGCAACGACCCGGGAGCGGAAATCACGGTCCGTGAGTATGCCGACCTCACCGCCGCCGGTGACAACGAGGCTGGAAATGCGGTGGGTATCCATCAATCGCGCGCCCTCGGCGATCGAAGCACCCGCGTCAATGGTGACCAGGTTGGCCTCCCTGACCAGCTCACCAACGGGAATGCGCAGAACCCCGGAGTCCCCGGCGTCCTTTCTCAGCTCGTCGGCGGCAGCCTTGACGCGTCGCGAGGCAGTGTCGAAGTAGCGCAAGGTCTCGGGGTGCGCGTCAACGAGCTCCCGGAACGCACCGCGGGGCAGCATGTAGAGCACGCTGTCCTCCACCGCGGACATCAAATAGCGGGAGCGGGGGTCGTCGACAAGCGTGGAGTAGCCGAAATTGCGGCCCGCATCGCGGCGGTCAAGCAACATGTTGTCAGGGCCGATGACATCGACGGCACCGGAGCGGATGATGTAGAGCGTGTCGTTGACATCCCCGTAGTTGATCACGGTCTCACCGCGGCGGACGTACGTGATGCCCATCCGCTGCGGGAGCCCGTTCAATGTCTCCTCGGGGAGGTGGCTAAAGGGCTCGTGGTCGGCGAGGAAGGCGCGGACCTCGTCGAGTTCGACAGTCATGCACCCACTTTACTGGTAGCTGACAAACCACGGGCGCGGTTCGACCTCCGTGTAGGTCTGCTCGGGGGTGAACATCGGCTGGTCCTCGTCGATGAAGTTCTTCCACGCCATGAAGAAGTTCGGGTCGAGGCCCTGACGCAGCACGTTCCACGTCTCGAACTTCTGCTCCGGGCTGCCGTGGCCGTCGGCGTGCAGCACGTACGCCAACTCGGGGTGCGCCGTCTGAATGTTCTCCCGGTCCGGGAACATGGCCACCTGGAACTGGTGCAGCACGAACGCCTTCTGCGGCAGGTTGTTCTCGCGGGTCAGCTCGGCGAGCCAGTCGGCAACGACGTTAATCTCCTCGGCGCTCGCAGAGCCGACGCGCGACAACGGCTGCTCGCCCGGGTTGAGCTTCCACTCAGCGTCGAGAGCAAGGCCGACGTTGGGGCGCTTGAGCAGCTCTTCGTAGAGCTTCGCCTGGTGTAGAAAATCGCCCTGGCCGGGCTGCAGGTCCAGCACGGCGTATCCCCCGGCGTCGGTGATGGCGTCGATCCAGGGAACGATCGTGTCAATCGGCGCCTCGTTGGAGTAGTCGCCGTCCTCACCCGGGAACTCCGAGGCGACGGTGACGATGATCTCGAACGCCGGAATGACTGGCTGTTCCTCCATCGGCTGGTATTGCTTCGCGTAATCCGCGGCCAGCGCCGCTGCGGCGGCCGGGTCCTGCTCGCCCATGACGCCCAACTCGGGTGCGAATGAATGGCCGTAGAGAGCGATCATGCGGCGGCCCGGGAAGACCAACCCGCCGCCACCGGGCAGCTCACCGTTGCCGGCGAGCTCGACGTGGCGCGCGTAGTCCTCCGTGGTGCCCCACTGCTGGCCGAGCGCGAGGGTGTCCTGCCCGGTGACGGTGCTCATAGACTCCGAGGTCAGGCGCGGGTCCGGCAACCCGATTACCGTGACATCGGCGCCGGCGGAGCGCGCGGTGGCGACGGCAGCCAGCGAGGTCTCCGGGGTGGCCAGCATCGGCGGCAGGATCAGGTCGACGGGCTCGGCGGGCGCGAGCTGCGCGACCGCCTCGACATCCTTCTCCGGCGCGTCAGAAGCGACCGGTTCGGTCGCGGCGAGGGCCTCGTCCTGACCCGGAACGTCGATGACGCGCTCGGCCCCGAGCCGCTCGATCTCCGCGGCGACGGCCTCGTCTGATCCTGGCACGCGCACGAGCATGGGGGCGCCGAGCGAGGCAGCCACCGCCGCTCCCTTCAGCTGGTCCGGGCGACTTGCCGACGCCACCACGACCGCGTCGGACTGCTCGAACAGGCGCCGGGAGACCTCGATGCCGGTTCCGTCCCCGTCGGCAAGCACCTCGGGCCCGTTCGTCTCAAGCCGCTCAGGCTCCGCAGGCGCCCCGCCGAGCGAGGTGCCGCTCTGCCCGCACGCGCTCAGAACGAGTGCGGTGGAGATCGCCAGGGCGAAAGTGGCGCGCGAACGAACGGAGGAGGTGCTCATATAAGGCCTTCTTTAATCCGGGACGGGTACGCGCAATACCCTACGCGAGGGCACCCGCAATGCGGTCACCAACCTCCGCCGTGACCACGGGACCGGCCTTGCGCGCAGCGACGTCCCTCGCTACCGCGGACTCGATGCGGTCAGCGGTCGGGGCGTCGCCCAGCCAGCGCAGCATCATGGCAACGGAAAGGATCATGGCGGTCGGATCGGCGATACCCTGGCCTGCGATGTCCGGGGCGGAGCCGTGAACCGGCTCGAACATGGACGGGTTGGTGCGCGAGGCGTCGATGTTGCCCGAGCAGGCCTGGCCGACTCCGCCGGTGACGGCACCCGCCAGGTCAGTGATGATGTCACCGAACAGGTTGTCGGTGACGATCACGTCATAGCGCTGCGGGTCCGTGACCATGTAGATGGTGGTGGCGTCGATGTGGTTGTAATCCACGGTGACCTCGGGGTACTCGGCGGACACGGCGTCGACGGTCTTTTGCCAGAGGCCGCCGGCGTTGACCAGAACGTTGGTCTTGTGCACGAGGGTGACGTGCTTGCGGCGCTCCATCGCGAGCTCGAAAGCATGGCGGACGACACGCTCGACGCCGAACCGGGTGTTCTGCGACACCTCGCACGCCACCTCGTGGGGCGTGCCAGCGCGAAGTACGCCGCCATTGCCCGCGTAGAGGCTCTCCGTGCCCTCGCGCACGACCACGAAATCGATGTCGCCCGGGTTGGCCAGCGGGCTCACAGCCGTCGGGTAGAGACGCGACGGGCGGAGGTTGACAAAGTGGTCCAGCTTAAAGCGCAGCGGCAGGAGCAGGCCGCGCTCCAGCACGCCCGCGGGGACGCGCGCGGGGTCACCGATCGCACCGAGGAGGATGGCGTCGTGCCCGCGCAGGCTGTCCAGATCCGCGTCGGTGAGAAGCTCCCCGTTTCGCAGGTACCGCCGTGCACCGAGGTCGTACTCGGTGGTCTCGACATCATCACGCACCGTGTGAAGTACCTTCAGGCCCTCCGCCATCACTTCCGTGCCGATGCCGTCGCCGGCGATCACTGCAATCTTCATCCTTGGAATACCTTTCTCACTGAGTGGACTTTCCGCATCAGCCTAGCAGCACTAACAGCACCGGCTGCCAGGGTTCGCGGACTGCCGAGCCCACCGCTGCTTCCAATACTCTTTCTCGGTCGGCGGCTCCGTTCCGGGGTGATGCGCCGCGAAGTGCGCGCAGTACTTCTTGTAATCGTTGTCGCCCATGAGTTCCTTGATGTACCAGGAAACTCCGGAAAGCACTTTCACCACCATTTAATGCGTCCTCCCGCTCTCAGCAAACGTCAGTCCGAGATCGTCTGCGACCCGCTTCTCCTCCGCACTGGCGGACATGCCGCGGGGAATGAACCGCGTGGACGGGTGGCCGGTTTCTTCGGAGGTGTGCACTGGGTGGCCGTCGGCACGCGCGTGCACCGCGTTGGCGATGGCGCCGAGCGCTGTGACGGCCACGATGATCACCAGCGAAGCGAAGAGGATTGACAAAACGCCCTGGATGTAGGTGTTGCGGATCACCGCGTCGATCGCCTCGGCGGACTTTACGCTACCGAACTCGGTGATACCCTGCGCCTTCGCGTCGCGGAAGCGGGCGTTCTGCGCGAAGTAACCGATGGCCGGGTTTGAGTGGAAGATCTTCTGCCAGCTCGCGGTGAGCGTGACTACGAGGTCAAACACGAGCGGGATCACCGGGATCCACACCCACTTGTAGAGGCCCTGTTTCACCAGGATGACCGTCACGAGTGTTAGCGCGATGGCGGCGAGAAGCTGGTTGGCGATGCCGAACAGCGGGAACAGCACGTTGATGCCGCCCAGCGGGTCGGTCACGCCCATGATGAGGATGGCTCCCCACAGGCCGCACACCACGAACGTGGAAATCCACGAACCCGGTGTCCAAGATTGATCCCTGAAACGGCGCAGACCGGGCACATGCCCGAGGGCATCCGACATCATGAAGCGCGCGACGCGGGTGCCCGCGTCAACCGTGGTGAGGATGAACAGTGCCTCAAACATGATGGCGAAGTGGTACCAGAAGGCCTGCAGACCCGGGTGGCCAAGCACGTTGGTCATGATCTCGGACATGCCGAGTGCGAACGTTGGCGCACCGCCCGTACGCGAGACCACAGTGGCCTCACCGATGGCGGCGGCGGTGTCCGCGAGCTGATGGGCAGTCACCGGGTCCCCCGGCAAGTTGAGCGTGCCGACGAAATCCGCCGCGCCTTCCGGCGTTCCTCCCGTGACGGCCGCCGGGGAATTGACGGCAAAATACAAGTGCCGGTCGAGGATGACGGCGGTGATCATTGCCATAATGGCCACGAAGGACTCCACCAGCATCGAACCGTAGCCGATGGCGCGCATGTGGGATTCCTTCTCGATCAACTTGGGCGTGGTGCCCGAGGAGATGAGGGCGTGGAAGCCAGACAGGGCGCCACAGGCGATGGTGATGAAGAGGAACGGAAAGAGAGATCCCGCGAACACAGGCCCATCGCCCTCGACGGCGAAAGGGGTGATAGCAGGCATCTGGATCATCGGGCGGTCGACAAGGATGGCCACGGCAAGCAGCGCCACGACGCCGATCTTCATGAAGGTAGACAGGTAGTCGCGGGGCGCGAGCAGCAGCCACACAGGAAGAATGGCGGCGACGATGCCGTAGACGATCAGCGCGAACGCCAGCACCGTTTTAGACAACGTGAACATCTCACTGCCCCACGCGGTGTCGGCCACGTAGCCGCCGCCGATGATCGCGGCCAGCAGGAGGGTGACGCCGATGGCGGAGACCTCCGCAACGCGGCCCGGGCGCAGGAAACGGGAATAGCAACCCATGAACAGAGCGATCGGAATGGTCATGGAGATCGAGAACACGCCCCACGGGGAGTCCGCGAGCGCATTGACCACGATCAACGCCAGGACCGCGATAATAATGACCATGATGGCCATCGTGGCGAAGATGCCCGCAGCACCACCCACGCGACCGATCTCGTCGTTGATCATCTGGCCGAGCGAGCGGCCGCGGCGGCGGGTGGAGACCCACAGAACCAGGTAGTCTTGGACGGCACCGGCGAAAACCACGCCGATGATGATCCACAGGGTGCCGGGCAGGTATCCCATCTGGGCTGCCATAACGGGGCCGACGAGAGGGCCGGCGCCCGCGATGGCGGCGAAGTGGTGGCCGAATAGCACGCGCCGGTCAGTGGGCACGAAATCCTTGCCGTCATCGATGTATTCAGCCGGGGTGGCGCGGTTGTTGCGCGGCTTGACCACCTTGTACTCGATCAAGCGGGCGTAGAGCGTGTAACCGATGATGTAGGAGCCGATCGCGGCGAACACCAGCCACACCGAGCTGATCTCCTCGTCGCGGTTGAGCGCCAGCGCGCCCCACCCGAGCGCGGCAAGTACGGCCGCGATGGCAATGACCACGCGCTCGACTGGCCCGATCACCTTCTCCGGCTTCACACCGACAACGTGCTCGCATCCGTTTCCCGTCATCGAAATCTCGAGGCGGTTGAAGTCCGGCCGCTCACTCAACTCTGAACCCCTGGGGTTGCCTGGGCCATTCACGACTGTGCTCATGGGGTTCCTTTCAGATACCGACGTTTGTGCAGTGAGACGAATCGTCTCATATTTTTCAGACATAAAGCGAAAAATGCGAAAGAAAGACACTGACACCCCCGATCCACGCCGGCTGCGCGGGGTCGGAGGTGTCGGGTTCGAACGAACCGAAGATCTAATCCAGGTTGATCTGGATGGAGCTTGCGTCGATGGACCGTGCAATGGAGGCTTCGAGATCCTCCGGCACCTCGCGCTCCACACGCAGGATGAGCACAGCTCCGTCAGCTTTCGACGTTTGCGTCATTGCTGCCGCCTCGATGTTGATGCCGGCGTCACCGAGCTGGCTGCCGACCTTGCCCAGCGCACCCGGGGCGTCGGTGTAGCGGAAAAAGAGGTTGCGGCCCTCGGCGCGCATGTCCACGCCGCGGCCGTTGATGTTGACGATTTTCTCCACGCGCTCCAGGCCGGTCAGCGCGCCGGTTACCGTGGCTACCTCGCCAGAAGCCGACGCGACCTGCACCTCAAGGGCGCTGCGGTGGCTGCGCGCCTCGCTCTGGGTGTCCACCGCGTAGTCGAGCCCGCGGGACTCGGCGATCGACGGCGCGTTGACGAACGTGACCGGCTCCGAGATAATGCCGGAGAACAGACCGCGCACGGCGGAGAGGCCGAGTGTGTCCACGTCCTCGGTCGACAACTCACCGCGGGCGGTGACGCGCAGGGACACCGGGGCGGCGTCGATAAGCTTGCCTGCGAGCAGGCCAAGCTTGCGGGAGAGGTCAAGCCACGCGGCGACTTCTTCGCCCAGGCGGCCGCCGGTGATGTTGACGGCATCGGCGACGAACTCGCCGCGTAGAGCCTTGAGTACGGAGTCGGCCACGTCGGTGCCCGCGCGGTCCTGCGCTTCGACGGTGGAGGCACCGAGGTGGGGGGTAACAACAACCTGGTCGAGGGCGAACAACGGTGAGTCGGTGCACGGTTCGGTGGCGTAGACGTCGAACCCAGCGCCACGGATGCGTCCGGCCACGATGGCGTCGGCCAGCGCCTGCTCGTCGACAAGCCCTCCACGGGCCGCGTTGATGATGATCTGGCCCTCTTTCGACTTTGCGAGCAGATCCGCGTTGAACATCCCCGCAGTCTCCTTCGTTTTCGGCAGGTGGATCGTGACAAAATCGGAGGAGGCCATGAGCTGTTCGAGCTCGACGAGCTCGACACCGAGCTGGGAGGCGCGGGCGGGGTTGGCGTATGGGTCGTAAGCGATAATCGTGGTCTCGAAAGCCGCCAGACGTTGGGCGAACAGCTGGCCGATGTGCCCGAAACCGACGATGCCCACGGTCTTTCCGAAGACCTCGACACCCTTGAACGCGGAGCGCTTCCACTCGTCGTCACGCAGGGTTTTATCCGCTGCCGGAATCTGGCGCGCGGTGGCCAAAAGCAGGGCGATTGCGTGCTCGCAGGCGGAGTGGATGTTGGAGGTCGGCGCGTTGGCGACCATGACGCCGCGCTCGGTGGCCGCATCAATGTCGACGTTGTCCAGACCCACGCCTGCGCGGCCGATGATCTTCAGGTTCGGCGCGGCCTCGATAACCTCGCGGTCAACGGTGGTGGCGGAACGCACGAGAAGTGCATCGGCCTCAGGAACGGCCGCCAGCAGCTCGGCGCGGTTCGGACCGTCCACCCAGCGCACCTCCACGGAGCTCCCGAGTGCGTCGACGGTGGAAGGGGCGAGCTTGTCAGCGATGAGCACGACTGGTTTGGACACGGGGTTGATCTCCTGGGTTTATATCTGGGAGGCGGATGACGCTAGTTATCGTAACCCCCGACGTGGCGGGGCGAAACACTGCGCCATTAATAATATTCTTCTGCCTGCATGATGCGCTGCGCGAGGTCCTCGGCTGACCCGAACTGGGTACCGAGCGCGATGAGCGGTGCGTCGTCAAGCCCCGCGAGTGCGTACAGCGTTTCTTCCGACTTGCGCGGGTCCGGCTCCCCGACCACTTCAACGCTGGCGCCGAAACTACGGGCGTTGGCCACGGCCGGAATGGGGCTGCGGGGCGTTGCGACGACCAGGGGCGCCATGTCCGCATCGCGGCGCGACTGCAGTGGGAAAGGCCGGGCGCTAGCCCCCGGCATCGTTGCCGGTGAGTCCGCGGTGCGCAGCCACGTCGGCGAATCCCCCGCCAAATCCGCCACCGCGGCTACGGCGCCTGCGGGCTCGTCGATGTCGCGAATCTCGAACTGCAGGCTCGTCATCTTATGCAGCGCCTCGAGCCCGCCCGGGTCCCGTTGTACTGTCACGTGCCCACTGGTCGGCGCGAGGTTGACGTTGCCGACGGTTAAGACAGTGTGCGCGCCGAGCCGGCGGATCTCCTCCACCACCTGCGTGTGGATGTCACGCGAGTACATCAGCAGGGGCGCGTGGGCTGTCACTGCCAACGACGCCGCGCGCAACAGCGCCTCCCCCGTCGCGTCGGCGACGACGACGGTTTCGGAGGCGGTGAAAAACAGCCGCGAAGTTTCGAACCCGTACGGGTCGTCGACCACGACGGGGTGAGACTCAAAGCGTTCGGAGACGTGGCGGGCCTGGTTTTGCGCCCGGGCGCCATCGAGCGGAGTCACGCCGGCTTCGGGTGCGCACGCGGTTAGGAGCGCCACGAGGGTCGCGGCCGCCACGAACGTCGCTGCAGTGCAGAGCTGGGTGCGCCTCATACCGACCATTGTGTCAGCTAGCGTCAACCTGCTTGCCCATGGCGTGCTCGACGAGCGCCGACAGGCGGTGCAGGCGCTCACCCATAAACGTGCCGATGTCTGAGGCCAGCAGGTGCGCCACGTCAATCTCGTGGGCGGTCAGCATTGCGTCGAACTCGGAATCCTCCATGAGGCTCTTGGACTGCAGCCGTGGAATGTAGCGCTTCGGTACGTTGTTCTCGATGAGGATGCGGGTGCGAATCCCCATCGGCGTGCGGTTCACCGCCGACTCCGCGAGAGCCTTATCGACGCCGCGGGCTGCGCACACCGCTGCCGGGAAAACTTGCTCGAACACTGGCTGCAGTTCACCCATGGTCTCGCGGTTGAACTGCGCCCCTGTGCGCCAGTCACGCGCGCCTCTGGCCATGAGCAGCGCGAACAGGGCGCGGAATACGCCGGAGTCCGGGCCGGCCGCGGCAATACGCGCCCGTGTGCAACGGGCATCTTCCACGGTGCGCGGAACCATCTCGGTCTCCCCCGCCACCCACGGCGTAACTTCGTCGACATCGGCGCCCGCGCGGATCATGGGTGAGTGCGCCCCGTAGAGCTCCCCGAACACGCCGGACCAGAACCAGCGGTTCAGGCGGTCGCGAGCCTGGTCGCCTTCTAGGACTCCGGGTCTTTCGGCCAGACGCGCGAGCACGACCGCCAGCGGTATTACCTGCGCGGTATACGGGACCTGGCTAGTGTCCAGCATGCGGCGCTCGGCGAGAAATTCCGCCGCGGCGGCGAACCCGGCCGCCATCTCGTCGGCGTGGCCGAGGTACTCCACGAGCGTGAGGCTGAGAATGTCGCCGCGGTGCCCACGGGCGGGGCCGCGGCGACCGGTGACGAGCAACGACATCGCACGTAGAAACTCGATCCGCCCAATGTTGTCCAGTGCGGGGTGTTCGCGCAGCTGCTTGTCGACGCCCGCCCAATGCTCTGCCAACACAAAACCCGGTTCTTGGAGGGCGAACAGCGCCGTGAGCAGCTCAAAAACGTCCATCTGGACACCCGCGGAATTGGCGTGGGCGAAGATCTGGCCGATCCCGATGAGCGAGGTGCCGCGGTCGATACGCACCACCGGGACGTCGTACGCCGGCAACTGGTTCATCACGCGAACCTGGAAAATGGTGGCGGCCTCCCGCAAGGCTGGGTCCCCGGTCGAGGCGGCGAGGTCGAAGAGGAGCGCATTGCCCTCTGCCCCGAGAAGATCGGACACTGGAATCACACCGTGGATGAGCATGTCGTCCCTTGTCCGAATACCCTCGGTGAGATTGGGGCCGAAGTGCGACCGGACGCGGCCGTCGACATCCACCGCGAAGACTGACTCGACGGGCATCGGATCCGCGCTGGCGGCGCGCCTGATATCAACGAAGAAGCGCCGCTCGATGCGGTTTCCGAGGAAATCCACCGTCGGCACAACCCCGCCGCCGCGCAGCGCATGGTACAGGGAGGTCAGGCGCTGCTGGCCGTCGAGAAGCAGCAGGCCAGGGTCCTCCTGGGTTTCTGGCGCCCCAGCGAGCGGGCGCGATTTGAAGCGCACCGGTGCGTTGCGCGTGTCCAGCGCCAGCAACGAACCAATCGGGTAGCCGCGCAGCACGGAGGTCACCAGCGTGCGGACGCGGTCGACGTCCCAGATGTATTCGCGCTGGAAATCGGGGAGTTGGAGCTCACCGCGGTGAGCGCGTGCGAAGAGGTCGGTCAACGAGTAGCTCGGCGTGGTGAAGCTCATGCCCACACTCTAAGACAAACGACGCCAACCTTCCGGCCGAGTAATCTCAGCACACATGCTCGTGTTCGGCATGCTCCGGGCGTTCGATTTGGACGGTCGGGTGGTCGACACCGAGGTCGGTGAGGCGTTGCTGGGCCGCGTCAAGAAGCGGGCCATTCTTCACGGAGCCGTCGCTGACGAGATGGGCGGTAGCTACGACGAATGTTCCGTCGAGCGACCAGACGTGGGCATCGTGCACATCGGCCACGCCGTCGATGCCGCGGAGCGCAGCTGCAACGGCGTCCGCGTCGAAACCGCGGGGCGCCTGCTCCAAGAGCACCCGCACCGATTGGCGGGCCAGCTGCCATGCACGCGGCACAACCACCGACGCGATGATGAGCGAGGCTACGACATCGGCGGCGTGAAACCCGGTGAGCACGATGACCGCCCCGGCGACGAGCACCGCCACGGAGGCGAACAGGTCCACGATCACGTGGAGGAACGCACCCTCTACGGTGATCGATGCGCCTCTCTGCCGGTTGAGGATGAAGGCTGAGACCGCGTTAGCCACCAAACCGGTAAGCGCCACAGCCATCATTGTGTCCGTCTCAATCTGGGCGGGCTCTTGCAACCTGGACACGGCTTCGAACACAATCCATCCGGTGACAACGAGTACGGCGGCAGCGTTGAGCAGCGCCGCGAACACCTCCGCCCTGGCATAGCCGAAGGTGGCAGTTCTAGTGGCCGCGCGCCGCCCGATTAGGACACCGATCACGGCGACGATTAAACCAGCCGAATCGGAGAGCATGTGCATAGCGTCAGCCGCAAGCGCTACGGATCCGGACAGGAAACTTCCCACTAATTCGACGAGAAACACCGTCACGGTGATTACGAGGGAAGTGAGGAGCGTGATAAGGGGTGCACCGCCGTGCGAATGACCGTGGCTGTGGCTCATGTGACCCACCCTAAACGCTTAACCGCATTATCGGCAACCTATTGACAATGCGAGTGAGCCGACCGAAACGCTTCTGAATTGGGCAAACGTCGGAAGTTGCCATTCCGTTACACAAACGTGAACGCATGGAAACTTCGATTGTTGTTAACCTATTCAAGCGACCAGTTCGGTGCCGGGTGGAACCCCAAACGGCAAACCGGCAGGATCGCTTTAGCTGGCGCCCAGCGCCGACACATTAGACCGTTAGACGAAAGGACCTCGCTATGACGAACAACAACCTCACCCCGGATCCGAAGGACCCCCGCAACCTCAACAACGAGGAAGTTACCCGCCGCGTGGGCGACGCGGATACGACCCGCGTTGAGAAGGTCACCACCGAGCGCACCACCCGCGACACCGCTGGCTCCACCGCCGTTGCAGAGAACGAGGGTAGCGGCTGGTGGAAGTGGCTGCTCGGCCTCTTGGCCCTGCTGCTCCTCGGCTGGCTGCTGTGGTCCCTGTTCAACAACGACGACGAGGCTGCCACCACCGGCGAGACCTCCACCTCCGTGGTTGCGACCGAGACCGAGAACGTCACCGAGACCGAGGCTGCCGACAACACCACCGCTGGCAACGCGGCAGAGAGCGCCGCTAACGGTGCTGGCAACGCGGCAGAGAGCGCCGCTAACGGTGCTGGCAACGCGGCAGAGAGCGCCGGCAACGCCGCAGAGAGCGCTGTCGCCACCAATTAATATGTGAGGCGGGCTCCGCGCCCGCTGGCACATCTCCCCGCTTCCGCGCTGGAAGCGGGGTTTTTCATATGCCCTCCCCCGCACTGCGGCAAGACCGGGGCAGAGAAGAAGGCCCCGCTCCCCTGTAGAGGAGCGGGGCCTTCAGAGACGTTGCAGGTTTTTACTGAGCGGTATCGGTGAGGGGGTTCTTCACCCAGCTCATGAGAGTGTAGCCCCTGGAGGGTGTGTTTACGCCGGTCAGAGATGGTCACATGATGTGCCAGAATCACCTGAATCAGGCTGTTGGCCAGCTGCTGCGGGATATTTGCGGGATGGAACGGGGAACCATTCAGCCCCTTTCGCAGTCCAACTAAACACGATCTTTCTAGGCAACGATAACGAATGAACCCTCGCTCGCCACTCACGGATATACCATTCAATGTATTTGAGAGGCCGACAAGCTCGGATTGGTAACTCATGGGGTGCGTACCCAGGATTTCCCCTAAGAATCATTGCGAAACGGAGGGTTACCTGAAATCATCTGAAGGTGTGAAGTAAGGTGTGAAGTATGGAAATCCGCAAAAAATATCGACCCTTCACTGGCGACACCAACCGGAAGGTGCGACTCGATGCCGCTCCACTCCAGCTGGTCATTGCTCAAATTCAATGGCCTGAGCATACTCATTTGAATTCTTCTTTCGAGGCAGCTATTAACTCCTTCAGCTCGGAACTGAAAGGATTCCCTCTCGCCAGCACAGCCTCTGAGGCTGAGTTTAAAATTTCCCCGGAAGGAATAGAGCAAGTCCAGGGCGGGGTTTCTTATCAATACAGTAGTGCCGACAATGTGTGGACTGTTCATCTAAATCAAAAGTTTATTAGCTTGTCCTGTGGCGCTTATCCTGACTATAAGTTCCAGGATGTCCTTGACAGATTAGAACCAATTCTTCTTGCAGTTCACAAATGCTTGGGCATCGAAGTGATCTCTCGAGTGGGCGTGCGTTACGTCAACCGAGTAGAAGATGCAAATAAGATTACCAATCTCAACCAGCACTTTAAAAGCGAAGCGTTAGGGTACCAATTTCTTGATGTTCCTGAAGGGATCACACTTCATGGATCTTTATCCCAGGCTCTATACGAACTCGACGGTATAGCTCTGAATGTCCGCTCCGGATTAATGGCCCCTGGTCAAACCCCCGACCAAGCTCTAGCCCCTTTAGATAAACGGGCTTGGGCGCTTGATCTAGATGCATTTCAAGTGACTAATCAACGCTTCTCACCCAATTTTGTGATGGAGACCGTAGGTACACTTTCAGACACTTGTTACGATTTCTTCAAATATGTTCTCTTGGAAGCAGGGGAAACCGCGTTCGGAGGAGACCATGAAGGTTAAAACTAAGGCACTTTCGTCTACCACTACCGGTTTCGGTGTTGCACTGATAACAACTGCGGCCATGTGGCTACCAACGGCGCACGCCCCCGCCCAAACGAAAAGCCTCTATCCTGATTCAGCATTTACCCGTTATTGGTCAGGACTAGGTTTGAAACAGCAGACGGCAACATCAACCCCTAAAACAGCCAAGAAGCCTGAGGTAAGTCCTGCATTTCTTGTTAAAAGTCTTCAGAACATTTCCGGACTAACTGCCAAGGAACTAGGACATGTATTCAACGTGAGTCGCCGTTCGATCCATAACTGGGCTAACGGCAGCTCAATATCCGTGAGTAACGCGCAGCGCATACGTGCCTTCCATGCTCTAGTTTCTTCTTTAGGGGTTAACTCGCCAGAACAGCGCCGCACTCTCCTACTCTCTTCAACGGGTGGGAAAAGCTTGGTCGAGCAGTTCATAGCCGAGGGTCGTCAAGGGTATCAGCTGCAGCATACCCTGCCGGTAATGGAGAGACTCGGCTAACATTATGAGCGAGAAAGTAGTCGAGCCTGCCCTTGCGAATCTTAAGCAGGGTGACATCCTTGAGCAACCAAGTACAGCGGGTTTCAACTGCAGTATTCCAGACGGGGATATTGCAGTCGTCAGCCAGACCTGTGATGTGCGTAATAAAAATAGGGAATTTGTCTCTGTTGCACCAGTAATTGAAATTGGCAAGGGCGATCAAAGTAATATCAAAAAAGGTCGCAAACCTCTCTTTGTTCCAGTTGGCCCCTCCCCTAACCGTGCCGCCAATCTCGAGGAAGTCCACTCTGTGCCCCGGGATGTTCTTGTGGGTTGCCCGATAGTAGGGGAAACCGTCGATTACGCAAGTGGTAAAGAAGCTTCAGTTCTTAGTAGTAGAATCGGACGGGCATATTCCCGAGCGGCGCTCCCTGACGAAGTTAATCTCGTAATGCAAAAATTTTCTACGAAGTTAAGGGATAGATACTTCAAGAGTAGCCACATAGCAGAAGCTCTTGATTATCTAACCGATATTAGAATTGGATGCCAGGAATGGAATCAACCAGGTCGAGAGTTAACACTGTACTATCTTCTTCCTGCAGAACTTCTATCTTCTGAGGACTTCATTGAGGTAGAATGGACTTGGTCTACGGGCAAAATTCACGGCCTCGACCCTAAGCAAACCCAATGCCAAGATCTCTCTTTTGAGAAGACAGCCGAGTTAATCTGTTCCAACATCGGCTCGGACGTCTCCCTGGGAACGAAATATGCACTATGGGAGCATTATGCCGACCATGTCTACGATCAGTATCTTCAGAGTGAACTTAATACAGAAGTCGCTTCGATTCATTCCGAGGTTGTATCAGCACTCGATTTCAATTATGACCAGTTTATCCATACTGAGAGCCTAGAATTTTCAGCATTATCGTACTCTTCTCCCCGAGGAGAATAAGTTCGCATGGGATATCTGGAGTTATATTTTCCCTTCCCCAGCCCAGTCACACGCTAGCAAGGAAGATCGCGATGGCTGCAGCATCAATTTTCCAGCAGTCATAGCAGAATAAAGTTTAGAAATAAGAACGGCCCCTATCACCGTGAGGTGATGGGGGCATTCTTAGGGGTAGCACGTCCGAAAACAGCCTCACTAGCTTCACACGAGTGTTAGCTTACGAGTATTTAGATCACCTTCTACTTATCGGCCACGACTACCGCATAAGTGCGACAATCAACGCTGGAGACCATCGAGGAGTCGGTCTATCCGATGAAATTCACCTTCCCTGCGATGTGGGTTAAGGTGCACATAACCAATCGAGTAGTTCCCTAGATGCAGCATCAGATCCGCCCGGATAGTCTGCATCTAAAAGATGTCTAGTCTCATCGAAAATGCGAGAGGCGATTGCTTCTTTTTGCTCTCTTGAAGCATTCTTTTTCAATTCATCAAGAGGCACTTTCAATTCAACTGGAGGGTTTGCGCTCATAGAAAAGGACCGTTTATCATCTGCATACACCCGTACGTAACACGCTGTTAGTGTCGACTCCAGTACGAGGTTTCCGAAAATAAGAGTGGTCAGCTTCTTTTCAATCATGCCCCCAAAGTAGTCGTTTAGGGGCCACGGGTTCATCGACGGGCATGCCAACCAACTTTGCGCGACTCGGCTTTGTTGCGGGGTCGTTCGTTTTCGTCGCAGAGCCGCTATGCCGAGCTGGACTGCAAGGCATAGAGGCGCCATGACAACCCCCTACCCCGATCCTGCTTCCTCCCCTACCGCGACTCCCACGAAGCGTGGAGCAGGCTGCGTGAAGTGGGGGGACCTGACCCCTTGGTGGTGGACACGCTGAAACCAGCATCTCGCTGGGAAAGTAAGGTA
This sequence comes from Corynebacterium qintianiae, assembly GCF_011038645.2. NCBI lineage: Bacteria > Bacillati > Actinomycetota > Actinomycetes > Mycobacteriales > Corynebacteriaceae > Corynebacterium > Corynebacterium qintianiae. The sequence continues at coordinate 926,456 of NZ_CP064955.1, read as the reverse complement.
CCTTTCCACCATGCCACGCAAGACCTACACCGAGCAGTTCAAGCGTGACGGAAGTGTCGTTGTACGAGTCGACCCCCGGAGCCACGATCAACGCGATCGCCTCCGATCTCGGGGTCAACCGCAACTCCCTGCGCACCTGGCTCGACGCCTTCGGCACCGGCACCAAAACCAACGCCAACGGTGAAAAAGTCGCCAGCCCGATCGCCGCAGCCAACAGCGAACGCTCCCCGGCTGAAGGACTCTCCGATGCCGAGCGGATCCGCGTGTTGGAACGCGAGAACGTCAAGCTCCGGGAGGAACGAGAGATCCTGCGCAAGGCGGCCAAATATTTCGCTTAAAGAGACGAACTGGTGAACCGCTTTCAGTTCGTTGATGACCACCGAGACTTCTACGAGGTCAAGCGGTTATGTGAGGTCCTGAAGGTCAACCGGTCCTCGTATTACAAATGGAAATCTGCTGCTCCTGCCCGCCGGCGACGCCTCGTCGCTGACGCGGCGCTGGGAGCGAGGATCAAGGCCGTGTTCACGGCCGAGAACGGCTGTTACGGGGCGAAACGTGTGACTGCGGCCATCAACGCCGATCCCGCCAACGACCGGGGCAATAGTGACCGTCTCAATCACAAGCACACTGCCAGGTTGATGCGGCAGATGGGCCTTTTCGGCTACACCAGGAAACGCCGGGTGAAGACCACCGTGTCCGCGAAACGTGCGCCTAAATTCCCTGACCTTCTGAAACGCCGGTTCACCGCGGAGAAACCGAACAAGGTCTACGTCGGCGATATCACGTACCTGCCGATCGCGGACGGGTCGAATATGTACCTGGCCACGGTCATCGACTGCTATTCGCGGCAGTTGACCGGTTTCGCGATCGCCGACCACATGCGCACCGAGTTGGTCGAAGAAGCCCTCACGATGGCTCACGGGGTCCGAGGTAGCCTTGACGGGGCGATTTTTCACTCGGATCACGGCAGTGTCTATACCTCTGAGCAGTACCGGAGGTTATGTGAGCGGTTCGGTGTCACCCAGTCGATGGGTACGATCGGGACGAGCGCGGACAACTCGTTGGCGGAGTCGTTCAACGCCACACTGAAACGGGAAGTCCTTCAGGACGAGCCTGTTTTCGCCAGCCAGCTCGTGTGTCGCCGGGACGTGTTCCAGTGGTGCATCCGGTACAACACCCAACGGTTGCACTCGTGGTGTGGTTACCGCTCGCCGAACGCCTTCGAGGCCACCGGATCAGCTACACTTACTATCGCATCTTGATTAAATCCCCGTGTCCACTTTCCGGGGTTCGGGCCCCGTCGGATCGTCGGGTGGGCGTTGTCCGATTCGATGCGTACCGAGGCGTTGCCGCTGCAGGCGCTTAAATCAAGCCATTGTGTGTGCCAAGGACACAGCGGGCCTTGTTCACCATGCAGATCACGGATCGCAATACGTCAGCATTGTCTACAACGAGCGTCTAGCCGAGCACGGAATCACGGCCTCTACTGGGACGGTCGGTGACTCCTACGACAATGCCTTAGCCGAAAATGTCAACGGTTCCTACAAAAATGAACTCATTCATACCCGCACTTGGAACGATGTGGTCGACGTAGAAATCGCGACCTTCGAGTGGGTCACGTGGTGGAACGAATCAAGGCTTCACCAAAGTCTCGGCTACCGCACGCCGGCAGAAGTAGAAGAAGAGTTTTGGACTGGCAACCCAAATCACGAGAGAATGGAAATCAAGGCAAATGCCTAGGAACAAAACCCGGGGCACTTCACTCCCGAACCTTCGACACCGAAAAAGCGGCGAAGGACTACGACGCTAAACAGCTCCAGGCCATCAACCGCGGCACCTGGGTGGACCCGGGGTATGACAACATCACCGTCCGGGAGATCTTCGAAGGGTGGGTAACGCCGGCAATCCACCCTCGACCTCTACGACAACACCCTGCGCCTACAACTCACCCCGATCGCTGACTACCCCGCCGCCAAGCTCACACCGAAGGACGTAGCGCAGTGGTATCAATCGTTGATCACGTGCCGGAAGTGGTTGGACAAAAACGATACGGGGCTCTCCCCCGGCACCGCGCGGGATCAACTCCGCCGGCTACGCTCTGCCTACCGATGGGCCATCGAGCAAGGCATCGTGCTGCGCTCCCCTGTCGTGATCCCCAAACTCGATGACAGTGATGCTGTCCGCCGGGAGGACATCCCCACCATGGAGGACATCCTAACCGTCGCCGGTTACGTCCGGGACGGCGGGGTGGAATACCTCGACACCAAGAAGAAGGGCACAGGCCCACAAGTCTCGACAACCAAGCCGGCACCAGTGGTGGCGGACATGATGCTCACCGCCACGATGACCGGGATGCGCATCAATGAGCTCTGCGATCTCATCGTCAGCGACATCGACCTCGATGAGGGAGTCATCCGGGTGAGCCAGCAGTTGGATGTCCGCACCCGTAACCGGGGGCCGTTGAAGTCCAGGGCCTCCCGGCGCGATATTCCTATTGCTCCTCAGTTGGAGGTCGTGTTGCGGGCCCAGATGGATGGGAAGGGCCCCACAGATTGGGTGTTCTGTGGGGCCCGGGAACAAGCCTTGAGGTCATCTCGGTTGTCGGTGTATGTCTCGCGTGCGGCGAAGTTCGCGGGGGTGGAGCGGGTGCATTTCCATTCCCTGCGGCATTTCTTCGCGTCTTCGTTGATTACGGCGGGTCGGCCGATTCATGAAGTTAGTGCCGTGATGGGGCACAGTAGCGCGTCGATGACGCTGGATGTGTACACCCACATCCTTGACCGGGATGGTCGTGAGATGCGGGATGCGATCTCCAGCGCGATCGGTTGCGGGATTTTTGCGGGATCGCGGCACCTGAAAGCGGTGCCGTAATCCTGTTTATGCTGGTAGTTTACGCGGTCTCGGTGAGTGGGTTCTTGACCCAGCTCATCATGTCACGCAACTCGGCACCGGTCTTCTCAATCGGGTGCTGTGCGATCCTGTCGCGGAGGCCCTCGAGCTCGGTATTGCCGTTTTCAACGTTGGCCACCAAGCGGCGGGTGAATTCGCCGGACTGAATGTCCTTCAGGACATCGCGCATGCGCTCCTTGGAGCCCTCGTCAACGACGCGCGGGCCGGAGAGGTAGCCGCCGAACTCCGCGGTGTCGGACACAGAGTAGTTCATGTTGGCGATTCCGCCCTCGTAGATGAGATCGACGATGAGCTTGATCTCATGCAGGCACTCGAAGTACGCCATCTCCGGCTCGTACCCGGCCTCGGTCAGGACATCGAAGCCGTTCATGATCAGCTCCTCGAGGCCGCCGCACAGGACAGCCTGCTCGCCGAAGAGATCCGTGACGGTTTCGGCCTCGAAGGTGGTGGGGATGACACCCGCTCGGGCACCACCGATGGCGGCTGCGTAAGAGAGCGCGAGTTCCTGACCGTTTCCGGCCGGGTCCTGCTCAACGGCGATGAGCGCGGGCACGCCCTTGCCGTCGGCGAAGGTGCGGCGAACCAGGTGACCCGGGCCCTTCGGTGCGACCATGGCGACGGTGATGTTGTCAGCCGGCTCGATGAGCTTGAAGTGGATGTTCAGGCCATGGCCGAAGAACAGTGCGTCCCCGTCGTTCAAGTTCGGCTCGATGTCGTTCTTGAAAATCTCCGCCTGAGAGGTGTCCGGAGCCAGAAGCATGATCACGTCCGCCCACGCCGCCGCGTCGGCGTTGGACTTGACCTCGAAGCCGGCCTCCTTTGCCTTCTCGGCGGACTTGGAGCCCTCACGCAGACCGATGACGACCTCGACACCGGATTCGCGGAGGTTCTGGGCGTGTGCGTGACCCTGGGAGCCGTAACCGATCACGGCGACCTTCTTGCCCTGGATGATGGAGAGGTCAGCGTCCTTGTCGTAGAAGACTTCGATTGCCATGGATGAACCACGTACCTTTCTTAGTATGTGAGACGGATGTTTCAAATTATGCCACAGGTGGCATCGCTTTCGGCGCGGCGTGGGCGCTATTTGCCCGAGCCCATCGATTTCGGTCCGCGGCTGAGCGCGACCTGGCCTGAGCTGACGAGCTCGCGAATACCGAACGTCTCCATGACGTCGAGAAACGCCCTGAGCTTCGACGGGGTTCCGGTTGCCTCTATAACGACGGAATCCGGGGCGACATCGACGACGCGAGCGCGGAAGATGTTCGCCGCGTCCACCACCTGGGGACGGTTGGAGTTGTCGGCGTTGACCTTCACCAGGAGGAGGGAACGCGCGATGGTGTTGTCGTCGTCAAGCCTGGCGACTTTGAGCACCTGGATGAGCTTATGAAGCTGCTTGGTGATTTGCTCGATGTGGTACCCGCTCGCGTCGACGACGATGGTGAGCCTGTTGACTCCCTCCGTCTCCGTGTTCGCTGAGACGAGCGAAACCAGGTTGTAGCCGCGGCGGGTGAACAGCGCGGTGACGCGTGTGATGATGCCGTCGAGGTCAAGGACGAGGACGGACAGGATGTTGCGGGTTGTCTCATCTCGGTTCATGTCAGTTTCCCTTCTCGGTCACGATCTCGACGACATCGTCGATGTCCTCCGGCGCTTCGCCCGCGTGCTCCTCCAGGTCGAAGAACGGGCGGATGTTCAGCGCGTACTGGATGTCGGAGTTGGAGGCGCCAGCCGAAATCATCGGCCATACCTGCGCGTCCTCACCCACGATGAATTCGACTACCACCGGGCGGTCATTGATCTCCCGCGCGCGCTGGATGGCGGGGATGACCTCCTCCTCCGTGGTCACGCGGATCGACTCCGCGCCAAGCGCCTCGGACAGTTTGACGAAGTCGGGGACGTACACGTCGCCGCCGAGCTTCGTATGGGAGTAGTGGCCGTCGTAGAACAGGGTCTGCCACTGACGCACCATGCCGAGGTTGCCGTTGTTGATCAGGGCGACCTTGAAGGGGAACCCTTCCTTGGCGGCGGTGGTGATCTCCTGGTTGGTCATCTGGAAGCAGCCGTCGCCGTCGATCGCCCAGACCTCCTTGTCCGGAGCTCCGGCCTTCGCGCCGAGGGCGGCGGGAATGGCGTAGCCCATGGTCCCCAGGCCACCGGAGTTCAGCCACGTGCGGGGCTTTTCGAAGTCGAGGAACTGGGCCGACCACATCTGGTGCTGGCCCACACCTGCCACGTAGACGGCGTCCGGGCCGACCTCGGCGGAAAGGGTCTCGATGACGTACTGGGGAGAAAGCGACCCGTCCGACTGCGGGTCGTAGCCGCGGGGGAAGCGCTCTTTCAGGTCGCCCAACCGCTCGATCCAGGCGTCGATATTCGGGGCATGCGCCTTGCCGTCTTTGAACGCGTCCAGCAGCTGGGACAGCACACGCTTCGCGTCTCCGACGATGGGCACGTCCACTTCGCGGATCTTGCCCACCTCGGCCGGGTCGATGTCAGCGTGGATCGTCTTCGCATCCGGCGCGAAAGTGTCGGTGTCGCCGGTGACGCGGTCGTCGAAACGCGTGCCGATCGCGATGAGCAGGTCAGATTCCTGCAAGGCTCCGACAGCGGGAACAGAGCCGTGCATACCTGGCATGCCCATGTACAGCGGGTGCGACTGCGGGAATGCACCCAGCGCCATGAGGGTAGTCACAACGGGCACACCCGTTTCGTTCGCGAATGCCAGGAGCTCCTCATGCGCTTCAGCCTTGATCACACCTCCACCGATGTAGAGCACCGGGCGCTTCGCCTTCTCGATCATGCGAGCGGCCTGGACGACCTGGCGTGAGTGCGGCTTCGTGTTCGGCTTGTAACCCGGCAAATCCAGCACAGGAGGCCAGGTGAACTCGAACTCGGTGTTCTGGATGTCCTTCGGAATATCCACCAGTACCGGTCCCGGGCGGCCCGTTGAGGCAATGTGATGCGCTTCGGCAATGGCCGCCGGAATCTCCTCCACGCTGCGCACCATGACGTTGTGTTTGGTGATCGGCATGGTGATACCCCTGATATCCGCCTCCTGGAAGGCGTCAGTGCCGATCAAGGGCGAGCCGACCTGGCCGGTGATGGCGAGGATAGGCACAGAGTCGAGGTACGCGTCAGCCAGCGGGGTGACCAGGTTGGTCGCGCCCGGGCCCGAGGTGGCGATGCACACGCCGACCTTCCCGGATACCTGGGCGTAACCCGTCGCCGCGTGACCTGCGCCCTGCTCGTGGCGTACCAGCACGTGGCGCAGCTCCCGCGCGGCGTAAAGGGACTCGTACAGGGGAAGGACCGCCCCGCCCGGCAGGCCGAAGACAATGTCGATACCCAACGCTTCGAGGCTGCGGACGACTGCGTCCGCTCCGGTCATGCGCTCGGGCGCGACCTCTTCGTGTTTCGGGGCCTTGTGTGAGGGCTTTTTGGAAGCTGCCACGGGAGATAGCTCCTTGAGTTAAACGGGTGGAGGAGAGAGGTTGAAGACCAAAACACAAATGCCCTCCGACCAGCACGCGTGTGCTGTCGAGGGCGCTTGTTGTGGGACTGAGAAGGATTTCAGACCGCTACGGCAAGCGCCGCACCGGAATAATTACTACTAGTCGCACATTGATCATGGGCATCATCATACACAGCACCCGAATATTTGTTGATTAACAGGTGCGCCTTAGGCGCTACCCTTGATAACCACTATGTCGATCACTCACATCGCCGCCGAAGCGTGGAACTGGTTTTCCGGAAGCTGGTTCGCCGACACCGGTGTCAACATCGCGTTGCTCATCCTCCTCGCCCTGCTGGTTCCCCGAGCCGGGCGGTTTGCCAACCGGGTCGCCGAGCGCCGCGCGGATCAACTGTCGGATGCGGACGAGGCGAAGAGCCATCTCGCCATCTCGGGCGTGGCCATTTACATCGTCCAGGCGATCGCATTCTTCCTCATCCTGGTGTTCTTTCTCCAGCAGCTCGGCTTCTCATTGGCCGGTGCCGCGATCCCCGCCACCGTCGTTTCCGCGGCCATCGGTTTCGGTGCGCAAAGCATCATCGCGGATTTCGTTGCCGGTTTCTTCATCCTCTCGGAGAAGCAGTACGGAGTGGGTGACTTCGTCACATTCGAGGGCAACGGCGTCAAGGTCTCCGGCGACGTCATCCAGATCACCATGCGCGCGACCCAGATCCGCACGCTCGAGCAGGCAACGGTAAGCATCCCGAACTCCACGGCGCGGATCTGCATCAACCAGTCCAACTACTGGTCGTCCGCGGTGGTCGTCATCCCGGTTCCGTTACTTGGTTCCGACAGTGCCGACGCCGCCGTCGCCCGCTCCGAGTCCGCCGCCCGTCGCGCGCTATCCCGGACGGACATCCGCCCGAAGGTTTTGGACGACCTCGCCGTCCACCCGGCCGTGGCCGTCAACCCACCGGTGACGGTGGGGATGCCGTGGACGGTGGACATGCGCTTCATCGTCCGCGTCGAGCCCCTCTCGCAGTGGATGGTGGAGCGCGCCATCCGCATGTCCATCCTCAACGAGTTCTGGGACGAGTACGGCTCCGCCACCACCATCGAGGGCACCCGCCTGGACCACGTGGTCGAACACACCGGCCAGTTCGACAAGTTTCCCCCGACCGAATACATGCCGCCTGTCCGGCCCGCCAGCAACGACACCGACGACCTCTCCCCCGTCGAGTCCGAGAACGATCCCGCCACCGACGCGCTCGCCGACGAGGAGAAACCCGCGCCGCGCATGGCGTTCGGCGGAGCCATGCGCTTGTCGACGCTCGTCCTGCTCAGCGCATTCGCCATCCTGCTTGTCATTCGGGCCATCACGTTTGAGCCTGCCGAGGCCGGCGCGGGCACCGATTCCGCTCCCGCCGCGACGAGCACCACCCCGTCAACCGCCGCTGCTGAGACGGAGCTCCCGCCGACTCCTCAACCCACCACCGCCCTGGAGCCCACGGTGGCTCAGACGACCGAGCCTCCGGCGGTGCCTGGCGACGACGTGACCGACACGGCATCTACCGATGCGCCCACAACCGCGGCGGATGGGACGGCTGCCGGGGCGCCGGGCGGGGCGTCGATTAGCGATACTCCCCCTTCCCAAACTGATACTCCCGTTGGCTAGCATGTACCCATGACTGATGCACCCCAGGTTTTCCGCCCCTCACGCGAACACGTCCTCGCCATCGTGTTGATGACGGGCATCGCGCTCATCGGTATCGCCTGGGCTCCGCTGCTGCTGAGCTGGCTGTTGATCATCCCCGCGGCGTACCTGGTCTGGGTTTTCGGGTCTTCTACGCGGGTTGACACCCGCGGTGTCACCATCACGTACCCCCTCCGACCGAACGTGTCCATCGCCTGGGACAACCTCTCCGGCATCGCTTTCAAGGGTGCGAAAGCGCTGGCCACGACCTCCGCGGGCAAGGAGCACCCAATGCCGGGTGTAACGTTTAACACTATTCCGGAACTTTCCGAGGCCTCAGGCGGGCGCATCACGGACGTAATTACCTCATCCGCCGAGGCCGCCGACGGAAAGTACGAAATCATCGACAGGGAAGGCCGCAGGGTACTGCTCAGCCGCGAAGAGTACGACGAGTACCTACGGGACCACCCTGACACACCGGGCCCCCGGCCCGAGACCGCCCAGCCCACCGACAGCAAGGAGTAACGCTGTGATCCCCCTCCGCTCACGAGTCACAACCGTCGGTCGCCAGGCCGCCGGCGCACGCGCCCTGTGGCGCGCGACCGGCACCGGCGAGAAGGAATTCGGCAAGCCGATCGTGGCCATCGTTAACTCCTACACCCAGTTCGTCCCCGGCCACGTTCACCTGAAAAACGTCGGTGACATCGTCGCCGAGGCCGTCCGCGCTGCCGGTGGCGTGCCTAAGGAGTTCAACACCATCGCGGTCGACGACGGCATCGCGATGGGCCACTCCGGCATGCTGTACTCCCTGCCCTCGCGCGAGATCATCTCCGACTCCGTCGAGTACATGATCAACGCCCACACCGTCGACGCGATGGTGTGCATCTCCAACTGCGACAAGATCACCCCCGGCATGCTCAACGCCGCGATGCGCTTAAACATCCCGGCCGTGTTCGTCTCCGGCGGGCCGATGGAGGCCGGCAAGGCGTTCTCGGTCGGCGGCGTGACCAAGCCGAAGTCCGACCTGATTGACGCGATCTCCCTGTCCGCCAACGACGCCGTCTCCGACTCCGAGCTCGAGTCGATCGCCAACGCGGCCTGCCCGACCTGTGGTTCGTGCTCCGGCATGTTCACCGCGAACTCGATGAACTGCCTCACCGAGGCCCTCGGTTTGTCTCTGCCGGGCAATGGCACCACGCTGGCCACCCACACGGCGCGCCGCGCCCTGTTTGAGAAGGCCGGCGAGGCCATTGTGAAGCTGTGCGACCGCTACTACGGCGAGGGCGACGAGTCGGTACTGCCGCGCTCGGTTGCCACCGTCGACGCGTTCCGCAACGCGATGGCGCTGGACATGGCTATGGGCGGCTCGACAAACACCATCTTGCACATCCTCGCCGCCGCCCAGGAGGGCGAGGTGGACTTCAGCCTCCACGACATCGACGAGCTCTCCCACTCAATCCCCTGCTTGTCCAAGGTCGCCCCGAACGGCGAGGCGCACGTCGAGGACGTTCACCGCGCCGGCGGCATCCCCGCGATCCTCGGCGAGCTCAACCGGGCCGGGCTGCTGAACAAGAACGTTCACACCGTGGCCTACCCCTCGCTGGACGAGTGGCTGGCGGACTGGGACATCCGCGCCGAGTCCCCCCTGCCCGAGGCCATCGAGCTCTACCACGCCGCGCCCGGCGGCAAGCGCACCACCGAGGCGTTTTCGCAGTCTGCGCGCTGGGAGTCGCTGGACACGGACTCCGCCAATGGCGTGATCCACGACGTCGAGCACAGCTTCACCTCCGACGGCGGCCTCGTCGTCCTGCGCGGCAACATCGCCCCCGACGGCGCGATCCTAAAGACCGCGGGCGTCGAGGAGGGCCTGTGGGAGTTTAGTGGCCCCGCCCGCGTTCTCGATTCCCAGGAGCAGGCGGTCTCCGTCATCCTCAACCGCGAGGTCCAGGAGGGCGAGGTCATCGTCATCCGTTACGAGGGCCCCGCGGGTGGTCCGGGCATGCAGGAGATGCTGCACCCGACGTCCTTCCTCAAGGGCGCGGGTCTGGGCACGAAGTGCGCCCTGATCACGGACGGTCGATTCTCCGGCGGCACCTCGGGGCTGTCCATCGGGCACATCTCCCCGGAGGCCGCGCACGGTGGCTTGATCGGCCTTGTGGAAAACGGCGACACCATCAGCATCTCGGTGTCCAACCGCGAGATCCGTCTGGACGTCGATGAGGAGGTCATCGCCGAGCGCCGCGCGAAGATGGAGGCGTCCGAGCGCCCGTGGACGCCGAACCGCACCCGCGAGGTGACCAAGGCGCTGCGCGCCTACGCCAAGATGGCAACCTCCGCCGACAAGGGCGCTGTCCGACAGGTGGACTAGGCTAACGCGGGTGAAAACTCACCTACTCACCCTCGTCACGGCACTGGGTCTCGCGGTCGGCTGCGCGGCCACGTGGAGCCTGATGCTCGCGACCGACTTCCCTGTCGACGTGATCATTTACCGGGAGGGCGCCCGGGCGTTCCTCGAGGGCAGGCCCGTCTACTCCGAGCCGATGCACGCGGCCGATGTGGCGCTGCCCTTCATCTACCCGCCGTTCGGTGCGCTCGTTTTGTCGCCGCTGGCGATGGCCAGCGGTCTTTCCGACGATGCAGCCGGCAACGTGATGATCGGCCTGTCGTCCGCGTTGCTGTTCGCCTGTCTCTGGTTCGTCCTGCGCGCTCTCACCAACGACAAACTGGGCCGCCGCACTCTCCTCGCCGCCACGTCCGTCGTGTGGGCGGCTGGCGTGTGCATGGAGCCGATGCGGCTCAATGCCATGTTCGCCCAGATCAATGTGGTCATCATGGCCCTCGTGGTGTTCGATCTGGTACCGCGAAAGCGCTGGCTGCCCCAGGGAACGCTCATCGGCATCGCCGCCGCGATCAAGATCACCCCCGTGGCGATGCTGCTGTTCTTCTTGCTGCGCAAGGATTTCCGCGCGATCGTCGTTGCCGGCGTGTCCGGTTTGGCCGCGACAGTGGTCGCGGCGCTATTGAGGTGGGACGCGACGGTGGAATTCTTCGGGGTAACGCTCTTCAGCATGGGCACCAGCTCGGAATTCGGCGTAGACACCACCTACCAGTCGAACAGCTCGCTCAAGGGCATGGTCATGCGCTTTTACCCCAGCGCGGAATCTCTCGAGGCGCATTCCCTCGGTTCAAACCTGATTTGGTTCGCACTCGTGCTGGCCACGGTCGGCCTTGGGGCCTGGCTCATGGCTGCGCTGATCCGCCGCCGCATGCTTATCGACGCTGCCCTGGTCAACGCCGTGGTCATGCTACTTATCTCCCCCGTTTCGTGGTCGCACCACTGGGTGTGGCTGGCGCTGATCCTCCCAGTGGCCGCCTGGCGCTGCGCCACGGTGCTGCGGTGGCCGCCGTTGCTCACAGGGGTGGTCACTCTGTGGACCGCGCTCGTGCTGACGCGGCCGCCGAAGTGGTGGTTCGGCGACTCCATCGCCGTCCACGAGCTTGCGCTGTGGCAGAAGTTCCTCGTGTCGGACTTCGTATGGTTGGGAATCGCCCTAATGGGGGCCTGGGCACTCGCGCTGCGTGGCGTGCCCGCGGAGCCCCGGCTACGCGAAGGGATTGATGCCGGTGCCGAACCACCACAAGAGGGCGGCCGCGGCGATGCCGAGGACGGCAAAGATCCACGACGAAGCCAGGGGTCGGCGAGCCCAGCTACGTCCTGAGTCGACGGCGTAGAAGCCCGGCCCGGTGAACTGGTGGGCCAGCGAGATACCGAAGAGGAGCACTGGAAGCCACACCGCGGCGTCCCACATAAGCATGTTTGCACCCGCTCCGGACGACGCGACGGCGTGGGCGCTCATGAACGCGGTAACGGCCACCGCTACCATGGCCGCGACAGGGCCAATCAACCCCAGAACGATGAATACACCGGCGGCGAGTTCGAGTGTGGGCACGACGATGGCGAGGACCTCGCCGTACGCATAACCGGAGAAGTCGTTCTCTAGGCCGGTGATGCCGTCGGAGGCGCCGAGGCGGAAGAACGTCTGGATCGCATGGAAGATGAGGTAGCCGCCCAGAACGAGGCGCAGCAGGAGCAGACCGAGGTCGATCGTGCCGCGGCGCGCGGGCTCCTCCACTACTACCGGTTCTTCGGCGTAGACGGGTTCGGCGGGCATCACCTCGAGCGGTTGCCGGTCGACGGTGACGGTCGATTCATCGGTGACGAGAGATTCAGTCGACTGCATAGCAGAGCTCGGGAACACCTCCGTCGGAGCGGCCTTCCCAGTGCGTTCGTAGATGGAAGAGGGCTCGCCCGCGCGGATGTGCGAGGTGCTGCCGGCCTCGCCGTACGTGGGGACATCCTCGAAATTGTTGAAGTCGTCGGGGGTGACGTCACGGGGATTGTTGCGGGGGAATTTGCTAGTCATAGTTAGGAACTTATTGCAGGAAACCGGTTTTCTGCGGAAGCGATTCCGGCGCGCCCCGCCCAACTTTTGTTGATTTGTCATCCTATTGTGAGGACAATAGGTGCAATGGACAAACAGAAGTGGAAGAACGCCCCCCAAAACGCCTCCGCCGACGGCGCCTTCGAGCGCGACACGACGTATATCGAGGACCGCATTGTCGCGGACGTCGACAAGCCCCGCGCATCCAGCGGGAAGCTCTGGCCCGTCGAGCCCGGCCGCTACCGCCTGATGGCCGCCCGCGCCTGCCCCTGGGCGCACCGCACGATCATCGCCCGCCGTCTCCTCGGACTCGAGGACGTGATCTCGCTCGGCCTGGCGGGCCCGACACACGACGCCGATTCGTGGGTGTTCGACGTCGACCCTAGCGAGAAGGACCCGGTCACCGGTCTGCGCCGTCTCAAGGAGGCCTACGAAAACCGCTTCCCCGACTACCCGGAGGGCATCACAGTGCCCGCGATCGTGGAGGTGGGCACCAACAAGGTTGTTACAAACTGGTTCCGCCAGATCCCGGTCGACTTCAACGACGAGTGGGCCCAATTCCAGCGCGAGGGCGCCCCGGACCTATACCCGGAGCACCTGCGCGACGAAATCGACCAGATCACCGACCGCGTTTACAAGCACGTAAACAACGGCGTTTACCGCTGCGGGTTCGCCGCCACACAACAAGCCTACGACGAGGCGTACCACGAGCTGTGGGAGCACATGGACTGGCTGGAGGAGCGCCTCGGCCAGCAGCGCTATCTAGTGGGAAACCACGTCACGCTCGCAGACATTTACCTCTACCCCACACTCGTGCGCTTCGACCCCGTTTACTACGGTCACTTCAAGGCATCGCGCACCAAGATCGCCGAGATGCCGAACCTGCGAGGCTACCTGCAGGAGCTGTTCCAGCTCCCCGGCTTCGGCGACACCACCGACTTCACCGAGATCAAGCAGCACTACTACATCACCCACGCCGAGGTGAACCCCACCGGCGTGGTCCCACTGGGACCGGACCTCAATTGGCTCGCGGAAAACCACGACCGAGGCCGCTTCGGCGGCTCTCCTTACGCTTCAGGCGTGACGGAACCGCGGCCAGTGCGCGACGGCGAGCAGGTCAAAAACCCCGAGCCGTTCCAGCGCTAGGCGCCCATGAGACGCAGCGCCTGGCCGTCGAGACGCATCGTCTGCCAGTCGCCCATGTCGTGCGCCCCAATCGAGGTGTAGAAGCCTATCGACGGGGCGTTCCACTTGAGCACAGACCACTCCACGCGGCGGTAGCCGTTTTCCACGGCGATACTCGCGAGCTCCTTGAGCAGCTTCGTGCCCACGCCCTTGCCCCGGGCGGAATCGCGGACGTAGAGGTCCTCCATCCAGATGCCGTGGCGCCCCTCCCACGTAGAGAAGTTGACAAACCAGATAACCATACCTTCGAGACGGCCGTCTTCATCCGCCACATGAGCGAAGACCTTGGGGTCCTCACCGAAGAGATGATCGTGAATGTCCTGCTCCGCCGCAGCGACAGCGTCGGGCTCTTTCTCGTACTCCGCGAGCTCTCGGATCATGGAGAGGATCTCGGCTGCGACCTCGGCTTTCGCCGGGCGAATGTTCGACATGCGAGCCAACACTAATGCACCGGGCGCGTTTCGCACCAAAAACGGTGACTAGACGTTTTGATATCATTGCGGACTTGTACATTGCAAGTTTCTATTCATCAAAGTATTTGGGAAAACTTCGTGAGAAAAGCAGTTAAAGTCGCCCTCGCCTTCGTGGGCCTCCTCGTCGGAGCGGGCTTCGCGTCCGGCCAGGAGACAATTCAGTACTTCCTGGCCTACGGATACTGGGGCATCGTCGGCTCGATCCTCGCCGGCATCGTCATCGTGGTCGTCGGAACGACTCTGTTCCAGCTCGGTTCCTACTACCTGGCAGACGACCATTCTGCGGTGTTCAAGTCCGTCTCCCGGCCCGTGGTGTCCACCTTCATGGACCTGTCCACCATGTTCACTCTCTTTGCCATCGGGTTCGTCATGATCGCCGGAGCCGGTTCCAACCTCGAGCAACAGTTCGGCTTCCCCACATGGGTCGGCGCGGTCATCATGACCATCGCGCTTGTCGCCTCCGGATTCCTCGACGTGGACAAGCTCACCAACGTCATCTCCGTGATCACGCCGTTCCTCATTCTCGCGGTGATCGGCGCTCTCGTGGTCACCATCCTGAACATGCCGGACCACATGAGCTCGCTCAACGAGCTCGCAATGCAGAATGACCCGGCCTCCGGGGTCTTCGGCAACTGGTTCCTCTCCGCGCTGAACTACGCCGCCCTGTGCGTTCTCGTCGGCGTGTCCATGATCCTGGTTATCGCCGGCTCCCAGATGAACCCGCGCGAAGCCGGGTTGGGAGGCCTGCTCGGCGGCATTATCTTCTCCGTCCTCCTTGTGACCCTGGCGTTCGTTATCTTCGCCAACATGGACGGGGTATTCGGCGCAGACTTCCCGCTGCTCATGGTGTTCGACAACATGCATCCTGCCGTCGGCCTCGTCGTCTCCATCATCATCTACCTGATGGTCTACAACACCGCCGTCGGCATGTTCTACGCCATGGCCCGCCGCATGTCCGCCAAACACCCTGAGCGCTTCCGCCCGATCTACTTCACGGTGGTCGGCATCGGCTTCGCCCTGTCCTTTATCGGGTTCGCGGAGCTGGTGAACTGGGTCTACCCGGTCATCGGCTACCTCGGTATGGTACTCATTGTTGTCATGGTCTACGCGTGGATCAAGGACCGCACCTTGATCCAGCAGGAGACGAAGCGGCGCGAGCGCCTGGCGGCTCTGGCGGAGAAGGCCCTCGACCCGGATGCGAAGGAGCTAACCGACAGCCAGCGTGAAGAGGTCGAGGAGCTAGTCTCCGAGTCCCACGTTGAAGAGACCCAGCTGTGGCAGTCCGTCCAGGAGGAAGTTGCGGCCGACCTCGACGCCGACCCCGCGAGCGAGTTCTCGCTGGAGGACACCCCCGCGCTGAATCCCGAGTCCGATGAATACGAGGGAGCGCCGGAGTCCCCGGCCGATGCCCCCATCGACTGGGAGGCGTACGACGAGATGTACCACACCGGTAGTTTCCCGGCCGTCACCCCGGAAGAGGCCGAGCACGCCAAGCGCGGTGCCGGCGGCTCGAACGCAGCGAGCTAGCTCAGTTTCTTCGCAATGAGCTGGTTGACCTGACCCGGGTCTGCCTTGCCCTGGGTGGCCTTCATCACAGCTCCCACGATCGCGCCGGTGACCTTCGTGTTGCCGGCGCGGTACTTTTCTACGATGTCCGGGTTCGCGGCCAACGCGTCGTCCACTGCCTTCTCAATGGCGGAATCGTCGCGCACAACCTCGAGACCGCGCTTAGCGACGACCTCGTCAACGCTTCCCTCACCTGCTATCACGCCGTCGATGGCTTGGCGTCCCAGCTTCGTGGTCAGCTTGCCCTCCTTCACAAGGGTGACAACCCGAGCGACATCTTTGGGCTCGACACCGACGGAGTCAAGGTCCTTGCCCTGCTCATTGGCCTTGGAAGTGATGTAGGACACCCACCAGGCGCGGGCTTCATCCGGTGTCGTGCCCGCCTCGACGGTGTCCACCACGAGATCGAGGGCGCCAGCGTTGACTAGGTCGCGGAACTCCTTTTCCGGCAGCCTCCACTCCTCCTGGATGCGGGCGCGGCGCACCCACGGCAACTCCGGAAGGGTCGCGCGGATCTCCTCGACCCACTCGGGCTTGGCGATCACCGGCGGCAGGTCCGGATCATTGAAGTAGCGGTAGTCGGACGCCTCCTCCTTCGGGCGGCCCTTCGAGGTGGAGCCATCCTTCTCCTGGTAGTGCCGGGTCTCCTGCACAATCTCCCCGCCGTTTTCTAAAACGTGCGCCTGGCGCTGCATTTCGAAGCGCACTGCCTGCTCGACTGACTTGAGAGAGTTGATGTTCTTCGTCTCGGTGCGGGTGCCGAACTTCTCCTGGCCGATGGGGCGCAGGGACACGTTGGCGTCGCAACGCATCGACCCCTGGTCCATGCGCGCATCGGACACGCCGAGGGCTTTGACCAGCTCGCGCAGCGCGCCCACATACGCTCTCGCTACTTCCGGGGCTCGCTCGCCGGCGCCGATGATCGGCTTGGTCACAATCTCGATGAGCGGGATACCTGCGCGGTTGCAGTCCACGAGTGACGCAGTCGCCCCGGTAATGCGGCCGGACGCGGATCCGAGGTGCGTGAGCTTGCCCGTGTCCTCTTCCATGTGGGCGCGCTCAATCTCCACGCGCCACTCGGTGCCGTCCTCGAGCTGCACGTCCAGGTAGCCGTCAAAGGCAATGGGCTCGTCGTACTGCGAGATCTGGTAGTTCTTCGGCTGATCCGGGTAGAAATAGTTCTTCCGGGCGAAGCGGGAGCTCTCCGCGATAGTGCAGTTCAGGGCCAAGCCTATCTTGATGGCCCACTCCACTCCTTTGGCGTTAACCACGGGCAGCGCCCCGGGCAGTCCGAGGGAGACCGGGTCGATGTTGGTGTTCGGGGCTGCCCCGAAATGCGCTGACGAGGTGGAGAACATCTTCGTCTCCGTCGCCAACTCGACGTGCACCTCCAGACCCATCACCGGGTCGTATTTCTCCAGGACGTCGTTAAAATCCATCAGGTCGTAGGCAGTCATGAACCACAGTCTAGTGGGGTGCGGGCCACCCTGTTCCTGCGGTCGACCACATTGAAAACGGGTTGCCTATTTTCACATCCGAGCTGGCGATTCTGCCGCAAGTTTCATTGCGGTCGACCGGGAGTGAGGCGGGCCTCCAGACCGCATTTCACCGCCGGCCATTCGTAATCCAGGATGGAGTAGATGCGGGAGTTGCGCACCGTACCGTTGTTCATGACCCTGTGGCGCCGCAACTCTCCTTCGCAGGTCGCCCCCAGTTTCTCCAGGGCGCGACGGGATTGCCAGTTCATGGAGTGGCAACGGAACTCCGCGCGCATGAAGCCAAGTTCTTCGAAGACGCGGGTGAGCAGCAGCAATTTAAGCACGGGATTGATGCCGGCACCCTGCACCTTTTGGGACAGCCAGGTGTAACCGAGTTCGCAGTGCCGGTTGCGCTGGTCAATGTTGTACATGCAGGTCACGCCGACGGCGCGGCCGTTTACAAGCACCGCCCAGGGAACATAGTTCTCACTCGAGGTGAGATACTGGACCTGCTCCGCCACCCCGTCGGGTGCCGGCACATGGTCTAGAAACCAGGCCTCCCCTAGCGTGCCGACGGCCTCACCCAGGTCTCTGACATGGCTCGAACCGAGCGCCTCCAACCGCACCCGCCCGAGTTGCATCGTGACCGCTTCGCGGGGATCTGCACCCCGGGATGTGTGCTGGTTCATGCGCCCAGTGTAACCCGGGACCCGTGCACCCCAACGTCTTCAAACAATCCGAGACCATCCGAACGAGCCTGCCCGATTTGACGTCGTCCCACCCGGCGCGAAGCACCCACTTCCCGGACTGCATCAACCCAATCTCGCGCGCGCGTTCCTTCGCGGTGACCTGCGCCCACTCCCCGTAGCGCCCGTCCGTCTTGATTCTGCCGTCCAGTTCCAGCGCCACAATCTCGTTGAGCAGCAGGTCAATCCGGCCCGCCTTCTCCTCCCCTCCCACGGTGTAGCGGAACTCGGCCTGCCCCTCCACCTTGGCCAGGCCCGGGATGCTGGCTTGCAGAAGGCTGTCTCTCCCCCAGCTTTCGAGCGGGCTTTGCGACGTCTCGGCCGCGTAACCGATCAATTCCCTAAAACCCCTCACCCCCGGTGACTGCGGCAATGCCCCTGCCCAGGTCAAAAGTTTTGCCTTGGTCAACCACGGTATGTGGAACAGGGCCGACTCAATGGAAATGAGTGCGGGGAGGCGCCCGTGGTAGCGGTAGGTGTCGAACAGCGCCATGACAACAGATGTGGTCCGGAGGCCGTGGCGGTGCGTCACATGGGCGTCGTCAAGCAAGCCGCTCCGGTAATGGGCGGCGCGGCGCCACTTACCGCGACTTTTCGCCCGGTTGCGGCCCCGGTAGACCAGGTCAATCTTTTTGACCCAGTCGAGCGTGGCCACCCCGTGTAACCGCAGAGCCGCGGGCCCCGTCACCACGGCTGTGCGGCAACCCTTGTAAAGCTTGTGAATCAGCGCAACTTCCGCGCTGTTGTCCCCCGAGTACGTCATGCGCAAAGGTGTAGCACAAGGGTGTGACACCGCACCCCGCCCCCGGTCGACCACATTGCTGTTGCGCCACTTCAGCCACGGTTGGCCAGGGATTTCACGTGCGCCTCGTCAATGTGGTCGACCGGAGGTCCAGGCCTGCTTGTAGGACTCCGCCAGGGTTGACACCGTCTCGTGCGCGTTGAGTCCCGAGGGGTTTCCCACGACCCACACCTCGGCGCCCGCGATAAGTTCAGGTTGGCGGCCCTTGGCCGCCTTGGGGCGGCGAAAGGCCGTGCGGTACGCGCCGATCCCCGCGAACATCAGCGCCCGCGGTCGGTGCTCCTCGGCGAGATTAAACAGCCGCTCCGCGCCGTCGAGGTACTCCCGCTGGCTAAGCTCCGCAGCCCGGGCGGTCATGCGGGGCACGATGTTCGTGAACCCGAACCCGGACTCCCTGAGCATTTGCTCGTCCTCGGGGCTCAGACCCCCGGAGGCGTCCACCAAATAGGGCGTCATTCCCGCCTCGAAAAGGGCCGGCCAGAAGCGGTTACCGCGGTGGGAGAAGGGGGCGTCGACACGCTCGGAAAGCACACCGGGGTTGATGCCGATGATCCAGAATGAAGCAGTATCCAAAAAGAGGTCACGCATCTAGCCGAACATAGTGCGCGCTGTGCGGTAGCGGCCCTCCGGCACCTGCTTCAGGTGCGCCACCGCGCTTTCGAGCGGCACCAGCTCAATGTTCTCGCCGTGCAGCGCGACGCAGGTGTCAAATTTGCCCTCGTGAACAGCGCGCGCGGCGTTGACGCCGTAACGTGTGGCCAGCACGCGGTCGTAGGCGGTTGGCGTGCCGCCGCGCTGGATGTGTCCAAGGACGGTGGTGCGAACGTCGTAGCCCAAGCGCGATTTGATCTCGTCGGCAATGATCTGGCCCATGCCGTTGAACGTTTTGTGGCCGAACTCGTCCTCCTCGCCCAGGCCCGCGTCCATCGTGCCTTCCTTGGGCACCGCGCCCTCGGCGACAACCACGATGCCGTACTTCTCACCCATTTGGAAGCGGCGCTCCATCGCCTTGCAAATGTCCGCGACGTCGAAGGGTTCCTCAGGTATCACCGTGTAGTGGGCCCCTCCAGCCATGCCGGCATGCAGCGCAATCCACCCGACGTGGCGGCCCATGACCTCGACGATGAGAATGCGGTTGTGCGACTCCGCGGTGGTGTGCAGGCGGTCGATGGCGTCAGTTGCGACGGAGACGGCGGTGTCGAAACCGAAGGTGTAGTCGGTGGCGGCGACGTCGTTGTCGATGGTCTTGGGCACGCCGACGACAGGGATGCCGTTGTCGGAGAGCCACTTCGCGCCCTTGAGGGTGCCCTCCCCGCCGATGGCGATCAGGGCGTCGATGCCGGCGTCGTCAAGATTGCGCTTGATCGTGTCCAGTCCCGCCTTGAACTTGTCCGGGTGGAGGCGGCCAGTGCCCAGGATCGTACCGCCACGCAACAGGATCGAGTCGATGAACGCGTCGTCGTAAAGGTCGATCCGGCGGTCCTCGATGAGGCCGACCCAACCATCTAGGTACCCGACCACGGTGGAGCCGTACTGAGAGCTGGCGGTACGGACAATTCCGCGGATCACCGCGTTGAGCCCCGGGCAGTCTCCACCTGATGTGAGTGTGGCAAGTCGCATGGTGTATACCCTAGCGGGTTTTGGCGGTCACGTCCCTGCGCAGGAATGCTGTGCTGACAAGCCCCAACAGCATAGCCGTCAGCGGCAGCACGATCGCGGAGGCCGCGGTAGAGGAAACATCGCCGCCGGCGAGCACTGCCCCCACCAGCGCCACGCCCAGCACGGACCCGACCTGGCGCACAGTGTTGTACAGCCCCGATGCGGCACCTGCCGCGTGATCGGGCACGAACCGCATGGTGGTTGTCGCGTTCGGCGCCCACACAAACGCGCTGCCCACGCCGAGCAGCGACGTCACCGCGGCGAAGAGCAGCGCAGGCGCGCCCGTGTGCATCACCCACCACGCGAGCCCCAAACCCGCGGCCATAAACCCGAACCCCACCGCCGACAGCACGCGCGGGCTCACCCGATCACTGAGCTCGCCGGCATACGGTGTCAGCGCCATCGCGAGCAGCGACATCGGCGCCGTGAGCAGGCCAGCGCTTGTCGACGCCACCCCGGCCACGCCCTGCAGCCAATACATCACAGGGATGAACATCGAAGCCACGGCGAAACCCATCGTGGCAATGCCGAACGTGCCCGCCGCGAAGTTGCCGTCCGAAAACAGTCGCACCGGCACCAGCGCGTCGTCTCCCCCGCGCGCCTGGATACCTAAGAACACTGCGAGCAGGGCCGCGCCAATGAACGCCGGGGCCCAGGCCAGGAACTGGATGCCGTAGACCAGTGCGCCGAGTCCGGCGAGGGAGAGGGCGGTGGACAGGGCGTCGATACGCGCGGGCGAGACCGGCAGCTGGGGCAGAAACTTAAGCGCCAAGACGAGGCCGACCAGCGCGATTGCGGCCTGGGCGGCGAAGGCTGTGCGCCAGCCGGCGCCGACGAGGATGCCACCGAGGATGGGGCCGAGCAGTGAGCCGACGGAGCCGACGACGCCCCACACCGCGAAGACTCTGCCGCGCCGGTCGTTAGGCACGAACCGGTTAATCATGCCGAAGGCTTGGGGCAAAAATGCCGCGCAGCCGAGGCCTTGGAGCGCGCGGGCCGCGACGAGCGAGGCCAGGGACCACGACGCGGCGGCGAGCAACAGCGCGCCGAGGTAGAGCGCGATGCCGGCGATGAAGATGCGGCGTTGACCGAAGCGGTCGCCGAGGCGGCCCGCAACCGGCATGGGCACCACGGTGCAGATGAGGTAGACGCTGGTCAGCCACACCGCCGCGCCGACGCCGAAGGGCAGGTGCGGTGTGAGTACGGGCATGATCCCCTGATCGACCATGATCAGGAAGTAGCCCGTGGCAAGCGCCGCAAGCGCAGAGACTGGCGAGCTAGCGGCGTCCGGCTTCAAAGGCTGCACCGACGCGATACATCTTGTCGTCCTCGAAGGCCGGGGCGATGATCTGCAGGCCGACGGGCAGGTTCGTATCCGGGGCGGTGCCCGCGGGCACGGACATGCCGGGCAGGCCAGCGAGGTTCAGCGGCAGCGTGAACAGGTCGAAGTTGTACATGGCCAGCGGGTCGTCGACCTTGTCGCCGAGCTTGAATGCCGTGGTGGGCACGGACGGGCCGGCGATGACGTCGACGCTATCGAAGGCACGGGCGAAGTCGCGGGCAACGAGTGTGCGCACGCGCTGCGCCTGCAGGTAGTAGGCGTCGTAGTAGCCCACCGACAGGGCGTATGTGCCCAGGATGATGCGGCGCTTGACCTCGTCGCCGAAGCCCTCGCTGCGGGTCAGCGCCATGACCTCCTCGGCCGAGCGGGAGCCGTCGTCGCCGCGGCGCTGGCCGTAGCGCATGCCGTCGAAACGCGCGAGGTTCGACGACACCTCGGAGGTCTGGATCAGGTAGTAGGCGCCGATGACGTTGTCGAAGTTGGGGCAGTCGACCTCGACGATCTCCGCGCCCTGGCGTTCGAGCTGGGCGAACGCGGCGTCGACGACCTCGTTGACACCGTCCTGGGTGCCGGGGCGGGCGAACTGCTTGACGCGGCCGATTTTCACACCGCTGAGATCGCCCGAGGCGCCCTCGCGCGCTGCAGCGACCACGGGAGGGACCGCGCGGTCGACGGAGGTGGCGTCGAACTCGTCGTGGCCGGCGATGATCTCGTGCAGCAGCGCCGTGTCGAGCACGTTATTGGCGCAGGGGCCGACCTGGTCGAGCGAGGAGGCGTTGGCGATCACGCCGTAGCGCGACACCCCGCCGTAGGTCGGCTTGGCGCCAACGGTGCCGGTCAGGGACGCGGGCTGGCGGATCGAGCCGCCCGTGTCCGTGCCGATGCCCAACGGCGCCTGCCCGGCAGCCAGCGCGGCCGCGGTGCCGGAGCCGGAGCCGCCGGGCACGCGGGTGATGTCGTGCGGGTTCTTCGTCGGGTAGTAGGCGGAGTTCTCGCCGGAGGAGCCCATCGCGAACTCGTCCAAGTTGGTCTTGCCGATGATCGGGATGCCGGCCGCGCGCAGCTTGGTCACCACGGTGGCGTCGTAGGGGCTGATGTAGCCCTCGAGCAACTTCGACGCCGCGGTCGTGGGCGCGTCGGTGGTCACCAGCAGGTCTTTGAGCGCCAGGGGCACACCGGCCAGCGCGGAGGCCGGGGCCTCGCCTGCCGCGACCTGGGCGTCGACGGCTTCTGCGGCGGCGAGCGCGGCGTTAGCGCTGACGTGGAGGAACGCGCCCAGCTCGGCGTCGGTCTCCGCGATGCGGTCCGCAAACGCCTGGGTGACCTCGCGCGAGGTCACCTCGCCGGCCTGGATCTTGGCGGCGAGCTCGTGCGCGGGCAGCGAGATGAGCCCGTCGGTGGGAATGACGTAGTTGGTCATGGTTAGTCCCCTTCTCCCAGAATCTGCGGCACCACGAAGCGCTCTTCCTCCACGGCAGGGGCTTGGTCCAGCGCCTGCGCTTGGGTCAGCGTCTTTTTCTCCACGTCCTCGCGCATCCCGGCGTCGATGGAGTGCGGGTGGCTCATCGGCGTCACGCCTTCGGTGTCGACTTGGCGCACCTTGGACACGGCGTCGACGATGTGGTCGAGCTGCGGCGCGATCTGGTCGAGCTCCTCATCGCTCAGCGCGATGCGGGCCAGACGCGCGATGCGCGAGACCTCGTCTCTGGAAATTTCGGACAATGTCTTTCCTAACCTTGGAGATGAAAACGACCTCATCTTACGTCACGGCCCAGACACTCCGGTTGGGGGCGGTGTTTGGGCGCGGTGATATAACTTGTGTTATGTCATACCTCATCCGCGTCCACCTACCGGACGTCCCGGGCAGCCTCGGCGAGCTCGCCGAGGCTTTCGGCATGATCGATGCCGACATTCGCTCCGTGGACATCGTTCAGATGGATCGCGCGGGGGTAGTAACCGACGACATCGTCGTCGAACTTCCCACGGGCACGCTTGTCGACGCCCTCATCACCGCAGCCAGCTCAATCGAGGGCACGGAAGTTGACTCGATTCGCCCATTCACAGGCACCGTGGATCGTCGCGGCCAAATTCAGATGCTCGCCCGCATCGCCGACACCACGGGCGACGTCACCGCCGCGGCGCAGGAGCTCGTCAGCGTGATGCCGCAGGCCATGACGTCATCGTGGGCGGTGGTGCTGCGCGACACGTCCGAGGGGCTGGAGCGCGTCGCGGCCTCCCAAGCAGCACCTGGCGACGACGGTTCCAAGCCCACGCTCGTCGACGTCACCACGGCGCGGATCTTGCAGCGCGACTCCGACACCTGGGTGCCGGAGGCGTGGTGGCTACTGGACACCACGCTTGCTATCACGCCCTTGGCCGACACGGATCTGGTCCTTGTCGTCGGCCGTGTCGGCGGGCCGGACTTCCTCGCCTCCGAAGTGACGCAAATCAGGGACCTGGGACACATCATCGGCGCGATGCTACGGTAGCTGATCCCCAGCGCGTCGGTGAAGAGATTGTTACGCTTCACCCGTGCAGCCCCCAAAGAGCGCCAACTACTCCATGGCCGCGGTCTTTGCCGTCGCCGTCCTTATCGCCATCACGGCGGTGTGCGCAGTGTTTTTGCTGTTCGATGCCGTCATTCCCAACTGGTTTGTCATTGTCGCGCGGTGGATCCCCGCTCTCGTCGCGGCTGCGGTCCTTCTCGCCTTTCGTAAACGCGGGTTGTTCACCTGGTTCCGACTGCGCACGTCGTGGCGCACAGCGCTGGTAGGGAGCCTGGTTGCCGTGTGCGCTTTGCTCATCGCCTACGCCATTGCGGCGGGCAGCGTGATGCTCGGCGGAATCGGCGAACCCCAGCCCAGCGGTTTCTATCTGCAGGCGATACTGCTCATCGTCCCTTACGCCCTGATCTTTTCCCTGAGCACGCTTGGGGAGGAAGCCGCGTGGCGCGGTTTCCTCCACTCTTGTCTTTCCAGCCTCGGTTTTTGGGGTTTCGCCTCGGCCATCTCGTGCTTGTGGGTGATCTGGCACATTCCGCTCCACGCCACCATGGTGGCTCAGGGGACGCTGCCCGCAGACGCGGCGATAACGTCGACGCTCACCCTTTTCCCCTTGGGCCTTTTTCTGAGCGCCGTCTCCCACCGGTACGGGTCGGCGTGGCCGGCCGTTGTTGCCCACGCCGTTCCGCTTACCGCGTTGAACCTCATCGCGTTCCCCACGGGCCCTAGTCCCGTGGATTACTGGGTTATCGCTGGTGCCAGTTGCGTGACGCTCCTGGTAGCGACGCTCGTGCTTGCGCCCAGGGCGGCCGCGGAATAGACACGTTGCGCGCAGTCCATAATTCTGACATTCTAAATTTATGGAAACCGCGATCACCGAGCACATCGCCGACCTCGAGCGGCGCGTTGCCGCACTCGAGGCCCGACTAGAACCCGAAAACCCGCAGCCCACAGCCCTCGCCCTTATCGACGCCCTCAAGGCCAACACGGACCTCGTCGACGGCGCCGTCACCTTCGGCGGCGTCGTGGATACGGGAGGCCGCCACTACGAGTACGAGTGGACGCGCCCGACCCACTGGGTTACCGACAGCGAGTGGGAGGAAGAGATTTCCCGCCTGTCCGCCCTCGCCAACCCGCTTCGCGGAGAGATCATGCGTCGCCTCCTGACCTCCCCGGCCACGGTGACCGAGCTCGTCGAGGAGCACATCGCCAGCTCCCCCGGCACCGCCTACCACCACTTGAGCGCGCTCCAGGCCGCAGGCTGGGTAACCAAGCACGACGGCAGCTTCGCCATTCCCCCCGCCCGCGTCGTGCCACTGATGGCGATCATCACAGCGTGCGAGGCCCACTGATGAAGCCGTCGTCTGTGGCCGCTGGTGGCCTCGCCGCGATTGTCACGCTGGCTGTGATGCTTCTCCTCGGGCCCCGCCCGATCACCTTGGGAGAAGAAACCACCGGAGACGCGTCCGTTTCCGACGCCCTGCGCACCCACGCCGACCCCGGGCACCACGAGCTCGCCGCGTTCTACCTCGGCAACGGCGATGTGCGCTTCGGCGGCCTCGGCGCCGACGAGCACACCGAATTTGAGATCGGCTCCATCACCAAAACCTTCAACGCCGAGCTTCTGCGCCAGCAGATTGAGCGCGGCGACATCACCCTCGCAACAACAGTCGGCGAGCTTATCGACGTCCCCGGCACCCCGATCGCCGATGTCACCATGGAAGATCTGGCCAACCACACTGCCGGGTTGAGCTCCGCGCCGTCCGAGCTACTCAGCAACCGCGTGGCCGTGGCGCTGACCAACGCCAACCCCTACCGCGACGCGACCGCCGACGACATCCTCTCCTACGCCGGTGAAGCCGAGCTTCATGACCGCGGCGAGCGCAACTACTCCAACTACGGCCACGCCCTGTTCGGGCAGCTGCTCGCCCGCAACGCGGACATGAGCTACGAAGAGCTGTTGCGCACCGCGATCTTCGAGCCCGCCGGCATGACGGAGACGCACCTGGCGACTTCCGGTTCAGGCGAGGACAGCTCGCGCGGACTCGGCTTGAGCGGCCGCCCGGCCGAGCCCTGGGACATGGACGGCTGGGCCCCGGCGGGCGCGATCCGCTCCACCCCGGCGGATATGGCGAAATACGCCCAGTGGGTCGCCGACCACGGCCGCCCGGAGTACGGGTGGAGCCACCGGGAGATCGGCGGGACCGAGTACACCTTCCACAACGGCGGGACCGGTGGCTTCAGGACCATACTCGTGTGGTCCCCGGACCACGAAGCCGCCGTGTTCGTCGCTAACACCAGCAGCATGTGGGTCGACGAGCTCGCCGTGGACCTACTCGAAGACCTCGAAGGGACACAGCAGCAATGATTAGCTACCTACTTCTCGCCGTGTGCGCTGTAGCGCTGGCCATCGAAGCCGTCCGCGCGTGGCGCCGGCCCGAACTGTCGTTCAGCGGACTGATCGGCCCCGTGATTACCGTGGCCGTTGTCCTGCTGCTCTCCCGGGCCATCGATTGGCACGAGGCCGTGCCGTTTTGGGTGTGGCCGGTATTGTCGCTGCTCGCAGCCGTAGCTGTCGGAATTGCCGTGAGCAAGTGCGTCGCTACGCAGGCGAGCCGGTTGCAAGCAACTGCTCAAACTGCGCCTCGTTGAGGATCGGCACGCCCAGCTCGCGGGCCTTGTCCTCCTTCGAGCCGGCGTTCTCGCCAACGACAACGTAGCTCGTCTTCTTCGACACGGAGCCAGCCGCCTTGCCGCCGCGGGCCAAAATCGCCTCCTTGGCTTCATCGCGCGAGAAGTTCTCCAGGGTTCCCGTCACCACGACGGTAAGCCCCTCGAGGGTCTGCGGGGCGGCGTCGGTGGTGTCGTCGACCATCCGCACACCGGCTTTGGCCCACTTGTCTACGATGTCGCGGTGCCACTGCTCCTCGAACCAGTCCTTGAAGGATCGCGCGATGACCAGGCCCACGCCGTCGGTGTCGGCGAGGTCGGTGATGGGGGCGTCGATAAGCGCCTGCATGGAGGCGTAGCGCGCTGCGAGCGCGCGGGCGGCGGTGGGCCCGACGTGGCGGATCGACAGGGCGACGAGCACTCGCCACAGTTCGCGCTCGCGCGCGGTGTCCAGGTTGGCCAGCAGCTTCTTGCCCGCGGCGTTGACGTTGCCCGCCTTGGTGGTGTATGCGCTGGACTTCTTCAAGTCCTCCTCGGTGAGGTCGAACAGGTCGCCCTCGTCGACGAGGACGCCCGAGGCGATGAGGTCCTGGGCGCCCTTCTCCCCGAGCGCCTCGATGTCGAAGGCACCGCGGGACGCCAGGTACTTCAGCCGCTGCGACAGCTGCGCCGGGCAGGAGCGCGTGTTCGGGCAGCGCCAGTCCGCGTCGCCCTCCTTCGCCGGGGCGAGCTCCGTGCCGCACGCCGGGCAGTCCTTCGGGTAGATGAACTCGCGCTCGCTGCCGTCGCGTAGGTCCGCAACTGGGCCCAGCACCTCGGGGATGATCTCGCCGGCCTTGCGGATCACGACCGTGTCGCCGATGAGCACACCCTTGCGCTTGACCTCGTGCTGGTTGTGCAGCGTCGCCAGTGACACCGTGGAGCCGGAGACGAACACCGGCTCCAGCACCGCGAACGGGGTGGCGCGGCCGGTGCGCCCAACCGAGACCTCGATGTCGAGGAGCTTCGTGGTCACCTCCTCCGGCGGGTACTTGTACGCGATCGCCCAGCGCGGCGCGCGCGAGGTCGCGCCCAGGGAACGCTGCGTAGCGACGGAGTCCACCTTGATCACCACCCCGTCCATCTCGTGGATCGCGTCGTGGCGATGCTCGGCCCAGTAGTTCACTGACTCCTGGACCTGCTCGGCCGTCTCGGCCCGGCGCGTGTACTCGGAGACCGGAAGGCCCCACTCGGCGAGCTTCTCGTAGGCCTCGTGCTGCGTCGCCGGGGTAAAGCCCTCGCGCGCGCCGATACCGTGGCAAATCATTCTCAAACGGCGCTTCTTCACGTCCTCCGGGTTCTTCTGCCGCAAGCCACCGGCCGCGGTGTTGCGCGGGTTGGCGAACGGCTTGCCGCCCTCGGCGATGCGCTGCTCGTTGAGCTCGGGGAAGTCCTCGGGGCGAATGAACACTTCGCCGCGCACCTCGAGCAGGGCCGGGAAGTCGCCCATGAGGGAATGTGGGATGTCCGGAATCACCCGGGCGTTGTCGGTGATGTCCTCGCCGACGCGGCCGTCGCCGCGCGTCGCGGCGCGCACCAGCTGGCCGTTCTCGTAGACCAAGTCGATGGACAGGCCGTCGATCTTGAGCTCGGTGAGGTACGGCCCCGGCGTCTTCGCCAGCCAATCGGCGAGCTCCGCGGCAGAGAACACGTTGTCCAGGCTCATCATCCGCTCGAGGTGCTCCACGTCCGCGAACGCACTGGACACCGGCGCGCCGACCTCCTTCGTCGGCGACTCCGGCACGGCCAGTTCCGGGTGCGCCTCCTCGAAGGCGACGAGGCGCTGGTACAGCTTGTCAAACTCCGCGTCGGAGATGACCGGGTCACCGTTGTAGTAGAGGTCCCGGTGGTGGCGAACCTCCTCGGCGAGGTCGTCCCATTGGCGGTGCAGGTCTGCGGAAATGTCGCTCACGCTAAGCCAGTCTAGAGTGAGAACCATGCCATCGTTCGACGCCTCCCGCATGCTCTCCTTCGATTTGGAGACGACCTCAGCCAACCCGGCCGGGGCGCGCATTGTCACGTCGGCGACCGTGCTTATCGACGGCTCCACCAGCACGCCGTCGGAAACTCTCGCCGATCCAGGCGTGGAGATCCCGGAAGAAGCAGCCAATGTTCACGGCATTACCACCGAAAAGGCCCGCGCGGAGGGCCGCCCGCACGATGAGGTGCTGGCCGAGACGGTGGAGAAGATCCGGCAGGGTTGGGCCGACGGCCTGACCCTGGTGGTGTTCAACGCTCCCTACGACCTGACAGTGCTGCGCCACCTGACCGGTGACTTCACGGTTACCGGGCCCGTCTACGACCCGCTCGTGATTGATAGGGCCAAGGACCGCTACCGCAAGGGCAAGCGCAACCTGGGCGCGCTGTGCGAGTTTTACGGCGTGCGCCTCGATAACGCGCACGAGGCCACCGCCGACGCCACTGCCGCTGCGCGCATCGCCTGGAAGCAGGTGCGCATGTGGCCCGAGATCACTCAGATGGGGTTCGCCGAGCTCATGGAGTACCAGGCCGTGCAGTACTACACCTGCCAGAGCGAGCTCAAGACCTATTTCGAGTCCCGCGGCCGCGATGTCTCCGACTTCACGCTCGGCTGGCCGATGGTGGGCTAGCTCAGCCCCTCAGCCATTTCGCGGGCCTGGCGGTAATTCGCGGCTGCCTGCTTGAGGGTTTCTGCCCGCCGCGCCCACACGTCGAGTTTCGCCGCCGCGGGATCGATTTGCAGCTGGTCCAAAAACGCCCACACCCGCTTCGGCTCCTCCGGGGCAACGGCGAGGCGCGCACCCTTCTCAATCATCGCGGCCAGCCGGTCCTTCTCCCCCGCCGTGCGCGCGGTGGACAAGTCGACGGTGAGCCACGGGGCGTCTATAAGCACCGCGGTATTGAGCAGGTGGTCGCCGAAGCACGATAACCGTTCCTCGGGCTCTGGCACCGCGGGGATCGTGTCGTAGTCTGTCGTGCCGCGCAGCCGGCCGTCCATCACCGCAGACAGCGATGGCTCATCGAGCTGCAGGATGGTTCGCGTTCCGAAACGCTTCTCCACGTCCCCCCGGTGCACCCGGGCAGCCTCCAGCAGCGCGTCCGTGACGTCGCGCAGCGCACCGGGGTCGGTGATCATGCGGTGGCCGTTGGGCATTTCGATCTCCGCGGCCAGAGTCCACGGCCCGACGAGCTGCACCTTGAGCTCGCGCACCTGACCCGCCCACAGCTCCTCGAGCTGGTCGAGGTCGCGGGCCATCTGGTCTTGCGCAGCGCGGTGCTGGGTGGCGACGCGCCACCCGCGCGGGCCGCGGTCGATCGGGATCTCCAGCAGCGCGGCAGTGCGCCCGATCAGGTCGGAGCCGAGGCCCCGTTCCGGCAACTGGGGCAGGTGCGGGGTGGGGCTCTCCCCCAGCACGATCTCGGCGGCCTTGACTAGGTCCGTGCCCGGTAGCTCACCCAGCCCGAAAGCGGTCATGTCACCCTCCATCTACTCTGCCAATGTGGGATCTACCCCGTGGAGCAAATCGTGCCGGAGCCCAGCACGACGTCGCCCATCCCGTCCGGGTCCGGCAGGTAGAGCACCGCGGCCTGGCCGCGGGCCACGCCCTCCAAGGGCTCGTGGAGCTCCAGGGCCATCTCGTCCGCGGCCACGGTTGCCACGCAGGGCACCACCCCACCGTGCGCGCGGATCTGCACGTTCGCCTCAAATTCGCCAGTCATGGCGGGGTGCAGCACCTTGAGACGGTCGGCTCGGATCTCGCGCACCTGCAGCGCCTGGCGTGGCCCGACGGTAACCACACCGGTAGCGGCGTCGATATCGGTGACGTAGCGCGGCTGCCCGTCCGCAGCCGGGACGCGCAGGTTGAGGCCGCGGCGCTGCCCGATCGTGTACTGAAACGCGCCGTCGTGCTCTTTGAGCTCGGTCCCATCGGTATCCACAACCAAACCCGGGCGCATGCCGATGGAACGTCCCAAGAACGCCTGGGTGTTGCCATCGGGAATGAAACAGATGTCGTAGGAGTCGGGTTTAGTGGCCGTCGAAAAGCCGTGGCGCTTCGCCTCTTCGCGGATCTGCGGCTTCTCGGTGTCACCCACCGGGAAAAGGCAGTGGTCCAGCTCCTCGCGCGTGAGCACCCCGAGCACGTAGGACTGGTCCTTGAGCGGGTCGGCGGAGCGTCGCAAATTGCCCTCATCATCCAGGATGGCGTAGTGACCGGTGGCCACGGCGTCGAAGCCTAGAGCCAGCGCGCGGTCGAGCAGTGCGGCAAACTTGATCTTCTCGTTGCAACGCAGGCACGGGTTCGGGGTCTCGCCGTTTTCGTAGGACCAGACGAAGTTGTCAATCACGTCGGCCTTGAAGCGGTCGTAAAAGTCCCACACGTAAAACGGGATGCCCAGCTTGTCGCAGACCCGGCGGGCGTCCGCGGAATCCTCCAGCGAGCAGCAACCGCGGGCTGACTCGCGGGTGGCCTGGGGGTCGCGCGACAGGGCAAGGTGGACGCCGACGACGTCGTGGCCGGCGTCGACAAGCCGCGCCGCCGCCACCGAACTGTCGACACCGCCGCTCATCGCCGCCAAAACCCGCATGCGCGTGAGTGTACCCTCGCAGGTCATGTCCCCAAAAAGCGAACGGTACGAGATCGACAGCGGTGTTGCGGAGGTCGTCCACGAGCACGACGGGTCGCTGACCCTGCTGGTCAACGGCGTGCCCAGCTCCTCGATCGTGCCGGGAGAGCCAGGGCGGCTCGATTTCGAATACATGCGGTGGATCGCCGACTTCTTGGATAGCGCGCGCCGCTGGGAGAAGCCGCGCCTGACTCACCTCGGCGGTGGCGCGTGTTCACTGGCCCGCTACTTCGCCCACGCGTGGGAGGGCTCGCGAAACACGGTCATCGAGGTCGACAGTGAGCTCGCCTTTCTCGCACGCGAGCTTTTCGACGTCCCCCGGGCGCCCGCCGTGAAGATCCGCGTGGGTGACGCTCGGGAGGAAACAGACGGGTTCAAGCCGGGAACGCGCGACGTCATCATCCGCGACGTGTTTTCGGTGGCTACTACTCCGCGCAACCTGACGACGGTGGAGTTCTTTGCGGCGGCGAGGGCGTCGCTAAGCGAAGACGGTGTTTACGTGGCCAACTGCGGCTCGCACGCGGACCTCAAGGAAGCGAAGGAAGAGCTCGCCGGGATGTGCGAGGTGTGGCCGCACGTCGCCGCGATCGCGGACCCGCCGATGCTCAAGGGCCGCCGCTACGGCAATATCGTGCTCATCGGCGCGAACACCGAGCTGGAGGCGTCGCCGCAGCTCGCGCGCGCCCTGCTTAAGGGCGCGGTGCCGGCCCAGTTCAAGGGTGAGGCGTGGGCGCGGCAGCTGGCGACGGTGGCGCGCCACGATCCGCCGGCTGCCGAGTCGCCAGAAACTCCTTGACCACCCCGGCGTAGTCGGAGGGTTTCATGGTGGGCAGATAGCAGCTGACCACGGCGAACGCGATCGCACCGAGCGCCAGCTCGTCGTCGTAGGCGAGGTACCAGCCGGAGTGGGTGGGGTGGAACTTGTACTTCGATGCGGCCAGCGAGCGGAAGCCGTAGAGCGGTTCGATGCTGGCACCGGCCCGGTCGAGCAGCACCTCGAGCAGCGACTCGGGCTCACCGGAGCGGGCGAGCGGGGCGCCGGAGAGCGAGACCCACTTCAACCCCTCCGCCCCCGCGATAGCGGCGGCCTCGGCGAGCAGGAACTCCACGGTGGGGCGGAAACCGTCGGTGTCGCGGCGCATGAAGTCGAGCGTGTAGCCCGCTAATTCGCCGCACTCGTAGACGGGCAGCCAGCTCGTCACGCCGTGGAGGTGGCCGTCCTCCCCGACTGCGAGAAGCAGCATCGTCCCGTCAACGGCGAGTTCGTCGACGCTGCCGAGGGTGAAGCCCATCTCGGGCAGTGCCTTGTCGGCCACCCACTGCTCCGACAGCGCGACAATCTTCTCGCGCATCTCGACATCTAGATCGGCCCACGTGGTCCACACGGCACGCACGCCCTCTTTGGCTGCGCGGTTGCGGGCAGTGCGGATGTTCTGGAACCTCTTGCCCTTGAACTCCAGGTTGTCGGTGAGCAGAAGAGATTCTTCCGCAACATGGATGGTACGGAAACCCGCCCGGGCGAAGTCCTCCGAGACGGAGTACCAGGCCACCCTCCAACCCTGTTCGGCCGCGAACTCCTCAAACGCGTCGGCGATCTCGTCGCGCGTGGACTCTTCCGTGCGCACCGGCCCGCCGAGAGTTACCGCGACGTTGCGGGAGACCCGAAACGCCACGTAGCCCGTGTCGCCACCCATGAAGAAGAACCGGTTTCCTTCCCACAGGCCCATCCAGGCCAGGTGATCACCGGTGCCTCGTGTGAGAATGGCGCGCGCCCGCTCGCGATCGGACTCGGCAGCACCCGACGGTGCCGAGGTCAACGCGCGATGCAGGAGGATCGCCGCTGCAGCCCAGGTGAGACGAGAGAGACAGTCCGGATTTCTTCCACGTGTTTGTAACCTGGACCTCTTTGGCCCTGTTCTCCCACCTCCCCCGCGTACTTCCCGACCCCTCCACAGCGACTTCCCAGTCGCGCGGCCGCGTTGTGGTAGCTGTTCACGGCACGCTCTCAGAACCTTTTGCGTTCCGCCCGCTCGCCGCCGCGCTATCCGAGCGCGGTGTGGACATGTCTGCGCCTTCCCACGGCAAGAGGGGCACCGCGCTTATCGACGCCTCTTCCAACGCCATTGCCGACACCATCACGTCCCTGCCCGCGGCTGTGACCCGCGTCGATGTCGTGGGCCACTCAAGCGGTGCCCTGATAGCTCTTCGTGCGCTTTCTAACCCGGCGGTGGCCGAGCGCGTGCATACGCTCGTGGGCCTCGGCGCCGCCTGGCGCGGAACCGCGCATCGCGCGTGGTACCGCCCTGACTGGCTGGTGCGCCTGTTCCTGGGCGAGTCCTTTGCGGAGCTGGAGAATGTCGGAGAGCCTGTGTCACCTGCTGGGGTCGAGGTAGTTTCGGTGGTGTCGGACGCTGACACCGTCGTGCCCGGCTGGTCTTCCTCCCTCGGCCGCGTCGTGCATGTCGCCGGGGTTCCGCACCGAAAATTACCCGGATGCACCGGGGAGGTGCTCCGGGTTCTCGGGCTGTGAAATTTACTTCTGTGCGTTGTTGAGCAGGATGAGCAGGTCGCCCACTGAGTATTCGCCGAGCATCATGGTGCGCAGGTCCTCGACGGGCAGCTCGCCCTGGGAGGCGAGGTTGTTCACTGCGCCCGCGATGTTGGCGGCATCCTCCTCGCTGAAGCCGAACTGGGCGGCCGCGTCCGCGATCTGAGGGGAACCGAGGATGCCGGTGGCGAGGCCGAGAATGGCCACGACGAGCGCGGTGTTGTCCTGCTCCAGGACACCCAGCTCCCCTGACTCGGGCACCTGGAACGTTTCGAGCACGCCGCCGCCGGCAGAGTAGTTGCCCCCCGCGAACCTGTCGAGGTCCGCGCTCGACCCGTTGAACACGTTGAGGTCGACCGGGGTGTTCATTCCTGCAATGCGCCCGGAATCGGAGCGCTGCCAGAAGGAGATTTTGTCCCACCCGCCGACGGGGCGCGGTGCCTGGTTCTGGTAGGCCGCGAGCCAGAGCGGGTATCCGGTAAACGCTGAGGTGTTGTCCATGCGCTCGGACCAGAAGTAGCGGTAGGTGTAGATCATCGGCGCGGTTCCGGTGGAGCGCTCCACCTCCTTGAGGAAGGTGTCGGTCCAGGCCGCGAGGGCAGTCGGAGACAGGCCCTCGTCGACCTCAAGGTCCAGCACGGGAGGCAGTGAGAGGGCAGGCCCGGAATTGATGACGGAGGCAAAATACTGCGCCTGCGTCACCGGGTTCTCGGCTGGGCGCGCGTAGTGGTAGGCGCCGACTTTGAGGCCGGCGTCCGCGGCTGCGCGTGCGTCCTCGTCGTAAAACTCGTTCTTCCACCCCTCCCCTTCGGAGGCCTTGACAAAGGCGAATTCCTGTCCGCCGGGGCCCGAGACAGTACGCCAATCGATCGGCGCGCCGCCGGGGCGCTGATGCC
This sequence comes from Corynebacterium qintianiae, assembly GCF_011038645.2. NCBI lineage: Bacteria > Bacillati > Actinomycetota > Actinomycetes > Mycobacteriales > Corynebacteriaceae > Corynebacterium > Corynebacterium qintianiae. The sequence continues at coordinate 891,450 of NZ_CP064955.1, read as the reverse complement.
CGGCTACGTCGACACCCTGGACGATGCCGGGGGCGTTTTGCGCGCTGGCGCCGGTGCGCGAGGTCGGGCTGAAGGGAATGACGACGGCAAGAGCGAGAGTTACTAGCGCCGCGAGGAGCGCGGCAAGAACGGGCTGGAGCCTCCGGTTGACATGCATGGTGCGCACGCTACCGGATTCTAACCCCTGCTTTCACATGCGACACACGGTTAACACGGGCAACGTTAAACCATGCCAGCAACCCTGGCTCGTTCCACAACAACCGCGATCTCCCGCACCACAAGCTCGACGTCGGACGTTGTCGTCGTGCGGCCCAGAGTCAGGCGCAGCGCCCCAGCGGCCTCGCGCTGCGGCACGCCCATTGCCTCGAGGACATGGCTCGACCGGTTCACGCCCGCCGCGCACGCCGACCCTGTCGACGCCTCGATCCCCCGCGAATCAAGCAACATGATCAACGCGTCACCGTTCGCACCCGGGAAAAGAAAATGCGCGTGGCCGGGCAGTACCGGCTCCGCAGAGGTCACGCGGGCACCGGGGACGGATGCGAGCACCCCGGCCACGAGGGCGTCGCGAAGCGCCCCGATCTCTCGGCGCGCTCGGTCCGACTCCGCGACAGCCTCGCGCAGCGCGGCCGCGGTCGCCGCCGCCGACGCCACATCAACTGTCCCTGACCGCAACCCCCGTTCCTGCCCGCCCCCGGTCAGCACCGCCGCAGGCGTCGGGGAGCGCCTCGCCAGCAGAATTCCCGTACCCCGGGGCCCGCCGAACTTGTGCGCGCTCGCAGCCAGTGTTGTCGCGCCCAGAGCGTGGAAATCAACCGACAACTTTCCCACGACCTGCACCGCGTCGACGTGCAGCGGCGTTCCGGATTCCGCAACCCGCGCAGCAGCCTCAGCCACGGGCTGGATGGCGCCGGTCTCGTTGTTCGCCCACATTAGGCAGGCCACTGCGGCCGGGGATTCCAGCGCCGAAAGGTCGCTGACGTGCCCGTCCCCGCCAACGGGCAACCATGACATGTCCGCCCCCTCCGTCACGGCTAAAGACTTGACTGTCTCCAGAACCGCAGGATGTTCGATGGGGCTCGACACGACTCGCTCCAGCGGCGACGCCCGGAACAACCCGCGCACCGCAATGTTGTTCGCCTCAGTCCCCGAGCCGGTGAAGATAACCTCGACAGGGTCCGCACCCAGCAACGAGGCGATCTCCTCGCGCGCCTCCGCCAGCACCGCGGCGGCGCGACGACCCGAGCCGTACTGCCCTCCTGGGTTCAACTCGGCGGAATGCTCCACCCACGCGTCAATGGCACACTGCCTCATCGGAGTCGTCGCTGCGTGATCGAGATACGGCATGGCCCCTAGACTAGTAAGTCACCCGACCGCTACAAGAGGGAGACTCCCGTGACCCGAACCGCGCCTTCAACCCCGGTGAGCATTCCGCCTCCCCCCGGAAAATCATTCTCGACTGCGACCCCGGCCACGATGACGCCATCGCCCTGCTCCTCGCATGGGGAAACCCGTCCATTGAGTTGCTCGGCGTGACCACCGTCGCCGGGAACCAGACGCTGGAGAAAGTGACAGCGAACGCCTTGGCTCTCGCCCGCATCGGAAACATCGCCGGGGTTCCCTTTGCCAAGGGTGCGGATCGCCCCTTAGTCGGGCCGCAGCTCATCCCGGACGAGATTCACGGGGATTCCGGCCTCGACGGCCCGCGGCTACCCGCCCCCGGGGCAGAGCTGGACCGGCGTCACGCGGTCGAGCTCATCGCCGAGCTGGTCCGGACACACCCCGCCGGGTCCGTCACCCTCGTCCCCACCGGCACGCTGACCAACATCGCACTATTCGCCCGCACCCACCCCGAGCTCGTCGAACGAGTCGCCGGTGTGACGCTGATGGGCGGAGGCCACCACACCGGCAACATGACTCCGGCCGCCGAGTTCAACATCCTCGGTGACCCGGAGGCCGCCCAGATCGTTTTCACTGCCGCCTGGGACGTGGCCATGGTCGGCCTCGACGTGACCCACAAGGTACTCGCCACCCCAGAGCGTATGGCGCAGCTCAACCGGGTCGGCACCGACGTCGCGCGCTTCATTGCGGAGCTCGTGGAATTCTTCGGTGCCTCGTACATGCGCGAGCGGCGCTACCCGGGACCACCCATGCACGACCCGCTCGCCGTCGCGGCCGTCGCAGACCCCCGTGTGCTGCGCACCGTAGTCGCGCCGGTCACGGTAGAAACGAAGGGCGAGCACACTCGCGGCATGACCGTGGTCGATTTGCGCCGCACGTGGGATCCAGACCACCGCGACGACCCGTCCGCTCTCGGGGTGGCGGACGATTATGAGTTCACCGCGGGTGACAGCAAAATTGAGGGTGTTCACCGCGTCGGCGTGGACGTCGATGCAGACCTGTTCTGGCAGCTGCTTATCGACGCCCTCACGCGCATCGGCAACACCGCATTCGCGAACCAGTCAAAAGGACTGCACCATGACCAATAAAGACCGGCCCTCGGCCGTTGCGGACCCCGTCGATAACCGCCGCGGCGGTATCGCCCTGCTGATGGGTGTCCTCATCACCGCTGCCGTCGCTTTCCAGCTGAACGCCTCAATGCTCTCACCGGTGCTGCCAACAATGGCCAAGGAACTCGGCACCGATGAGGCCTCCGTCGGTCTGACACAGACGGCATTTTTCACCTGCGGAGCCATGTGCGGGCTCTTCCTGCCTCGCCTCTCCGACATCATCGGGCGCCGGAAGGTGCTGCTGGTCATGCTGACCATCATGTCCCTCGGTGGCGTGCTGGCAGCTCTCGCGCCGAACATCGAGCTCCTCTTCCTGGCGAGGGCGCTTCAGGGACTCGCGGGGCCGACCATCCCGCTCACGCTGATAATCCTCCGCAGCCAAGTCAAGGATGAGGTCCGCCTGGGCACCCTCATGGGCCTGATCGCCGCGATCAACGGCGGCGTCGCCGGTTTGGATGTCCTCCTCTCGGGCTGGATGGCCGAGAACTGGGGATTCCGCTCCGTGTTCTGGCTGATCGCCGTCATCGGCGTTCTCGCGGTGGCCGCCGTCGCCCTCTGGGCACCGGAGTCCAAGCCGTCGGACAACGTCACAATGGACTGGGGTGGCGCCGCACTGCTGGTTGTTTCCGTGCTGTCGCTGACTTTGGCAGTCAACGAGGCGGGCAAGGCCGCCGCCGCCAGCTGGATTGCCGTTGTCGCTCTGGCCGCTGTCGGCCTCGCGATGTTCGCGCTCTTCTGGAAATACGAGAAGAAGCACAGCCAGCCGCTCGTCGCCCCGAAATACCTCGCGCGCCGCCAGACGTGGGCCCTGCTGCTTACCACGGTGCTCACTATGACCGGTGTCTTCGCAGCCGTGAACGGCGTGGCCGTCTCCCTCGCGCAGAACCCCACCGCGGGCTTCGGGCTCAACGCCGATTTCGCGGCGCTCATCCTGCTGACCCCGTACGCCCTGATCGGCTGGCTCGTCGGGCCATTTGCAGGCCGGTACGCGCCCCGGATCGGTTACGACCGGCTCATCCGCATCTCGAACGTGGCGACGGCCGCGCTGTTGCTCATCCTCGCGTTCCTGGGCGTGCGCAACATGTGGGTGCTGGTCATCGGTGTCGTCTTAATCGGCGTCACCTACGCGGGCGTGGGCAACATCGTGCTGAACAACCTGGGCGTGGTCAATTCGCCTAAGGACAATGAGGGTTTTCTCCCTGGCATGAACTCGGCGGCTTTCAACCTGGGCGCGGGCATGTCGTTCGCCATCCTGCCCGTCTTCATGGTGACGGGGTCCCCGCAGGGTTCTCAGTCCTCCGCCGGCTACACCACGGCTTTCGTTGTAGGCGCAGTAGTCCTCGGCGCGGCCGCGCTGGCGTCGCTGCTCATCCCGAAGGAAACCACGGCCGAGCTGGACAACGCACTGGCCAGCGCCAGCTAAGACCACTCACGGGCACCGCAGATGTGGGCGACTGCGCTGTCGCCCACGCGTGCGATAACGACGCCCATCGGCCGCGACCCCCTTTGCTTCAGCTTGGCCCGCAGCTGGTCGGGATCGACGTCGACGCCGCGCACCAGGATCTCCAAGGGCCCCGCGCCGTGAGCCGCCAGCGCCGCCTTGAGTTTGCGCAGCGGCACCGCCTCGATAAACGGAAACCCGCTGTACCCCGCTGGGATGGATGAACCCGTCAAGAAGGCGATGTGTTCGTCGAGCATCCACAGCCCATGTCGCGCCGCCCAGCCGCGCACGAGCCCCGCACGAACCACGGCGCCGTCGGGTTCGACGATGTACGCGCCCGGACTGCCCACCTCCACCTCGTCCGGATCTGTGGAAGCCACTGTCTCCGCGAACCCGTCGCTGCGCAGCACAACCGCCTCACGCGATGTCCCTTCCGCCAGCCCTGGCGTATACAGGCACGCCTCTTTCACACCGCCATCGACCGAGACCACGCTGACGAGCCCGTTCCATTCCGAGTAGTCGATGCCCGGCGCGCACTTGACAGCCATCTCAGAGCCCGCGTGCGCTTGGAGCAGCGCGGGCAACGGGGGATGGAGCTTGGCGGGGTCGGTGATGCGCCGGCCGCCGGAGCGCCGGGCCGGATCCGCGATGATGACAGCCCCCGGCGCGACCGGCGCCAAGGCGTCGGCGCGCGCCAGCCAAGCACCGGGCCCGAGGTTGTGCCGCGCCATCAGCAGCCGCGAGAAATCCAGGTCGGAACCTACCCACGGCAGCCCAGCAAAAGCGAGGGCTTCCGTGCCCACCGAGCACGTCACGTCGTGGACGAGCTCCGCGCCGCAGCGTTTGACACGCTCCGCGCGCAGGCTGGCGACCAACGCCGGAGTGGCCTGCTGCGCCGCATCGACATCGGTGAGCCAGTCAGCCGAAAACTTCCCCGCCGCTAGGCGACGCGCGGTGGCAAGTTCCATCACGGCGCGGGCGTGCTCGCCGAAGTGATCGGCCAACACGCGATGGTCCGCGAACAACGACTTCTTCGTCAGCTCTAGATCCTCGGTCACCGCGGCGATCTCGTCGGCGCGGGCGGCGAGAAACCGGACCTCGTCGGGATTAAAGCTCAAAGGGTCTCCCGATGCGGTCTTCCGGGCGGAGCGTGAAAAACTCCGCGTAGCGGGGGTCGTCGGCGGCGTCGTCCATCACGGGTGACATGTCGGCCCCTCCGCCGCCCACGGTGGCCTCCCAGAGGGACCCGGAGGTGTCGTACTCCGAGATGTCGAGAAGCTGGGCCCAGGTCGACGGGGCGAAGCGGACGAGCCCGGCGCGCCAGCCATCGAGAAGTAGGGCGGGAGGAAACCAATTCGCGTCGTCGGCCTCCTCCGTCGCGCCGTCGGGTTCCTGACCCTCGGGCAGCTGGGCGAGCCAGGTGAATGTGTCGAACGCGGTGCCGCGCTCGGAGCGGCCCACCCACCGCGCGTAGGGCACGACGAGGTCGGCGGAGACCCGCAGGTTGTTGGAACGCAGCACGTCCGTCAGAGAGAGCGCGTGCGATTCCAGCTCCATGCGCTGCCCGTGGAAGGGCCGCGCATCCTCTGGCAGCTCGCCGTGCTTATCGACGGCCAGCAACGTGCCCGTCTCTTCAAACAACTCCCGCACGGCGGCGAACAGGAGCGCATGCGCCGTGTCGGCCCCGACCTGCAGCTGCGCCCCGAGGGACTCGGCGCTGCGGCCGTGCCACAGCTCGTCCGCGCCCGCGCGGGCCGGGAAGTCTCGACTATCCACGCCGCCGCCAGGGAACACGGTCATCCCCGGGTAATTCGGCATCGTCATCACGCGCTCGAACACCCACACCTCGAGGCCGCCCACCCCGTCGCGCGTCAGGATGACCGTGCTGGCGAGGCGTGCACCGCCGCTTCCGGTCACATCGCTCACCTCCTCCTGAAAGCATCTTACTTGGCGCGGTGATTTCCCCCGCGACGCTTCCGGCGGGCCGCGTAGCGGCCGTCGCTGACGGTTACCTCGATCGGCTGGTGATAGGCGCGGCTGACGTTCTCGGAGGTCAATACGTCGTCGATGAGACCTTGGGCGACGACCTGGCCTTCGTCGAGAAGCAACGCGTGCGTGAACCCCGGCGGGATCTCCTCGACATGGTGGGTGATCATCACGATCGCCGGCGCGTCCGGGTCCATCGCGAGGTCACCGAGGTAGGCGACGAGGTCCTCGCGGCCGCCGAGATCCATGCCCGCGGCGGGTTCGTCCATGATCAGCAGCTCAGGGTTTGTCATGATGGCGCGGGCGATGAGAACGCGCTTGCGCTCACCGTCGGACAGGGTGCCCCAGGTGCGCTCCATCAGGTGCATCGCGCCGACCTGCTCGAGCACCTCGATAGCCTGGTCGTAGTCCATCTCGTCGTACTCCTCGCGCCAACGGCCCAGGATGGCGTAGCCGGCGGAGACGACCAAGTCACCGACCTTCTCCGCCGCGGGCACGCGCTGGGCGACAGCCGAGGACGTCACGCCAATCTGCGCGCGGAGGTCACGCATGTCCGTGCGCCCGAGCCGCTCCCCCATGACGAACGCCGCGCCCGATGACGGGAACTCCTGCGCAGACGCCATGCGGATCAGCGTGGTTTTGCCGGCGCCGTTGGGTCCGATGACCACCCAGCGCTCGTCCAACTCAACTTGCCAGTCCACCGGCCCCACTAGGGTGGCGCCGCCGCGGGAGTACTCCACTGCGCGGAAATCCACAAGCAGGTCCGGGTCAGTCACCGGGTCAGTCACAGCGTCATGTTCACGATCAGTCACGTCCTCCATTGTGGCTTAAACCCCCTGCCTTTGGCGGCACCGTGCCGCCCGGCACGTCACGGCCCCAATGGCTAATCTGGAATTCTGTCAGCGGGAAACGAGCCTGAAGCGAAGGATCTGCACAAAGATGACTGGACGATTTGGCATTGACGACGTACGCCCACAGGTGTCCGGGCGCACCCTCCCCTCCAAGGCCGTGGTCGGCGAAGTTGTTCCGGTCTCGGCCCTGGTGTGGCGCGAGGGCCACGACGCGGTGGCCGCGACCCTGGTCCTAACCGCACCTAACGCGGAGCAGTACTCAATCCACATGCAGCAGGAGGTCTACCGCCCTGACTACGTCCACGCCGTATTTGTGCCTGACACGGAGGGCATGTGGCGCTTCCGCGTCGACGCGTGGAGCGACGTGATGTCCACGTGGCGCAACGCCGTGTCCAAGAAGCTGGCCGCAGGACAGACCGAGGCGGAGCTGGCCAACGACATCGCCCACGGCATCGAGCTGTTCGAGCGCGCCGCAGCGCAGACGCCAGAGGGTGACCGCGAGGCGCTGGAGAACGTCGCGCGCACGCTTGCCGACGCCTCCCTGCCCCTGCAGTCGCGCATCGAGCCGGGCCTGGGTGATGAGGTGCTCGAGATCCTCGACGAGTACCCGCTGCGCGAGCAGGTCACGCGGGGACCGGTTTGCGACATCCACGTCGAGCGCCGCGACGCGCTGGTGAACTCGTGGTACGAACTCTTCCCCCGCTCCACCGGAGGTGTCGACTCCGAAGGTGAGCCGGTCCACGGCACGTGGGCGACTACGGCCCAAGCGCTAGACCGCGTGGCCGCAATGGGATTCGACACCGTCTACTTCCCGCCGGTCCACCCGATCGGCGAGGTCAACCGGAAGGGACGCAACAACAGCTTGACCCCGGAAGCCAGCGACGTGGGCTCGCCCTGGGCCGTGGGCTCGGAGGCGGGCGGGCATGACGCCTTCCACCCCGAACTCGGTGGTGAAACCGAGTTCCTCGAGATGATGGAGCACGCCCGCGAGCTGGGCCTGGAGATCGCCCTCGATTTCGCACTCCAGGCAGCCCCGGACCACCCGTGGGCGCGCGAGCACCCGGAGTTCTTCACCGTGCTCGCCGACGGCACCATCGCCTATGCCGAGAACCCGCCGAAGAAGTACCAGGACATTTACCCGATCAACTTCGACAACGACCCGCAGGGTGTGTACGCGGAGATCTACCGCGTCATCATGTACTGGGTCGATCTCGGCGTGACCACCTTCCGCGTGGACAACCCGCACACCAAGCCCGTCGACTTCTGGCATTGGCTCATCGCGGAGGTCCGCGAGACCAACCCCGAGGTCATCTTCCTCGCGGAGGCGTTCACCCGCCCGCCGCGCATGTTCGGACTGTCCAAAATCGGCTTCTCGCAGTCCTACACCCACTTCACATGGAAGACGTCGAAGGACGAGCTCGAGGACTTCGCCACGATGCTTGTCGACGTCGCCGATGTCTCACGCCCCAACCTCTTCGTCAACACCCCGGACATCCTGCACGAATCGCTGCAGACCGGCGGCAAAGCGGTGTTCGCCATCCGCGCCACCCTCGCCGCGACCTTGAGCCCGCTGTGGGGTGTCTACTCCGGTTACGAGCTCTACGAGCATGAGCCCGTCGCGCCTGGGTCCGAGGAGTACTTGGACTCCGAGAAGTACCAGCTGCGCCCGCGGGATTTCGCAGCGGCGCTCGAGCGCGGTGAGTCCCTGGAGCCGTACATCACCCTGCTCAACCAGCTGCGCCGCGAGAACCCGGCTCTGCAGCAGTTGCGGCAACTCCACTTCCACAAGGTCTACAACGAGCAGATCTTGGCCTATTCCAAGGTCGACGCGGTGACCGGCAACGCGATCCTGGTGGTGGTCAACCTCGACCCATTCGCCACCCAGGAGGGCATGGTCCACATCGACGCCGAGGCAATCGGCCTGAACCCGGGCGAGAGCTTCAAGGTCGACGACCTCATCACCGGTGAGACTTACACGTGGAGCACCGACAACTACGTACGGCTCACGCCCGAAGCCAACGTCGCACACATTTTCCGGCTGCCGGACGTGGGGGCGTCGATAAGCGAGCGCCTCGCCTTCCGCGTCATTGGTGACCACGACTACCGGCCGTAACCCGTTACCTGGGCCGAAATTCGGTAGCGTCGAAAAGCACAACTCACCCCAGACCACGCAAGGATGAACATGGCGAGCAACACCTCCCAGCTGACGATCCCCGACGCCGACCGCGGCCGCCTGCTCGAATGCAAGCACCACGCGCCGCACGACTTCTACGGCTGGCACTCCGTACCCGGGGCAACGGGAGGCTCCGTCATCCGCACGCGCCAACTCGGCGCGGAGAAAGTCGAGCTGCTCATCCATAACGAGCACCGCGACATGGAGCCGATCGGGGACGACATCTGGGTTATCGGGCTTGAGGACGACCGCGCGCCCGACTACCGGTTCCGCATCCAGTACCCGCTGGGCAAGGAGGTCATCGCCGCCGACGGCTACCACTTCCTGCCCACCCTGGGCTCGCTTGACCTGCACCTGATTAGCGAAGGCCGCCACGAGCGCCTTTGGGAGGTGCTCGGTGCAAATCTGCGCACGTACAACACCCCGCTTGGTGAGGTGCGCGGCACCTCTTTCGCCGTGTGGGCGCCCAACGCCCAAGGCGTGGCCGTTGTCGGTGACTTCTGCAATTGGAACCCCAACCAGTACCCGATGCGCACCCTCGGCTCCACGGGTGTCTGGGAGGTTTTCATTCCGGGGATCGAGGCCGGGGCGCACTACAAGTTCGCCGTCCAGACTGTCGACGGAGTTCGCGCCGACAAGGCCGACCCGATGGCGCGCCAAACCCTCGCTCCCCCGGAGACCGTCTCTGTGGTCGCGGCGCAGAGCAGCTACGAGTGGAAAGACGCGGAGTGGATGCAGCGCCGCGTCGGGCTCGACCCGACCAACGCGCCGATGAGCGTCTACGAATGTCACATCGGTTCCTGGAAGCAGGGTTCCAACTACGCCACCATGAGGCAGGAGCTGGTTCCCTACCTCGTGGAGAACGGCTTCACCCACGTGGAGTTCCTGCCCGTCGCCGAGCACCCCTTCGGCGGCTCCTGGGGTTATCAGGTCACCGGCTACTACGCGCCCACCGCGCGCTGGGGCACGCCGGATGAGTTCCGCGCGCTTGTCGACGAGCTCCACGCCAACGGCATCGGTGTGTTCGTCGACTGGGTCCCGGCCCACTTCCCCAAGGACGCCTGGGCGCTGGGGCGTTTCGACGGCACCGCCCTCTACGAGCACCCGGACTGGCGCCGCGGCGAGCAGAAAGACTGGGGCACCTACGTCTTCGATTTTGGCCGCAACGAAGTGCGCAACTTCCTCGTGGCCAACGCCCTCTACTGGTGTGAGGAATTCCACCTCGACGGCCTGCGCGTCGACGCCGTGGCCTCGATGCTCTACCTCGACTACTCACGCAACCCCGGTGAGTGGCTGCCGAACAGCCAGGGCGGGCGCGAACACTGGGACGCTGTGCGGTTCCTCCAGGAGACCAACGCCACCCTGCACCGCACCCACCCGGGTGTGGTCACCATCGCCGAGGAATCTACCGCGTGGCCGGGTGTGACCGCCCAGACCGCCTCCGACGGCCTCGGCTTCTCCCTGAAGTGGAACATGGGCTGGATGAACGACACCCTGGAGTACTTCTCCCTGGATCCCATCCACCGCTACTACCACCACAACGAGATCACTTTCTCGCTGGTTTACGCGTTTTCGGAGCGCTACGTGCTGCCGTTCTCCCACGACGAAGTCGTCCACGGCAAGGGGTCGCTGTGGGAGCGCATGCCCGGCGATGACTGGAACAAGGCCGCCGGCCTGCGCGCCCTGTTCGGCTACATGTTCTCCCACCCGGGCAAGCAGCTCATGTTCATGGGCTGCGAGTGGGGCCAGACCACCGAGTGGGATGAGGCGCACTCCATCAACTGGGACAACGTGGGCGGTGGATGGGCGCATGAGTACCACACCGGCATTCAACGCCTGGTGCGCGACCTCAACTTCGTCTACCGCGACACCCCGGCCCTGTTCAGCCAGGACAATACGCCGCTGGGGTTCCAGTGGGTCAAGGGCGACGACCACGAGCACAACGTGCTCGCCTACGTGCGCTGGGGCGTCGACGGCCAGCCGCTGCTGGCCGTGGTCAACCTCTCCGGGGCATCCCACGCTGACTACCGTCTGGGCCTGCCGGAGGCGGGCAATTGGCAGCTCGTGATCAACACCGACGACTCCATCTACGGCGGCGCGGGCAACGAACTGCCGAAGATGGTGCACACCGAGCCGACGGAGTGGGACAACTTCGAGCAGTCGCTGTCCCTGCATCTGCCCGCGATGAGCGTGCAGATGTACAAGCTGGTGCGCTAGGCAGGCAGTTAGAAAAGAGCCGAGGCGAGCTTTGTGCGCGCTTCGATCACGCGCGGATCGCCCGGCTCGAACAGCGTGAACAATTCGAGCAGGCGCTCCTTCGCCTTCGGTTCCGCCTTGACCAGCGCCAGCAGGCGATCGAAGGCCTTCTCGGGCATCCCGGCGACGGTTTCCGCGTCGGCGGCGGCGAGCTGCTTGTCCACGTCCCCTCGATCCGCGTCAGCCGCCGCCACCGGGTCAATGGTCCTATTTCCGGGGTCAAGCCGCTTGAGCACGCCGACCGTGGCGCGCGCCTGCTTGATCTCCGCGTTCGTCGGGTCATCGCCGAGGATCTCGTCGTACACAGCCGTGGCGGCGTCGAAGTCGCCCCGGTTGAGCGCGGCAGTAGCGGCGTCGAGACGTGGGTCCTCCGGCTCCCCCTGCTCCGCCTCTGCGGTGTCGTCGCCAAGCCCCTCGAGCTGCGCGCCGACGTTGGAGACGAGCGCCTCGACCCACTGTGTGAGCTGTTCGGCAGGCTGGTTTCCCTCGAAACTGGTCACCGGGCGGCCCGCCGCAATCGCGATAACGGTGGGCAGAACGCGAACACCGAACATCTGCGCCACCGACGGGGTGGCATCGGCGTCCACGTAGGCCACGCGAAACTGGCGCTGGCCCCGCGCGAGATCCGCGAAGGCGGACTGCAGCGCCGCGGAATCGGGCGACCGGTCAGTTCCGATGTGCACTATCACGGGAACCTTCAGCGACATGCGCAGGACTTCGTCCTCGATATTGGCTTCCGTCGCCGTGACAAGTGCCTCGAATCCCACGCCGGATGCCGGTGGGGCGCTCTCCGCTTGCTGCTTCAACGCTGACAGATCGATTGCTCCCGCCTGGTAGCCCGGTCCGATCTTCGCCATCTACTTCTCCTCCTCGAAATGCTTGTTCAGGGATTCCATCTTCGTCGCCAGCATGTTGTCGTGCCCCGGCCGGATATCGGCCTTGATCACCAGCGACACCCGCGGCGCGACCTGCTCCACCGCCTGTGTAGCGCGCTTGATCACATCCATCACCTCATCCCACTCACCCTCCACGGTGGTGAACATCGCTGTCGTCTCGTGCGGCAGGCCGGACTCGCGCACCACACGAACGGCGCGTGCAACGGCGCCCGACATCTCAGCGGAAGGGTTATCTGTGGTCGTCGGGGCGACCGAGAATGCGGCAATCATGGGGCCCAGCTTAGCGGCGAAGCTTATCGACGCTCCCAGCAATGCTTGTGCCAGTGCCTTCTGTCGTCTCCTCCCCTGCCCGAATCCCGCGGCCACGCCACCACGTGGGAAACACCGGGCGGGATGTTGTGGTTGCACCCCGGGCAGACATAGAACTTGGCCGCCGCCGACGCCCCTATCTGGCGAACGCAGTACATCTCACCGTTGGCCCATCGCGGACCTTCCACGTGCTGGGTTCCGATGAATGTCGTGCCGTCGCGGGGCAGAACGTAGGGCGGGGTGATGTTGCTGCGCCTGTTTCGCCGTGGCATCCGTGTCCCCTAGAAGAGGCGTAGCTCGCTGGACTCAATGCCACGCAACTCGTTGTAGTCGAGAACGAGGCAGCGGAACCCCCGGTCCTCGGCTAAGGTGCGCGCTTGCGGCTTGATCTCCTGGGCAGCGAATACCCCTCGCACGGGGGCGAGCAGCTCGTCGCGGTTGAGCAGATCGACATAGCGAGAGAGCTGCTCCACACCGTCGATTCCGCCGCGCCGTTTGACCTCCACTGCCACCGTCCGCCCCTCCGGGTCACGCGCGAGGATATCCACCGGCCCGATCGCTGTCGGGTACTCGCGGCGGATGAGGCTGTAATCCACGCCCAGAGTGTGGATGTGCTCCGCCAACAGCTCTTGCAGGTGCGCCTCCACTCCATCCTTGACCAGGCCCGGGTCCCGGCCAAGTTGCACCGCTGTTTCACTCACGACCCGCTCGATGGTGATGCGCAACTGTTCTCCCTTGCCGTTCTCCACAATCCAAAGCTGCTCGCCGGTGTCACCGCCGTCAACGTCAAGGACGGCTTCCTCCCGGAGAGTGCACGGTGGGGTCATCCAATTCAGCGGCTTGTAGGCGCGGTCATCGGCATGGATGGAGACGGAACCGTCCGCCTTGACCATTATCAGCCGCGTCGCGGATGGCAGGTGCGCGTCTAGGCGGCCGACATAGTCCACGGAACACTGTGCAATGACGAGACGCATGGGTACCAGGTTACCGGCGCTGCTTCTTAGGCTGGAGTTAGGACCGGTACGCGCGGCCGCGCTGAGCGCGCTGGGCAGGAACCTTGAGGTCGCGGCGCATCTGCCGCTCGTGCGGGGCCGACTCAAGCCAGGACACCAGCGCCATTCGCGCGCGACGATCACTGGCGAATTCGTAGGTGCCGCTCGGGGAGCCGAGCACCAGGACCCGGTCGATGTCTGGCATGATCTCTCGTTCCGCATCCGTTACATCGCGGAAACCCTCGACCTCGGTGCCCCGGCGACACAGCACAATGTCGCTCTTGAACGCGAGGGAACGCAGCTTGTAGAATTTGAGGCTTTCGCCACTGTAAAGGAACACGCCGTGGCGCCAGCCGTGCACTCCTTCTGCCGGCATCTGCCTGAGCAGTCCCTGGGAACCGTGATTGCGCACCGATGTGAACCGCCACAGGGCCGCAAGCAGGAGGATGAGACCGGCCGCCACGAGCACATAGCCGACTATCTCCATCCATCCACTCCTACCTGTAAAAACAAGCATTTCTGGCCATTGTAACTGCTGGGGGAAGTTTGGGAAATTGGCCAAAAGGTGTACCCCGGGCATGGCGAAAGGCAGCAGTTCCCGCTTGATGCGGGCAGCTGCTGCCTTCCGGGTGAAGCGGCGAACTACCGGTGACGGTTAGCGGCTGGCGCGGCGCACCGCGGCAAGCTCGGCCTGCCCGCGCCACTTGGACAGCTCATCATCATCCTGGCTGGCGTTGGTCTCTGCCTCGGAGGAGTTGACCTCGTCGGAAAGAACGGCCCAGTCAGCCAGAACGGTGACCTTGTCACCGACCACGGAGAGGAAGCCTCCCTGGACCGCGGCGATGATGCGATCCCCGTCCACCGGGTTGATCGTGACAACGCCGTTGTCCTTGAGCTGGCCGAGGAGGGGCTCGTGGCCCGGCAGAATGCCGATCTCACCCTCGGTGGTCTGGGCGGTGACGATGCTGGCCTGACCGGTCCAGATCATGCGGTCGACCGAGACCAGTTGCACGGTGATTTCAGCCATGTGGCCCTCCTAGTTCTCCTGCAGCTTCTTGTACGCGGCCTCGACGTCATCCAGACCGCCCAGGTTCGAGAACGCCTGCTCCGGGTAGGCGTCGAACTCACCCTCGGCGAGGCGGTCGAACGCCTCGATGGTCTCCTCGAGCGGCACGTAGGAACCCTCGTCGCCGGTGAACTTCTTCGCGACGAAGAAGTTCTGGCCGAGGAAGCGCTGGATCTTACGCGCGCGCATGACGGTGAGCTTGTCCTCCTCGGACAGCTCGTCCATGCCCAGGATGGCGATGATGTCCTGCAGTTCCTTGTTCTTCTGCAGGATGCCGATCACCTTCTGTGCGACCGCGTAATGGCGCTCGCCCACGATGCCCGGCTCCAAGATGCGGGAAGTCGACGTCAGCGGATCCACTGCGGGGTAGATACCCTTCGACGCGATCGAACGGGAGAGCTCAGTGGTCGCATCGAGGTGGGCGAAGGTGGTCGCCGGAGCCGGGTCGGTGTAGTCGTCCGCCGGCACGTAAACGGCCTGCAGAGACGTAATCGAGCGGCCCTTGGTTGAGGTGATGCGCTCCTGGAGCACACCCATCTCGTCCGCCAGGGTCGGCTGGTAACCAACGGCGGAAGGCATGCGGCCCAGAAGGGTCGACACCTCGGAGCCCGCCTGGGTGAAGCGGAAGATGTTGTCGATGAACAGAAGCACGTCCTGGTTCTGGACATCGCGGAAGTACTCCGCCATGGTCAGGCCCGACAGTGCCACGCGCATACGGACCCCTGGCGGCTCGTCCATCTGGCCGAACACGAGGGCGGTGTCGGGGAGAACGCCCATGTCCTCCATCTCGAGGAAGAGATCGGTGCCCTCACGGGTGCGCTCGCCGACGCCCGCGAAAACGGAGGTGCCGGAGAATTCGCGGGCGATACGGGTAATCATCTCCTGGATGAGAACCGTCTTGCCCACGCCTGCGCCGCCGAACAGGCCGATCTTGCCGCCCTTGACGTACGGGGTCAGCAGGTCGATGACCTTGATGCCGGTCTCAAGAATCTCGGTCTTGCCTTCGAGATCCTTGAAGGCCGGCGGTTCGCGGTGAATGCCCCAGCGCTCGCCGTCGACGCCCACGGAGGGGTCATCGAGGCACTCGCCAAGGGCGTTGAACACGTGGCCCTTGACCTGGTCGCCGACGGGGACGGAGATCGGGTTGCCGGAGTCCTTCACCTGTGCACCGCGGACGAGGCCGTCCGTTGGCGCCATGGCGATGGCGCGCACGAGGTTGTCACCCAAGAACTGGGCGACCTCGAGTGTCAGTGTGCGGGACAGCTCACCGAGCTCGACCTCGGTGTGCAGTGCGTTGTACAGCTCGGGCAGCTCGCCGCGCGGGAACTCCACGTCGACGACTGCGCCGATGACGCGAACGATGCGGCCGTTCTCCGAACCCGCCGGGTTCTGAGTGTTCACGGCCTCGCGGGCTGCAGCCTGGTTCTCAGCCTCGCCCGTCGGCTCATCGCGTCCATCAAAAGACAGAGCAGTTGTCATGATTTAGTCACTTTCTCCACTATCGGACAGCGCACCTGCGCCGCCGATAATCTCGGTGATTTCCTGGGTGATTTTTGCCTGACGGGCTTGGTTAGCCTCACGGGACAGGTTGTTCGCCAGTTCCGTCGCGTTGTCGGTCGCGTTCTTCATGGCGGTACGGCGCGAAGCGGACTCCGACGCCGAAGCCTCCAGGAAAATCGAATAGAGAGTCCTGGAAACGTATGCGGGGAGCAGCTTCTCCATGAGGGTGTCCGGGTCCGGCTCGAAATCCATATCCGGTCCGGCCTCACCGGACGTCACCAGCATGCCGTCCTGCTCGTACTTGAACTCCTCAAGCACAGGCTCGATCGGCAGCAGCTGGTGAACCCGTGCCTCCTGGGACAGCATGGAGACGAACTCGGTGTAGACGACGTGCACCTGGTCGAAACCGGGGACGCGCTGGCCCTCCGTGCCGGTGACGCCCTCGCGCCACTCGACCGTGCCGGCGGATCCGGCGAGGAACCCGTCGACGATGTGGCGTCGCACGTCGTGCGTCGCCTCAAACGAAGGCTTCTGGGACCAACCGGTCCATGCGCCACCGATCTCCTTGTCGCGGAACTTGTAGTGCGTTACGCCCTTGCCGCCGGTTACGAAGCGAACGACGTCGTATCCAGCCTCGGTGAGCATGCGCTCTAGCTCGGCCGCCTTTTTGAGGACGTTGTGGTTGTAACCGCCAGCCATTCCGCGGTCAGAGGTGACCACGAGGATCGCCGCAACTCGACCGTTCTCACGCTCGTGGAGCATGGGGTGGTCGAGGGAGCTCGCGGCTGCGAGGCGCTCCATGACGTGCTGCATCTCGTCGGCGTACGGCTTGGCCGCCTCGACGCGCTGCTGGGCCTTGGTGATCTGCGAAGTCGCAATCAGTTCCTGGGCCTTGGTGATCTTCTTCGTGGAGTTGACGGACCTCATGCGGTCACGCAATTCGCGAAGTGTTGCCATGGTTTACTCTCCTCCCTTCCTTTTGTAGAAGTGATCCAAGTGGTTGACTACTTGGAGCGGTTGACGTTGAGCTGGTGCTTCTTGACTTCACCGGCGTCGAGCGGCTCCGCCTCGGCCTCGCGCACGACGCGCTCGCCCTCGGTGGTCTGGAAGCCGCGAGCGAAATCCTCGTTGACGCGCAGCAGGGTCGCCTTCGACGTGTCGTCGAGCGGGGCACCGCCTGCGATCTGGTCGTAGACCTCGGGAGCGGTTGCACGGATGTGCTCGTGCAGCTCGGACTCGTACCGGCGGACGTCTGCGACGGGAACGACGTCGAAGACGCCTTCGTTCGCGAGCCAGATCGAGATGATCTGGAACTCGACGGACTGCGGTGCGTTCTCCTGCTGCTTGAGCAGTTCGACCAGGCGCTGGCCGCGCTCGAGCTGTCGCTTGGAAGCGGAATCCAGGTCGGACGCGAAGGCTGCGAAGGCCTCCAGGTCGCGGTACGCCGCGAGGTCGAGACGCAGGGAGCCAGCGACCTTCTTCATACCCTTGGTCTGCGCCGCGCCGCCGACGCGGGACACGGAGATGCCCACGTCGATAGCGGGTCGCACGCCCTGGTTGAACAGGTCCGACTGGAGGAAGACCTGGCCGTCGGTGATCGAGATGACGTTGGTCGGAATGAAGGCGGACACGTCGTTCGCCTTCGTCTCGATGATCGGCAGCGCGGTCAGGGATCCGGCGCCCAGCTCGTCGTTAAGCTTGGCGGCGCGCTCCAGTAGGCGGGAGTGCAGGTAGAACACGTCGCCCGGGTACGCCTCGCGGCCCGGCGGGCGGCGCAGCAGAAGCGAGATGGCGCGGTATGCCTCGGCCTGCTTGGTCAGATCATCGTAGATGACCAAGACGTGCTTGCCCTGGTACATCCAGTGCTGGCCCAAAGCGGCAGCGGAGAACGGTGCCAGCCACTTGAAGCCCGCGGAATCGGACGCCGGCGCGGCGACGATCGTGGTGTACTCCAAGGCGCCGTGCTCCTCGAGGGTGCGGCGCACGCCTGCAATGGTGGAACCCTTCTGGCCGATGGCTACGTAGATGCAGCGCACCTGCTTCGAGGGGTCGCCGGTCTCCCAGAAAGCCTTCTGGTTGAGGATGGTGTCGATGCAGACTGCGGTCTTGCCGGTCTTGCGGTCACCAATAATCAGCTGGCGCTGGCCGCGGCCGATCGGCGTCATGGCGTCGATCGCCTTCATGCCGGTGGCCATCGGCTCCTCGACCGGCTGACGGTCGAGAACGCCCGCGGCCTGGAGCTCGAGTGCGCGCTCCTCATTGGCCTCGATCGGGCCAAGGCCGTCGATCGGCTGGCCCAGCGGGTTGATTACGCGGCCGAGGAAGTCCTCCCCGACCGGAATGGAAAGGACCTCTCCGGTCCTCTTGACTTCGTCGCCCTCGGTGAGCGTCTCGAAGTTACCCAGGACCACGACACCAATGGAGTCGGTCTCAAGGTTCTGTGCAACGCCGATGACACCGTTGGGGAACTCGAGCAGCTCATTCGTCATGCAGCCCGGCAGCCCGGAAACCTGGGCAATGCCGTCTGCGGCCGAAGTCACCACGCCGACCTCCTCACGGGAGGCCTCCGCAGAGTAGCTCGAGGTGTAGTTCGCTATCGCGCTACGGATCTCATCGGAGGAGATCGTCAGCTCCGCCATGTTCTTCCTGCTCTCGGTAGATTGTTCCAGCATATTTTTGTCTAGTAAGCCGTCGTGGCGGCGAGGTCGGCCCGCAAGCGCG
The DNA here is from genome assembly GCF_011038645.2 of Corynebacterium qintianiae. Lineage (NCBI taxonomy): Bacteria > Bacillati > Actinomycetota > Actinomycetes > Mycobacteriales > Corynebacteriaceae > Corynebacterium > Corynebacterium qintianiae. Next base: position 872,749 of record NZ_CP064955.1, on the reverse strand, counting down.
TGATCTTGCCGCGCGTAGAGCCGTCAATAACCTCGTCACCGACTCGGATAACCATTCCGCCGAGGAGGCTGGGGTCAACCTCAGAGTGGATGGCCATCTCACGGCCGTAAATCTGTTCAAGCTTGCCGGCGAGCGTCTCGCGCTGGGAACCGTCGAGCTCCTCAGCGGTTGCGACTCGCGCGACCGTCTTGCCCCGCAGCTCGGCCACCTGGGTGGCCACGGCGGCGAGGTCGTCGACGGGGTTGTGCGCGGGCCGGCCGATCACCTGCAAAGCCAAGGCCTCGGTGAACACTGTCACCTTGCCGTAAATCACGTTAGCCAGCAGCCCGCGCTTCTTGTCCGCGGTTGCGGTGCGGTCGGACAGCAACTGGGTCAGCTGCTTCTCGTTCTCCAGCAACACGGACAACTGGAACAGCTCGTTTTCTACCTGTTCAAGCTGGCCCTGCTCCTGGGCGCCCTTCAGTAGTGCGCGGCGGCCGAGGTTGACCAGCCCGGTGCGCAAATCGCGCGGGGTGGACCACTCTTGCTTGGCTGCGGCGGCAAGCACCTGTCTGGTCGGTTCGGCAACCTTGGGGCCGAACACGTCGTTGACGATGCCTTCGCGCTGGGCGGGTTCGAGCGACTGATCCGCAACGGCGACACGCAGCGCGCGCTCGCGGTCAAGCTGGTCCACAACGAGGAACAGCTCGGTGCCGATCTGAGCGGCGGCGGCGACGGAATCGTCGGAGTTGCGGATCAGCTCTTCCAGCTGACCCTGTACCTGCTCTTGTGCTTCGCGACTAGCTGCCTTCATCTCGCCTACTTCCTCGTGGAAACGTTGTCGAGCTGGGCCAGGAAGTCGTCGATCGTGGAGGAACGGCGGGTCGACTCGGACAGCTCAGTGCCCAGCAACCGCTCGGCAAGAGTGATGGAGTTCTGGCCCATTTCGTTCCGCAGCTCGGAGATGACCTGCTCACGGGAAGCTTGCAGCTGCTTCTCCCCCGCCTCAACAATGCGGCGGGATTCGGCTTCGGCGTTGACGCGAGCCTCCGCCTCAATCTCCTTGCCCTTTGCGCGGGCAGCTTCGCGGATTTCAGCGGCCTCGGCGCGTGCCTCGGCGAGCTCTGCGTTGTTCTTCTCCAGGGCAGCCTTGGCTTCAGCCTGGGCGACCTGAGCACGCTCGATGCCGCCCTTGATTCGATCTTCGCGCTCCGCCAGCACTTCCTGGAACTTCGGAAGAACGAACTTCCAGAAGAGTAGGAAGACAACGACGAAGACGACCAACGACCAAACCACGTCGTACATGGGAGGCCGAAGGATGGACGGCTCGGTCTCGAGCGGAAGAGCACCTTCTGCAGCCACGTTATAAATGGTGACGTTTGTCATACGTTGCTCCTGATCTAAAAGGTGTACGGGATGTAAATTCGCGTTCTTTTAGAACAGGAAGCCGGCAACGAGGCCGATGAGGGCGAGAGCCTCGACGAAGGCGATACCCAGGAACATGGTGGTACGCAGCTGGCCGGCCATCTCGGGCTGGCGAGCCATGCCTTCGACGGTCTTGCCGACGAGCATGCCGATGCCGATGCCCGGGCCGATGGTGGCGATACCGTAGCCGATGGACTGCAGGCCATCGAATGCGGTGGTGGTGGTGTTCTCAGCCTGGGCGAGGATGATCTCGTTCATGTGAAAGTCGTTCCCTTTCTAGGTGCCCGCGCGCCGCGGTATGTCGGCAGTTGGGCGAGTGACATTTTGGTGGGGTTATTCAGTTTGGCCTGTGGTTTCGCGCTTTGTTAGTGCGAATCAGCGTGCAGCGAAAGCTCGATGTACACCGCGGTCAGAAGAGCGAAGATGTACGCCTGCAGGAAGATGATGATCAACTCGTACAGGGTGAAGAGCAGTGCTGAGATCAGGGTCAGACCACTAATCGCCGTCCAGGCGTTCAGCTGCCAGAAGAAGAAGTTGGTAGCCGAGTACAGAAGGACGAGGATGATGTGGCCAGCCAGGAAGTTCGCCATGAGACGAAGAGCCAGCGTGACCGGACGCAGAACGAACGTCGAGAAGAACTCGATCGGAACCACCAGGATATGGAGGAACCAAGGCAGGTTGGGAATCACGAGGGAGTGCTTGAAATACATTGCGCCGTAGCGCTGCACTCCGGCGTAGATCATCGCGATGTAGGCGACAACTGCCAGCACGATCGGCATGCCGATGCGCGAGTTTGGCGAGATGTTGAGGCCCGGGATGATCGTGGCCGCGTTCATGAACAGGATCGTGAAGAAGATGGTCGCCAGAACCGGGAGGAACCGCTTGCCATCCTTCTTACCCAGCGTGTCCTCGGCAATGTGGATGCGGACAAAGTCCACACCCATTTCCGCGAGGTTCTGCAAACCCTTAGGAACCAGCTGTGGCTTCCTAAAAGCAATAACAAAGAGAAGCACCAGGATCGCCGCAACGAGGAGGCGGACAATCATGATGCGATCGAGTGCGAACCACCCGTTGGCGAAGTCCTCGCCAATCATGTGGCCGTACGTTTGCCCCGGGAAAAATTCTGGACCAAGTGAGGGCGCGTGGAATGAACCCTTAAAGCCCTCGGCCAAAGTTGTAACGCTCAGCGTTCTCTCCCGTTCTCGGGCCGCATAACCGTTGAGTAATGCGGTGCGATGGACGTCTTCAAGAAGACTGCCTCCGCGGCGGACTCCGTCGCACATCAGCGACCGCGGGGCAGGGGGAAGTCTTGAAGGCACGTCTCCACCAACCCACAGGTTGGCGGGTGGTTACCTCAAGTAAACCCAGCGGTTAGCCTAACAGGTGAATAACTTTTTGGTTGCTAACGGGGGGTGTCGGGCGCGAAGCTGTGGATTGCCTGAACTACCTATGGCTCGACAGGGAGCGTTTCAGCAGCATAACGTGCGCTGTAATGTCAGTCACAGGGGGTGCTTGCCGACGTTTACCCCAACGCCCCGCTTCCCTAACGGCGTCTAGTTGACGTACGTGACACGGGTGGTGACCACACCCCATGCTTCAACGGCGAGAACGATTACCAGCGCGAGGATGGTGGTGACACCGAAGGCGAGGTGGTCGTAGAACGTCAGATCTCGTATCACCGCCAGGATGATGATGAGCACGACCATCTTCACCAGCCAGCCACCGAGTACGACCGCCATTGTCGACGAAGGTGTCGTTCCCGACGTCATGAGAACGGACAGCGCGGTCAGGAGAACGAATCCGCCACCGACGGCCGCCCCCATGAGCACCGCCCAGATTCCCGGCAGGCCGCGCGTGGCTCCCCAGCCCATGAGGGAGGCGACCGTCAGGGCGAGCAGCGCCCAGCTGCCCAAGCGCAGCGCCCTGGTCAGTGGGCGGCGGGGGTCGTCGATATCGGAGGTGTCGTTTACCTCAAGCTCGGGATTGGTACTCACGGGGCCATATCCTACTAGCGCGCGCCGCGCCGGCCGATCTTGCCCGAGCGCAGAGGCACGAGGGTGAGGGCGCACGCAAGCAGAAGCGCTGCAGCTGTGAGCGCTGTAGCGGGCCCGGTCGGAACGATGGAAAAACTCACCGCGCCAAAGGCGACGGCGCTGACCCAGAGATAGAGCACGAGCACGGTGCGCCGGTGGGTGTGCCCCAGGGCGAGGAGGCGGTGGTGGATGTGCCCGGCGTCGGCGGTGGTGGGACTCTGTCCCCGTGCGGCGCGCCGGACCACTGCCCACACCAAGTCCGTGAGCGGGAGCGCGACGGCCGCGAGGACGACGACCACGGGGCTGATCAGCGCGACAAAGTCGGCGGTGCCGTAAAGCGACATGTTGATCTTGCCCGACGCCGAGATCGACGCCGCGGCCAAGAGAAGGCCGATGAGCATCGCACCGGAGTCGCCCATGAAGATGCGCGCTGGCTCGAAGTTGTGGGGCAGAAAACCCGCGCAGATGCCGACGAGAGCGGCGCAGATAATCGCCGGCGGGTACGCCGACACAGCCCCACCCTGGTCGTGGAGGATGGTCAGGGAGTACAGCAGGATCGCCCCGCCGGCGATCATTCCGATGCCCGCCGCTAGGCCGTCAATGCCGTCGACGAAATTTACGGCGTTGACGAGCACGACAGTGAACAGCGCGGCGATCATCATCCCCTGCACCTGATCCAGGATGAGGGTCGTCCCATCTCCGAAAGGCGCGAACACAACCGTGAAGGTCAGGCCCAAAAAGCTCATCAGCACCGCGGCGAAACACTGGCCGATGAACTTGGTCAGGGCGCCGAGTTCGTAAAGGTCGTCGATGATGCCGACCACCACGATGGCGAAGGCGCCGGCCACCACTGCCGTCATCTCCGGAGTCACGGGCGCGAACCCTCTGGTTAGCGCCGGAAGCTGCTGCGCGAGGAATACGGCACATATGAACCCCGTGAACATGGCCAGGCCGCCCAGCGACGGCGTGGGTTGGGTGTGCACGTCGCGGGTGCGGATCTCCGCGACGCGGCCGGTGCGCACGAGCAACGAGCGGACCATTCCGGTAGCGAGATAGGTTATCGCAGCGGCGACGAGCAGGACCAGACCAAGCTCGCGCAGCGGCACGCCGGCACCGCCCACTTACGACCTCCGCAGGCTCTCCGGGTCAAGTTCTAAGACTTCACCGATCCGCTCAGCGCTGATCGCCCCGTGGCGCAAAATCACCGGGTGCGGGCCCGAAATATCAATAATTGTCGATGGCTCCCCCACCGCCGCCCTGCCGCCGTCTAGGTAGACCGGCACGGCATTGCCGAACTGCTGGCGTGCGGCGGATGTGGTCACGGGCGGCTCGTTACCGGTCAGATTTGCGGACGAGACCGCCATCGGGCCGACTTCCCGCAGCAGCTCGATCGCGAGCGGCTGGTTCGGCATGCGCAGCAGCACCGTGCCGCGGGTATCGCCAAGGTTCCACGGCAGTGACGGCGCCTCGGGCACGACGATAGACAATCCACCGGGCCAGAAGGCCTCGACAAGCGTCTTGGCGGTCTCGCTGAATTCACGCACCAGGCCCTGGATGGTCGTCCACGAGCCGACAAGTACTGGCACGGGCATGTCTGGGCCACGCCGCTTGGTGGCCAGCAATTTGGCAACGGCGTCGTTGTTGAACGCGTCGCACCCGATGCCGTAGACGGTGTCTGTCGGCATCACCACGCACTGGCCCGCCCGGACGGCATCCGCCGCGGCCTTGATCCCCTCGGTGCGACCCTCCGGGGTGAGGCAGTCGTAGGTGTGGCTCGCCATGTTGCTCCTTTTGAATAATCTCGCGGTTACCGGTTTACCTTACTCGCGGTGACAAACCGGGCCCGCCCGGTGAGGTCGTGGAGCACCTTCGGTGCCGCAAATGTGCCGTGGGCGGCAACGCATTCCTGCGCAGCTTGGGATGTCGTGTCGTCATGCTCGACGCCGAGCGCTCCCCCAGCCTTAAGCAATCGCGCGGCGACGGGCACCAGCCCGCGGATCGCATCCATGCCGTCGGCCCCCGAGAATACGGCCTCGTGCGGGTCGCGGGAGACCTCTGGGGTCAGGTCCGGTGTTTCAGGCACGTACGGCGGGTTTGAAACCACGAGGTCGACCGCGCCTGTCAGCTCCGCGAGCAGGTACGGGTCGGTCATATCCCCCTCCACTACCCTGAGGGTGACCCCGTTGCGTTTCGCATTGGCGCGCGCGTATTCACGGGCCGTCGGAGACACGTCGACCGCGGTGACTGAGGCGTCGCCACGCGCATGCGCGATGTAGATGGCGAGCGCGCCGGACCCCGTTCCGAGGTCGACCACCACGGGCGACTCCACCGCGGCGAGCGTGCGCACCGCCCAATCGGCCAACACCTCGGTCTCGGGGCGCGGGATGAACACCCCGGGGCCCACCGCCACGTCGAGCGGCCCGAAGGGCGCGGTCCCCGTGATGTACTGCAGCGGCTCGCGCCGCGCCCGCCGCGCGATTGCTTCCAGATAGGCCGCCTCGAACCCGGCGGGCGGCTCGGTGGAGAGTACGGCGAGCGGGGCGACGTCGAGAAGCCAGGCAGCGAGCAGTCGCGCGTCGACCTCGGGCGTATCGACGCCCGCGTCCCGGAGAGTTTCCGTGGCACGGGCGACGAGCTCCCGGGTTTTACTCGGCCTCAAGGCGCTCCTGGCGCTCGTGCTTCTGCAGTGCGGCGATCAGGTCATCCATGTTGCCGTCGAGCACGGCGTCGAGGTTGTTCGACTTGTAGTTGATGCGGTGGTCGGAGATGCGGTTCTCCGGCCAGTTGTAGGTGCGGATGCGCTCGGAGCGGTCCATGGTGCGCACCTGGGAGGCGCGGCCTTCGGCGGCCTCAGCGTCGGCCTTTTCCCGCTCGAGCTGGTCCAGGCGCGCCTGGAGCACCTGCATGGCGCGGGCGCGGTTCTGGATTTGGGAGCGCTCGTTCTGGCAGGTCACCACGATGTTCGTCGGCAGGTGCGTGATGCGCACCGCGGAGTCGGTCGTGTTCACGCCCTGGCCGCCCTTGCCGGAGGAGCGGTAGACGTCGATACGCAGATCCTTCTCGTCGATGTCGACGGACGAGACCTCTTCGGCCTCCGGGAAGACGTACACGCCCGCGGCTGAGGTCTGGATGCGGCCCTGCGACTCCGTGACCGGAACGCGCTGCACGCGGTGCACGCCGCCCTCGAACTTGAGCTTGGACCAGGCACCCTCACGCGAGGGTGTCTTAGCCTTGACCGCCACCGTCATGTCCTTGGCTCCCCCGAGGTCAGACTCCGCGAGGTCGAGAACCTCCCAGGTCAGACCGTGCTTCTCGCAGTACTTCTGGTACATGCGCGCCAGGTCGCCGGCGAACAGAGCAGCCTCCTCACCGCCAGCTCCGGCCTTGATCTCCATGATGATGTCGTCACCGTCATGCTCGTCGCGGGGGGCGAGCAGGTCCGCGAGCTCCTCCTCGAGGCGGGCGATGTCACCTTCAAGGCGCTTGGCCTCCTCGGCAAACTCCTTGTCCTCGCCCGCCATCTCGTTGGCGGCCTCGTAGTTCTCGCGGGCCTCGTGGAGCTCGTTGTAGACGTCGATGATCGGCTGGAGTTCGGCGTAACGCTTCGACAGCTTGCGGAACTGGTCCGCGTCACCGGCGACGTCCGGGTCGCCCATCTGCGCCTGGATGCCCTCGTACTCGGAGACATAGTCGTCGACGATCGAAACCTCGCCCGCCATCAGAGGTACTCCTCCTCAGACTGGTCGGCCGCCATCGGCGCGGACTGGGCCACGCCCATGAGGAACTCACCGTTGGACTTCGTCTTCTTCAGCTGCTTGATCAGCATGTCGATGGACTGCTGCGGGTCGAGCGCGGAGAGGATGCGGCGCAGCTTGTGCATGATGCGCGCCTCCTCCGGTGCGAGCAGCAACTCGTCCTTGCGTGTGCCGGACGGGTTGACGTCCACGGCCGGGAACACGCGGCGCTCGGCGATCTTGCGGTCGAGCTTGAGCTCGGCGTTGCCGGTGCCCTTGAACTCCTCGAAGATCACGGTGTCACCCGCGGAGCCGGTCTCCACCATCGCGGTGGCGATGATCGTCAGCGACCCGCCCTCCTCGATGTTGCGGGCGGCACCCAGGAAGCGCTTCGGCGGGTACAGGGCGTTGGAATCCACACCGCCGGAGAGGATACGGCCTGACGCCGGCGAGGAGTTGTTGTACGCGCGGCCGAGGCGGGTGATGGAGTCGAGCAGGACGACGACGTCCTGGCCCATCTCCACGAGGCGCTTCGCGCGCTCGATCGCCAGCTCCGCCACCGCGGTGTGCTCTGACGGCGGGCGGTCGAAGGTCGAGGAGATGACCTCGCCCTTGACCGAGCGCTGCATGTCGGTGACTTCCTCGGGGCGCTCGTCGACAAGCACGACCATGAGGTAGCACTCAGGGTTGTTTGTTGCGATCGCGTTGGCAATGTTCTGCAGGATCGTCGTTTTACCGGCCTTCGGCGGGGAAACGATGAGCGCGCGCTGACCCTTGCCCAGCGGCATGACGAGGTCGATCACGCGGGTGGTGAGGACGTTCGGCTCAGTCTCCAGGCGCAGGCGCTGGTTCGGGTACAGCGGGGTGAGCTTGTGGAACTCCTTGCGGCGCTTCGCCTCATCCGGGCTCATGCCATTGACGGTATCCACGCGCACCAGCTGGTTGTAGCGCTGGCGGTTGCGGCCGTTGCCGTGAGAGTGGCTTTGCCCGTTCGCGCGGACCTGGCCGATCACAGCGTCACCGGAGCGCAGGCCGTTCTGGCGGACCAACTTGTTGTTGACGAACACGTCCGCCTGGTTGGCGCGGTAACCGGTGGTACGCACAAACGCGGTGTTGTTGTCCACGACGTCGACGATTCCTGCGACTTCCTGCAGCTCCTCGGAGTTGAAGTCTTGATTTTGATCGCGGTTCTGACCGCGGTTGTGATCGTGGTTCTGACCGCGGTTGTCGCGGTTGTTGTCGCGGTTGTTGTCGCGGCCTCCCCGATTGCGGTTACGGCGGTTTCGGCGGCCGCGTCGGTTGCCGCCCTCGATGTCACCGTGGTCGTTGTCGCGGTTGTCCCCGTTGTCCCCGTTGTCGCGGTTACCGCGGTCGTCTCGGTCACCCCGGTTGTCCCGGTCACCCCGGTTGTCTCGGTCGTCGCGGTCACTCCGGTTGCCGTGTCGGTCGTCCGCGTCATCGGAACGCGACGGGTTGTCCTCGTGGTCACCGGGCTGGAAGCCTTCTCCGCCGTTGTTGCGCGCCCGGTTGCGGCGGGCGCGGCGTGCTGCGGAGCGGGACTCGTAGCGTTGCTCGTCGCCGCCAGCTGCCTCGTTTCCGTCTTCGCTCGGCTCCTCGACCTTGTCCGACTTCATCGCGACGTCGTTCTTGGCCGCAGCATCCTCCCCGGTGTTGCTGCCTGCCCTGCGGGTTGCGCGGCGGCGCGGAGCCGAGGACTCCTGCGTGGCGATGTCGGCCGCCTCGGAAGCCCCGGAAACCTCGGTGGCTTGTGAGGGCGCGTCGGCCACGGCGTCGGTCACCGCCTTCTTCGGCACCTCCCCGGTTGTGATGGCCCGGATCAGATCCCCCTTACGCAGGCCGGAGGTGCCCTTGAGGCCCTTCTCTGCCGCCAGCTTGCGCAGCTCCGGGAGCTTCATCGATGCCAGGTTCTGTGAATCCTGGCCTTGTGCGGCGTTGCCCGTGTCGGTCACGAATGTCCTTTCGTCGCCTCATTAGCTCAGCGCCGCATTTTCGGCGGCTGCGCTCGCCCGGCGCGTCGATACGCGGGCACGAAGCTTTCGTGTGCAATTAAAACTGTGCTTTTGTCGCGCAGGTTGCGTGAAGAATGATGTAACCCGCGTTGCCCCGCCGTTGGCTGTGGCTCTGCGCTGACAGCGCGAAACGGTGTACTCGCGAATGAAGAAGGCGAGCTGTACGTGGGGGAAGACCGCTACCCGTCCGATTCAAGTTCGGGTGTGTCCGCTAGTGCAGCGGCGATCTCGTCTCAGATTGTAACCCATGAATGCCACACACCAAGGATCGAGTCCCCGCATGTCACCGCGCTAGAGTAGTTCGCATGCTCTCCACCATGCAGGAACTGCCGTTTTCCGTCTCCCGGATCCTCACCTACGGCGAGACGATTCACTCGACAACGCGGGTGACAACTTGGCGTTCCGGCCAGGCGGAAGAGTCGACCTTCGCAACGGTGGGTGCCCGGGCATCGGCGTTCGCGCACGCGCTTCACGACGACCTGGGCGTCACCGGTGACGAGCGGGTGGCCACGTTGCTTTATAACTGCGCGGAGCACCTCGAGGTGATGTTCGCGGTGGCGTCGAAGGGCGCGGTGTTCACACCCGTGAACATACAGCTGGTGGAGGACCAGATCGCGTACGTGCTCAATCATTCGGAGGCTCAGGTCGTTGTCGCCGATCCCCGGCTCGCGGAGAAGTTGGGGCGGGTGCTCGAGCTCTGCCCGCTGGTGACCACCGTGTGCTTCACCGGCACCGATTTTCCCGCTGCGCTGGCCCAGGCCCTGCCCGAGGGAGTTGACGTGCACAATTATGAGCAGCTACTCGACGGCCGGTCGACCGTGTACGACTGGCCCGAGCTTGAGGAGAACACAGCCGCGGCGCTTGTCTATTCCACTGCCACGACGGGCGCGCCGAAGGGGGTTGCCTATTCGCACCGCTCGATCTGGCTCGAGGCGATGAGCCTGCGCGCCACTGACTCAATGGCCATTACGCACGGCGAGACGTTCCTGTGCGGCATCCCGATCTATCACGTGATGAGCTGGGGAGTTCCCTTCGCCGCGTTCCTGGTGGGCACCCCGCTGGTGCTGCCGGATTCCGATGTATCCGCGCCGACGCTTGCATCGTTGATCGCGGCGACGCACCCGCGCGTGGCGCACGGCGTACCCACTCTGTGGATCCAGCTGATCATCCACTACGCCTCCAACCCCCCGGAGCGCATGAGCCTGACCGAGATCTTCGTGGGCGGATCGCCCGCCCCGCCGGCCCTGATCAAGGCGTGGGAGGAGCGCTACGGCGTGGACGTCGTCCACGTGTGGGGAATGACCGAGACCTCCACGGTGGGCACGGTCGCGCGCCCGCCGTCGGGAGTGTCGGGGGAGGCGCGCTACGCCTTCCGCGTCTCGCAAGGCCGCTTCGCCCCGTGGCTGGAATACCGTGTGGTCAACGACGGCAAAGTCATGGCCTCCACGGACCGCTCCCAGGGTGAGATTCAGGTTCGGGGCAACATGGTCGCGTCCTCCTACTACCACTCGCCCACGCAGGAGCCCGGCGCGATCGCCAGCGAGTTCCGCGGCGAGCAGGTCACGGATGTGCGCGAGGCATTCACCGCCGACGGCTGGCTACGCACGGGTGACGTGGGAACAGTGACAAATGACGGGTTCATGACGTTGTACGACCGCGCCCGCGACGTCATCCGCTCCGGCGGCGAGTGGATCTATTCCGCCCAGGTGGAAAACCTCATCATGGAGGCCGAGGAGGTCGCGGAGTGCGCTGTCATCGGCTACCCGGACCCGAAATGGGGCGAGCGCCCGCTCGCGATCACCGTTCTAGTCGCTGACACCCCGCCCACCGCGGAAACCGCCGCCCGGTTGCGCAGCCAGATCGCCGCGTCACTGCCGCGGTGGATGGCGCCGGAGTATTGGACGTTCGTGCGGTCCATCGACAAAACGTCTGTGGGCAAGTTCGACAAGAAGGACCTGCGCAAGCACCTGGCAAATGACCGCTACGACATCGTCGCGCTGCCGGGGCCGGGAAACCGCTAGCGGCGGCTAGGACCTGCTGAGTTTCGCAGTTACGGGCCCTGCGATCTCGAGATCGAGCACCCGCAGGCCCGCCTCGCGCGCGGAGTCGAGAATCTTTTCCGGCACGGGCTCCGTGCTCAGCACCATCGCGGTTGGGCCTGCCCCGGAAAGGTAGGCGGCGAAGCCTCGGTTGCGCAGGTGGTTGACCCACTCGGCGGTGACCGGCAAAACATCCGCTCGGTAGGGCTGGTGCAGGCGATCTCGCGTGCCCTCCCACAAAAGCTCCGGATGGTGTTGAATCGCGACAGTCATTACCGCGGTGCGGGAGACGTTGAAACGGGCATCGGTATGCGTGACGTGGCTCGGCAGCACTTGGCGCACGGCGTTCGTCGAGGCGTGAAAGTCCGGGACCAGCGCTGTCGCGCGTATCGACGGGTGTACGTCGATCCCAACCGCGCGGTACGAGGGGTCGGTCACACCGTCGACGGGAATGTCCGTCCAGGACACCACCGCCCCGCCGAGCACGGACGCGGCCGCGTTGTCGGGGTGACCCTCGAATGCCGAGGAGAGCTGGACCACTGCGTCGGTGTCCAGCGGTTGTCCAGCGAGCGTGTTGGCGGCGACGACGCCTGCCACCGCGGCCGACGCCGATGAACCCAAGCCGCGTGACTGAGGGATCGCGTTAGTGCACACCACGCGCAGACCCGGCGCCTCCACCCCCGCGGCCTTGAGACCGGAACGGATCGCCTTGACCACCAGGTGCGACGAATCCCGCGGCAGGTCGCCCGCGCCCTCGCCGAAAGTCTCAACCTCGAGACCGGAGGAGACGGTCTCCACCTCGACGGTGTCGTAGATCCCGAGCGCGAGACCCAGGGTGTCGAATCCGGGGCCGAGGTTGGCCGAGGATCCGGGGACGGTGACGGTGGCCTTCAGGCCGACGGGGAGATCGGTGGGCATGGGTAAACCTTTAGGAGTCGAGGCGGATTACGGAGTTGATAGCCTGCACGTCGGCATGATTGGTCAGGGTGTCGACGATCTCCGCGAGCTTCTTTTCCTGGGCAGAGTGCGTGACAACGATGAGGTGGGCACCGTCGTCGGACTGCTCTTGGCGGACAGCCGACAGGGATACGCCAGCCTCCGAGAACGTCCGCGCCAGATCGGCGAGCACCCCTACTCGGTCGTTGACCGTCATGTTGATGTGATAGCGCGTGCGCACCTCTCCGAAACCCACGACGTCGTAGTTCGCGTAAGGGTTTTCTGCCGGCGCACGGCCGCCATGGATTTTGTTGCGGGCCGCGCCCACCAAGTCGCCGAGCACGGCCGAAGCTGTCGGGGCGCCGCCTGCGCCGTTTCCATAGAACATGAGGCGGCCTGCGGCTTCCGCCTCCACGAAGATGGCGTTGTAAGACTTGTCCACTGAGGCCAGCGGGTGTTCGTTCGGAACGAGGGTCGGGTGGACACGGGCGTTGACTCCGACTGTGTTGCCGGCGTCGTCGAGAAGCCGCTCGCAGATGGCCAGGAGCTTAATGGTCTCGTTGGACTGCTTGGCCGCCTCGATGTCGGCAGCCGTGACTTTGGTGATGCCCTCGCAGTACACGTCGTCGTAGGTCACGCGGGTGTGGAAGCCCATCGACGCCAGGATCGCGGCTTTCGACGCCGCGTCGTGACCCTCGACGTCCGCCGTCGGGTCGGCCTCCGCGTACCCCAGGCGGGTGGCCTCGGCGAGCGCGTCCTCGTAGCTCATGCCGCTCGCGGCCATGGCGTCCAGGATGAAGTTGGTGGTGCCGTTGACAATGCCGGAGATCCGCAGGACCTGGTCGCCCGCCAGCGAACGGCGCAGCATGCCGACGACGGGGATCGCAGCGGCGACCGCAGCCTCGTAGTACAAGTCGACACCGGCCGCGTTCGCGGCCTCGGACAACTCGTCGGCATGGGCGGCCACAAGCGCCTTGTTGGCGGTGACGACGGACTTGCCGTTCTTCAGCGCCTCCAGCACGAGCTCGCGCGGGTAGTCGATGCCGCCGATCAGCTCTACAACCACGTCGACGTCGTCGCGGTCGATCAGCTCGCGGGCGTTGTCGGTGAGGAAGATCCCGGCGATCTCCGGGGCGTCCCTGTGTTTGTCAAGGTTGGACACCGCCACACCGCGAACCTCGATCGGACCGCCGATGCGGTTCTCTAGGTTCTCGGAGAACTCGCCCAGCAGGCGGAGCACCTCGGTGCCGACGGTGCCCTTCCCCAGGACAGCGACGCCGACGGGCTCGCCGATTCCCTTGCCCGGGTAGTTTCCGTTGCGGCTCTCAGCGCTCGATACAGTCATTGTCCTTCGGCATCCTTTGTGGGTAGCGGGTGGTCGGCACTAGTGTACCGCTTAGTCTATATTGTGACCGGGTTTCATTCGTACTCGCGCGCGAGCAGGTCCTCCACGGTTTCGCGTCTCACCATCGGGGTGGTGTTGCCCGAACGAACGGCCACGACGGCGGGCCGGCCGAAAGAGTTGTAGTTCGAGCTCATGGAGTAGCAGTAGGCGCCCGTGGCGGCCAGAGCCACGAGGTCCCCGCTGGCGATGTCCTCGGGCCACTTGGCGTCGCCCACCAGGATGTCACCGGACTCGCAGTGCGAACCCACCAGCCTGGTCTGCACTGGCTCGCCGTCGACGAAGCGGTTGACCACGCGGCCGTCATACTCCGACTCGTACAGAGCGGGCCGGATGTTGTCGCTCATGCCGCCGTCAATGGCGATGTAGCGCCGCGTCGTGGTGTGCGAGGTGTGCACGTCCTTGATTGTGCCCGCACGGTAGACGGTCACTGTCGACGGCCCGGCGATCGCGCGGCCCGGCTCAACCACGACGGTCGGTGCGGGGATGCCGAGCTCGTCGGCCACGCCGCGGACGTCGCCAAGCAGATCAGCCGCAACCCCCGCGACGTCGAGCGGCTCCTCCCCGTCGACGTAGGCGATGCCGTAGCCGCCGCCGAGGTCTAGGTAGTCGAGCGCGACGTTCTGCTCGCGGTAAATCGTCGCGTACAGACCGAGGACGCGCTGCGCGGCGAGCTTGAAGCCTTCCGCGTCGAACACCTGGGAGCCGACGTGGCAGTGTAACCCTGCTAGGGATAGGTTCGCGGCGCCGATCGCGTCCACCGCCGCCTTGTGCGCGGACCCGGATGCGAGCGACAGGCCAAACTTCTGGTCCTCGTGGCTAGTGGCGATGAACTCGTGCGTGTGGGCGTCCACACCGGGTTTCACGCGGACGAACACGTCCTGCACCGCCCCCAGCTCACCGGCGACGTTGTTGAGCTCCGCGAGCTCCTGGTGCGAATCGATGACAACATGCCCCACGCCCGCCTCCACGCACAGGCGCAGGAAGGACTCGGACTTGTTGTTCCCGTGCACCGTGATGCGCTTCGCCGGGAAGTCGGCGGCTAACGCAATGCGCAGCTCGTTCTCGGACGCCACATCGAGGGCGAGCCCCTCCTCGTCCACCCACCGGGCGATCATGCGGGTCAAGAACGCCTTGGAGGCGTAGTGGACGTTCTCGGGTGCCCCGAAAGCACGGGCCATGTCACGGCACCGCGAGCGGAAGTCGTCCTCGTCGACCACCATGACGGGGGTGCCGAACTCCTCGGCGATCTCCGGCAGCGGGACCCCGGCGACGGTGACCACGCCGTCCTCCTGGCGCGCGGCACCGCGCGGCCACACGTGGGCGGGAAGCTCGTTGAATGACATCTACATTTTCTCCGGGGCGCTCACGCCGACCAGGTCGAGTGCGTTCGCAAGAACCTGGCGCGTCGCCATCGCGAGGGCCAAGCGTGCCGTGTGGATCGGCTCAGCGTCCTCACCGGCCTTAGGCAGGATCTGGCAGACGTCGTAGAACTTGTGGAAGGAGCTGGCCAGCTCCTCGGCGTAACGAGCCACGCGGTGCGGCTCGCGCAGCTGTGCGGCGGCCTTGAGCACGGCTGGAAACTCGCCCAGGGTGCGGATGAGGTCGCCCTCCTTCTCGTGCGCAAGCAGACCCAGGTCCGGCGAGTCGTAACCCACGCCGGCGTCTGCGGCGCGGCGGGCGATGGAGCACAGGCGTGCGTGGCCGTATTGCACGTAATACACCGGGTTGTCGGAGGACTGCTTCGTCCACAAGTCCAGGTCGATGTCCAGCGTCTGGTCCACGGAGGAGCGTGCCAGCGAATAGCGCGCACCGTCAACCCCGATGGCGTCCACCAGGTCGTCGAGAGTGATGATGGTGCCAGCGCGCTTCGACATCTTCACTGGTTTGCCGTCGCGCACGAGATTGACCATCTGGCCGATGAGCACCTCGACGGCCTCCGGGTTGTAGCCCAGCGCCTGTGCGGCCGCGCGCAGACGCGCGATATAGCCGTGGTGGTCCGCCCCCAACATGTAAATCGCCAGCGTGTGGCCGCGGTCGAACTTGTCCGCCACGTACGCAATATCGCCGGCGATGTAGGCTGCGTTGCCGTCGGACTTGAGCACGACGCGGTCCTTGTCGTCACCGAAATCGGTCGAGCGCAGCCACCACGCACCCTCGTTCTCGTACAGGTTGCCATTCTCCCTGAGCGTGGCCACGGCCTTGTCCACGGCCCCGGATTCGAACAGCGAATTCTCGTGGAAGTACACGTCGAACTCCACGCCGAACTCGGCCAGCGAGCGCTTGATGTGCTCGAACATCATCTCCACACCTTCGGCGCGGAAGGTCTCCTGAACCTCCTCAGGTGTGCCCGCCAGGGCATTTTCCCGCTTGTCGACGACCGCACCAGCGATCTCGGAGATGTAATCACCGCCGTACCCGTCTTCTGGCGTGGCCTCCCCCTTCGCCGCAGCTACCAAGGAGCGGGCGAAACGGTCGATCTGGCCACCGTGGTCGTTGAAGTAGTATTCGCGCGTCACCTGAGCGCCGGCGGCCTCGAGGACGCGGCCGAGGGAGTCGCCCACCGCAGCCCACCGCGTTCCGCCGAGGTGGATCGGACCGGTGGGGTTCGCGGAAACGAACTCGAGGTTGACTTTCTCACCCGCGTAGATGTCGGAGTGGCCGTAGTTCGCACCCGCCGCAAGGATGTCGGCGACGAGCTGGCCCTGGGCACCGGTGGCCAGGCGCAAGTTGATGAATCCGGGCCCGGCGACCTCCGCTGAATCAATCACCGGGTTGTCAGACAGCTCCTCGGCGAGCCAGCCTGCTAGGTCACGCGGGTTAGTTCCCGCCTTCTTGGCCGCTTGGAGGGCGATGTTGGTGGCGTAGTCGCCGTGCTCCGGGTTGCGCGGGCGCTCCACCGTCACCGTCTCGGGAACGACGGCGGCGTCAAGGTCGTGCGCGGACAAAACGGTCGTGGCGGCCTGCCTAATGGCCGTTGCGAGGTCAGCTGGCGTCATGGGGCCACAGTCTAATTCAGGGGTCAGACATTATCTCCATGGGTGCATCCTGCATACCGCACTCTCGCACCGGGTAAAAGATAATATGAGTATGCACCAATAGACTCGATTGTTTGCTCGGAAAGGTCCCCCATATGAACTGGACAGTTCTGGCGGCGGTTTTAACGACCGGCCTCACCGTGAGCCTCGCGGCATCCCCGCTGGCGGGCGCGCAGCCCTCCCCCGCCGTCACCCGGGAAGAATGCCCCTCCACCGTCAACGTGGCGGGCGCCGAGTGCGGCCGTTTCGACACTCCGATGCGATACGACGACCCGTCCGGCCCGACCATTTCCGTCGGGTACGTCCGCATACCTGCCGCCGACCCGTCGTCACGCCGCGGCGCGCTGTTCGGCAACCCGGGTGGCCCGGGCGGCGACGCTTACACCTACTTCGGTACCGAGGGAATCGGTTTCAGCTGGCCCGAGGAGATCCGCAATGAGTGGGACCTCGTTGCAGTCCAGCCACGAGGACTGATGCACTCAACACCGCTGAACTGCCAGTCGCCTGACCCGCAGACCCCGGTCGACTTAGCCCGGTTGCAGTTCGATTCCACCTTCTCCGGTGGCGGCCTGACCCGCTCCTTGTGCCAAGGCGGCCGCCCCGGTTACCCCGAGAGCATCACCACAGAGAACAACGCGCGCGACTGGGACGCTGCTCGCCGGGCGCTGGGTTACGACAAGATCTCCATCATGGGCCTGTCCTACGGCACCTACCTCGGTTCCGCGTACGCCTCAATGTTCCCGGAGCGTACTGACCGCGTCGTGCTCGACTCCGCGATGGATCCCAACCTGAGCTGGCAGGCGCTCATGCGCACCCAGCAGGGCGGCTACGAGCGCGCGTTGAATGACTACTTCGCGTTTGTCGCCGCGAACGACGCGACGTATGGAATGGGCGACACCCCGCTGAAGGCGTACCAGTACTGGTCTAACCGCATTGTCGCCGAGACCGGAACGAATCCCACCGTCACCCCGCCCCCGGCGCGCGTCGGTGATCTTCCCCCGGGTCTGGAGTTGGCGGGCCAAGCTGCAGCCGATGCCATCACCGCGACCGGCAAGGCGCGTGTGGAGGGTGACGGCATCATCTCCCGCCTGCTCAATCCAGGTGCGAGCCAGGTCACCTCGCCGTTGCTGCTGACCACCCGCATGACTCTCCCCCAGCCGCAGGGATGGGACACCCTCGCCCGCATGACCAACGGCTCATTGGAGCCCTCAGGCGCATCCGGGGCACCCCAGGCTGTGCTCGAGGAGCTCCAGGGCCAGCAGATCGCGCTCAACCAGCTGCAGGCGGTGCAAATGTGCAACGAAAACATCACCCCGCCGGATTACGGTCTCGTACCAGCCGCATTGTGGTCTTCCTATGTCACAGGTGACCTATTTACCATGCCGAACGCCGTCATCGGCTCGGGCATGTACTGCTCGGGTGCGGGCGCCGTGACGGGACTCGCACCTCTCGACGGCTCGCGCTTGGCCCACCGCCCTCTGCAGATCAACGCGACAGGTGACCCCCAGACCGTCTACTCCGGCCACCGCGCGCTCGCCGACGCAATGGGCTCCCAAGTTGTCACCGTTCACGGACCCGGCCACGGCCACGTCGGGCTGGGAAACAAGGCGGTTGACCGCATCGTCGTGGACTACCTGCGCAACGGCTTCACCGGCGCGACGGATGCGCCCGAGTTCTTCGAGCAATAGCTGAGAGGCGTTACGCGTGGTCACCGCGGGCAACCCCAATGCCCCGGCCGATCACAATTGTGTCCCCGACAGGATTCGAACCTGCGACCTTCGGTACCGGAAACCGATGCTCTAATCCACTGAGCTACGAAGACATGCACTAACTCGTGCGCACTAGAGAGTATCACCCGCCTAAGTCGGGTCGTAAATCGCATACCTTGGCGCGGCCGCGTCACTAAAGTAGGGCTATGGCGATTCAGAATGCACTCAGTGCGGTGGCCGCGGCGGCACTGCGCACCGTACCCAACCCAGTTCTCTCCCTGTTGGGAACAACGACCACCGAAAACGGCACCACGATGGCACCGGACGTGCGGGTGAGTTCCTTAGCGCTGAAGTACCTCTCGCGCGATTTTTCGGAGTTGCCTATCAACGAAGCCCGAGGCGTCGTGGAATCCGACGCGAAACTTGGCGCAGGTCCCCAGATTGCCGTCGGACCCGTTTGGGATTCCGAGATCGCAGGGATCCCGGTGCGCCACTACCGTCCGCAACACTGCTCAAACAACGACCAGCCGACGGTCGTCTACTTCCACGGCGGTGGCTGGGCCACCGGTTCGTTGGAGACCCACGACAACACCTGCCGCTTTTTGTGCGCCAACGCGGACGTCGCGGTCATTTCGGTCGACTACCCGCTGGCGCCTGAGCACCGCTACCCGGCAGCCCCCAACGCCGCATTCGAGGTGCTAGATGCGGTCATGTCGGGCGCGCTAGAGGGGGTCGATTCTTCCCGGGTGGCCGTGGCGGGCGATTCCGCGGGCGCCTCGCTCGCGACGGTGGCGTGCCTGCGGCGCGCGGATCGGGACATGTCGCAGCCGGAACTTCAGGTTTTGTTCGTCCCCTGCACGAACCTGGACAACTTCGAGACGTCCTCGCACAAGGAGTTCGCGACCGGCACGTACCTCACCCGCAAGCAGATGGAGTGGTTCCGCGATCTCTACACCAGCGCTGGCGACGACCTCTCTAGCTGGGATATCTCGCCGCTGCTCGCCCCCGAGCAGCTGCTGTCCAAGCTTGCGCCAGCCTATATCTCCGTCGCGGGTTTTGACCCGCTGCGTGACGAGGGGATCGCCTACGCGCGCAAGCTTGCCGACGCCCACGTGCCTGTCACCATGGAAGTCAACAAGGGCCTTGTCCACCCGTTTGCGAACGCCTTCTACGTGTGGGAGGGCGCTACGGCAGCCATGTCGAAGGCGGCGGGCGCAATCAGGTTCGCGCTGCGGGTCACCCCGCGGTAGGCATAAAGTCGGCCGCCCCCTCCCCCGGTGTTCGATGCCAGGTGGGGAGGGGGCAGCCGAAGCGCGTGAGGCTTTAGACCCCTTCCGGCATGATGATCCACGCGATAATGTAGAGCGCCACGCCGGGCAGAACGCCGGCGAGCGCCAGCACGACGAAGATAAGGCGCACGAGCACCGGGTCGAGCTTGAAGTACTGCGCGATGCCGCCGCAAACACCGGCGATCCATCGATCCGTCAGGGAGCGGGTGAGGCGCTTGCGGGAGTTGGGGGTAAAGCCGCTGTTAGTCGACATGGGACGATCCTTTCGGTCGGGTTCTTTGACACTTTCCATTCAACGCACTGGGAGAATCTGTGACAACGGGGTTTACCCTGATTTCGACCCTGATTCGTGGTGGCTAGTTGTTGATCTCGGAGCACCTCGGAATGCCGGGGACGTTGTCGACTTCCATGATGCCGGCAAAGAAGCGTCGTAAAGCGGGCACGTCCTCGGGCACCATGTGGTCGAACACGACGCGCCGCACGCTCTCGACGTGGTCGGGGGCTGACTGGGTGACGCGGCTCATGCCGTCCTCGGTGAGCTGGACTAGGACCCCGCGGGCGTCACCGGGCGACTTGCACTTGGTTAGTAGGCCGCGCTTTTCCATACGGGTGACCTGGTGCGAAGTGCGGGAGCGGTCCCAATCGAGGCCAGCACAGAGGTCGCGCAGGCGCAACTCGTTGCCCTCCGCCTCGGACAGGGTGACCAGGACGGCGAACTCGGACGCCGACAGATTCGAGCCAGCCTGGAGGGTTTCGTCGACTACGCGATTCACCTTCCGGGACGCGGCGAGCATCAGGCGCCACAGTGCTTGTTCGTTATCATTGAGCCAGCGCGGTTGTTCAGACATGAAAATGAGGTTACATCCTCTAACCGCACCGGGGAAACGATCGCTTCAATCTGTCTACTTTCGTTCCATTGTGCTTGACCTGCGAGAAGCGGTGTTTTGAATAAACAGTTGACACGTCACCAAATGTCCCTATAATGGAACTTGTTAACACGTCAACAACAACAAAGGAGAACAACATGTCTCAGCTCACCGGAATCTGGAACCTCGACCCCGCCCACTCCGAGATCGGCTTCGTCGCTCGCCACGCAATGGTGACCAAGGTCCGCGGCAACTTCCCCGAGTTCGACGCACAGGTCACCGTTGACGGTGACAATCTGCAGGCGTCCAAGGCCACCGCCACCATCAAGACCGCTTCCATCAACACCGGCAACGCCGACCGCGACGGCCACGTCCGCGGCGAAGACTTCTTCGACGTTGAGAACCACCCGGAGATGACCTTCGAATCCACCTCCTTCAACGTTGACGAAAACGGCAACGGCACCGTGGAGGGCAACCTCACCATCAAGGGCACCACCAAGCCCGTCACCCTTGATGTCGAGACCTTCGGTGTCGAGACCGACCCCTTCGGCAACGTCCGCGCTGGCTTCGAGGCCAACACCACCATCGACCGCACCGACTTCGGCATCGACTTCCAGGCCCCGCTGAACTCCGGTGGCGTGCTCGTGTCCAACAACATCAAGATCGTGATCGAGGGCTCCGCCATCAAGGCGTAACCTTCTTCCGGAGCCCCCGCCCGCCGTGTCGGCGCGCGGGGTTTTCCTATATGCCCCCCTGTTTGAGCTCGCTAATCGACGCCACCTTGGCAACGTTGACCCAGTCAAAGCGTCGCGGGAAACAGGTCAGAACAAACACTTGCGACTCGCGCCCCACCTGGTTGAACAGGGAGTTCATCAGTTCCAGGCGGTTCGGGTCCGTTGCACCCAGCGCGTCGTCCACAATCACTGGCACCGGGGTGCGCCCCGTTTGCCCCGTTCCGGCGAGCTCCGCGATGGCGAACCTGACCAGCAGCGCCAGCTGCTCCTTCGCACCGCCGGAGAGTTGGTCAAGGGAGACGGTGGCGCCGCCCAGCGTGCGCGCCTCGATGTCGAGGGACTCCCCCAGCGTGAACTCGACGTCCGGGCCGAAGACACGGGATGCGTACCGGTTGAGAGCGGCGGCGAACGGAGCGGCGTAGCGGGCCCGCGCCTCATCTCGGTGTCGCACCATCGTCTCACGGAGCAACCGCACCGCCTCCGCGCGCCGCGTTGCGGACTCGAACTCGGACACCGCGGCGTCCAGTTCCGCCTCCGCGCGGTCAGTTTGCTCGGCGACACCGGCGGCCTGCTCGATGCGGCCGGTCAATTCGGCAACCCTGCGTTCCGCGTCCGCCAATCGGGTTCGCAGGTTGCGCACTCGGACCTGCGCACCCTCAAAAAGATCGGCGGCGAGGGTGGGGTTCGCTTCCGCGAGCTGACGGACGAGCTCTGCGCAACGCGCCGTGGCGGCATCCAGGGCCTGCTTCGCGGCCTCCTGCGCGGACTCAAGCTCGGCGAGCGGGGTTTTCTCCTCGGCGGCGTCCAGCTGAGCTCGTGCGGCGGAGACTTCGGCTGCCTTTGATTCAGCCCGCGCCTCAAGCACTGCGAGTGCGGTCGCCTCCTTCTGCTCCGCCCACGGCGCGAGCACCGCCTCGGCGTGCTCCAATGCATCGGTCGCCTCGTCGAGGTGCCGCTGAGCCCTGGTGAGAGCCGCCTCCGCTTCCTCCTCGGTGCCGCATGGGTCTTCAACGTCGGAACCGGCGGCCTGCTCGCTTAACCGGGTGTGCTCCGCGCGCAGCTCATCCGCGTCGCGAGTACCCAAGACGTCCTCGCGCCTGCGCAGTGTCGACTGCAGAGAGGAGGCCAGCTCAGTGTGTTCGTCCCGGCGGCGACGTGCCTCTTCGATGTCCCCGCATCCCAGGGCCGCGAGACGTTCAGCGTATGCGCGCTCCGCGGCGTCGAGATCTGCACCGGGCCCCGCGCTGCCTTGCCCGGCGCGGTAGACCACCTCGAATTCACCGAGAGCGAGCGTCGACCCGTCGTGGATTCCGACGGTGGCCGAGCCCGGGAACTCCACATCCATTCCGTCAAGCGCGACGACGGCGGCCTCGGGGCCGGTGACTTCGAGCTTGGCGGACGCCGCGTCGCGCAACCTGCGCTGCAAGGTGAGCTCCTCCCGAGCCTTCTCCAGCGCGCGGATGTCAGAATCTGCGACCGCTTTAATCGGTTGAGCCGCCCGCAGCGCGGACAGTTCCTCGTCCACCGCACCGAGGCGAGCCACGACGTCGGCGAGCTCGGCTGCGCGTACGCGGCTGCGAGCGCGCTGTCGGGCCACTTCCGCAGCTTTCACGGTCTCGCGCACGGTCACGACCTTGCGTTTGGCGGCGTCACGCTGCGCTGTCAGCTTCCCCACTTTCGCGGCCTCTTCGCGCACCGCCTCGCGCGCCGCGTCTAGCCCGGAGCCCAGCTTCTCGGCGTCGCGGGCCAGTTCTTCAACTCGCTGCCGGGCGGCCATGCGGGCCTCGATATCCTCGGTCGAACGTTTGTGGTCGAGGGCAGCGCGCTTCTCCTCAGCTTTCGCAGCCTCCGCCTTCTCCGCCAGCACCTTCGCGGCGGCCGCCTCCTCCGCACGCGCGGCCTCCTCCACCACCGCGTCCGGTAGCTCGGCCTTGATACCCGAGATCTCGCCTTCCCGGCGCGCCACCTCGTCCACGAAGCTGGCGAGCCGGTCGACTTCGGCTCGCAAGCCCGAGAGCTTCTCGGCGGCGGCGTCCCTGCGCTTGCCCAGTTCCGTAAACGACGCCTTCTGCCCGCCCTTGGCGGTGAAGTAGCGCTGGTACTCCGCGTCGATGCGCGCCATCAGTTCTGTGTCCTCGGTGCCGGAAACAGCGCCGCCCGCTTCCCCGGCGCCGTGAGTGCCCGCGTCCAGAGCGCGTGTGATGGACGGAATGCCGGCGGCGGCAATGCCCGGGTCGATCTCGCCCTGGCGCAGGAACAAGGTGGAGGCAAGGGCCGTGTCGAGGTGTTCACTGAGGATCACATCGAGCTTGTCGTCCGCCTCGCGGCCCGTGTATTGCTCGCGGCGCGGCGCGGTGATGGTCAGCTCGGAGCGCTTCTTGCGCAGAAACACTTTGCGCACGGTGAACGTGTACGGCCCGACCGTGGCCGAAAGGGTCACCTCGGGCCCGACATCTCGGCCCACCGGCGCGAGGACTTTGACCCGGCTGTCACCCGAGGAATGCTTGAAGTTGAGCACGACGTCGATCGCGTCGAGCACTGTGGACTTACCCGCCTCGTTATCGCCGTGGATGAGCATGACCCCGGTATCGGGGATGCCGGTGAGCTCGAGGTGTTCAACCGCGCGTACGTTTTTCAGCGAGATGGAATGAATCTTCATGCTTACGCCTCCCGGGACAGCCGGAACAGCAGGTTGACGGCATCACGGGCGGCGAGCTCCCCGGCGGACGCGGCACCGACGAGCTCACCCATCGCGTCGGCGGCGAAACCGCCGAGCGGCAGATTGGCCAGCTCATCCTCACCGGGTTCGAGGTGCAAATCCATGAGCCGGTCGCGCTCGCGCAGAGAGGCGAACACCGGCTCCAGCTCGGCCAGCCCCTCCTCCAACCTGCGCGTGTCCTCCAGGCCGAGGGTGCCCACGATGGCGTACTTGATCACGGTCCGCTCCTTGTCCGGGTAGGAGCGCAACCGGGCCAGAAGTGTATCTACGTCGGCCCCGCCCGATACCTCGAAGTGCAGCGCCTCGAACGTCCATGTGCCCACCGGCACCTTCTGCACGGAGGCATTCCCCTTCGACAGCGCAACCACAAGTGCGTTGCCGGAGTCCACCTCCCCGCCCGCGACACCGGGTGTGAGGTCGTGGAAGTCCGTCGTCTCGGGAGATCCGGAAAACCACACCTTCCCCGACGTACCGAGCGAGCGGGTGGAGTGGGTGTCGCCGAGGGCGACGTAGTCCACGGTGCCGTCGGCAAGCTTGGCTTCCAAGTTGGGCAAATCGATGAGGTCGGGCTTGATCTCACCGGTACGCGCCTCGGTCTGGCCGTGGCCGACCAGGACACGGATGGAGTCCGTCGGTGAGAGGTCCCGCAGCGTCTTCGCGCACAGGTCCTCGGAGGCATGCTTCGACATGAGGGGCGCGCCGGCGATCTCAACGCCGGGGCGGACCTGAACCACCGAGCATGAATCGAGCACGGTGACGTTGTCCAGGGATTCGGTGCGATTGAAAATGGAATCCGCCACGAGCGGGTCATGGTTGCCGGGCAGCAAGTACACGGGCACGGGCAAGCGGGAAAACGCCTCGAGGGCGCGCCCGAGAGTGCGCGGCTCAAGCGCGTTGTGCTCGAACACGTCGCCTGCCACGACGATGAACTCGGCGCCGCGCTCGGTGGCCAGCTCGCCGAGGCGTGTCACGGCGCGCAACCGGGCATCGTCGAAACGCGATTGCGCCTCGGGCGGCAGGAACGTGCGCGTCATTCCCAACTGCAGGTCGGAGGTGTGGATGAAGGTCAGCTTGCTCATGCCCCTACTTGTAGCAAACGGTTCGGACATTAACCCCGCGTCAGCTCCTCGTACAGGTCTTCGATGTCAGCCACGGCACGCAACTGGTCGATGTTTGTGAAGGACACTGACTGCATGGCGCGGTGCAGCATATCGATGTCGGAGTCCTCGATCATCGGCGCGACCTTGGGATACGGTAAGTCCGGCATCTCGCGGCCCGCCCAGAAGTATTTCGACCCTTCCTCCGAGTTCTCCCGCGCGACGGTCGCGGCGCGGTTGCGCACGCCTTGTTCGAAAGTGTTCAAGCTCAGATTGCGCATGGAGAAGATGACGTCGGGGGTGGCGTCGATAAGCTCGGCGGCCTTTTCCGCCACCGCGACCGCGTGCTTGCACACGTCCGAGGCGTCGGGGCACGTGCACAGGAAGCGGATGCTCGCAGGATCCGGGGCCAGCAGGATATCGAGCACGTCGTCGTCGAAATCACCGGTGCGGGCGCGGGCGACCGAGTTGGCCCGGCGCGCCATCACATCGAGCGCGCCCTGGATGTCCGCGGCGGTACGGCCCGGCAGTTGGATCGCCACCGCGAACGGGTCGTTCTGGCTGCCCGCGACGAGCCCATCGATGCCCCCGGAGCGCGGAGTGGTTTCGAGCACGTGCCCGTTCGCCGCGTACTGGTGTCCGCGCTTCGTGCGGCCCGGGTCCGTCTGGCGCACGGCGGCGTTGAACACGCGCATTGCCGCGGGCGAGTACGACGGCGTGCGGGTCACCGACGCCTGAGAGGTCCCAGCCTCCTCGGGCGAAAAGACGCGGCGGCGTGCGCCGAAGTTGGCGTAAATGACGTTGTCTTCGCTGGGCCGAACCTTGCCTGCCAAGTCAGTCTCCCTCCGCCCGGTAGCTCATCAGTCGCGCGAGATCGTCGGTGTCGAGCTCGGTGATCCATCCCTCGCCTTCGCCCACGACAGTGCCGGCGAGGTGCATCTTGCCATCCAGCACATCCTGGATCGACTCCTCCAGCGTGCCACGGGTGATCATTTTGTACACGGTGACGTTCTTGTCCTGGCCGATGCGGTACGCGCGGTCGGTGGCCTGGTTCTCAACGGCCGGGTTCCACCACCTGTCCAGGTGTATCACGATCGACGCCGCGGTCAGGTTCAACCCGGTCCCCCCCGCCTTGAGAGACAGCAGCATCGCCCGGGGCCCCTCCGCGGACTGGAAGCCCTCCACCATTGCGTCGCGC
This sequence comes from Corynebacterium qintianiae, assembly GCF_011038645.2. Taxonomy (NCBI): domain Bacteria; kingdom Bacillati; phylum Actinomycetota; class Actinomycetes; order Mycobacteriales; family Corynebacteriaceae; genus Corynebacterium; species Corynebacterium qintianiae. Next base: position 846,521 of record NZ_CP064955.1, on the reverse strand, counting down.
GCGTCCTTTCCCACCCCGCCGTGCAGGAACGGGACGGGCTCACCGAGCCGCTCGGCGAGGTAGGGCTGAAGGATCGCGCCGAAGGCCTTGTACTGCGTGAAGATGAGTACGCGCTGCTCGGAGTTGACGGCTTCGTCGAGAAGTTCCATGAGCATGGCTACCTTGCCGGAGCGGTGCTTGCCCTTGACGGTCACGGCCGAGCCGTCACCGAGGAAGTGTGCGGGGTGGTTGCAGATCTGCTTGATGCGGGTAATCGTGGCCAGCACCAGCCCTTTTCGGGACATACCTTCGCGCTCCGCGAGCTCCTTTTCCACGTTCTGCACCAGCGCCGTGTATAGGGCAGCCTGTTCCGGGGTCATGTCGACGGCGACGATGTGCTCGTTTTTCTCCGGAAGGTCGTCGATGATCGCCGGGTCCGTCTTCAGCCTGCGCAGGATGAATGGCGTGGTCAGTCGCCGCAGCCGCTCGCTCATCTCCGCGGCAAGCTCCTCGTCGCGGCGCGACTCGATCGCCTTGGAGAAGTGGTTGCGAAAGAACGTCTGGCTCCCCAGCATGCCGGGATTGACGAAGTCGAGCAGGCTGCGCAGCTCTGAGAGCTTGTTCTCAATCGGCGTGCCGGTCAGGGCGATGCGGTGCCGCGCGGGGATTGCGCGCACGCTTTTCGACGCCCTCGTGCCCGCGTTCTTGATCGCCTGGGCCTCATCCAGCACCACGTGGTCCCATTCCACCCGCGAGAGTTCTTTCACGTCGCGCCCGGCGACGCCGTAGGAGGTGATCAGGACGTCCGCGGAGTCGATCGCGGCGAACAGGTCGTCACCGGCGAGGCGGTGCGATCCGTGGTGGACGGTGACCTCAAGCTGGGGCACGAAGCGAGCGGCCTCGCGGGCCCAGTTGCCCACCACGGACGTCGGCGCCACCACGAGTGTCGGACCGGTGCGTTCCCCGCGCTCACGCTCGACGGCCAACAACGTGAGCAATTGCAGGGTTTTGCCCAAACCCATGTCGTCGGCCAGCACCGCGCCGAGGTTGGAACGCGACATGAAGTGCAGCCAGTCCACCCCGCGGCGCTGGTATTCACGCAGGTCGGCGCCCACCCACTCGGGGATGTCCATGCGTTCCGGGGCAGGTCGGTCCGTTCCCGCCACCAGCGAGGTGAACCACGGCGAGCCGGAAAACTCCACTGGCGCCTCTGAGCCCGCTGCGGACTCGAGCGCCAGGTCACGCAACTCGGCGGCGGTGACCGCGCCTTGAGTACGGTCGGAGTTCTTCATCTCCTCGTACGCCTCGCTCAAGCGTGCCGCCTCGTCACGGAGCACCGCGGCGTCCGCCGCGCCGTTCGCTTCGGCCAGCGCCGCGCGAGTCTGTGCAGCTTCCGCCTCTCGTTTGGCCCGCGCCAGGGAATTCTCCGCCAGCTTCTCCATATAGCGCTTCGTCTTGGCCAGCGCGCTTCCGTCGGCCAACACCCACTCCCCGCGCAGTTGCACGAGACCGGATTTAGAGTTGACCAGTTTCGCCATTTCGGCGTCATCGAGCTCGACGTCCCCGACCGAAACGCGCCAGTCGTACGTGACCAAGGTGTCAAAGCCGAGGTGCGTTACCGTCGAGGAATCGTGCGGGTTGGACTCGGCCGCGACGTGCAGCCTCGCCGTTGTCTCGGCCTGGGACCACGCGCGCGGCAACATCACCGCGAAACCCCGCATTCGCAGCTTCACCGCCTCCCCCTGCACAAAGCGCACAATCTCGTCGGTGGAGAGAAACACGTCCCAGTCACCGTCGTCAACTGGGGACGGGGTGTCCCGGCGGCGAGGGTGCGAGACGTGGTTGACCATGTCGGTCACATCGATGGCGCGGTAGAGGTCGCGGCGCAACGTCTGGGCCGTAGACGTGTCGTATACGTGCAGACGCACCGGCCGCGGCGAGTCCGTTCCGGAGCGGACCTGCACGCGGACCGGCCACTGCGCAGCGTCTTCCCCCACTACGTCGGTGTCCGCGGGCTGCTCCACGATGAACACCAACTGCAAGTTCACTGCAGTGATCGAGCCGTTCCAATCGCTGAGCTTGCGCGTCAGCTCCGCCCCGCCGCGGCGCAGAGGGGCCGCGGTAAGCAGCGAATGCACGAAGTCGTGCCACGGGTACGGCCGCGTATCCTCGTCCAAGTCAGCCAAGTGCGCGGTGGCGATCCAGTGCACCAGCGTCTGCGATACGTTCTCGTCCAAACTCGGGTTGTTCACCGTGAGCACACCCGGCGCCGCGGCGATCATTTCCGCGAGCCAGCCGCGCTCGTCCACCCCGGTGCCCAGCTGCCACTCGGCGAACCACTGCCCGTCGCGGTACGGCACGTGGATGCTCACCCTCCCGGCGCGAACGAACTGGCGCATGCCCTTATATAAGCGGATCAGCCAGTACAGGTCGGGGGCTATCGACGCCCGCTGCTCCTTCGACGCCGCCGACGAATCCTCGTCGAGAACGGCGAGCGACGCGAGGAACGAGATCGTCTCCGACGGCGCCAGTGCGGCCGTGGGCACGCGCAGCTCCACGTGTTTGCCCCGGGGGGTCTGCAGTCTCACCCGGGAGCGGTGGCGGAACCGGGAGTCGTCGACAAGCGATGCCACCACCGGCGGGAACGTTGCCTCGGGGACCTGCGACGGCAGCAGGATCCTGTGCCCTTCCACCTGCTCAACCCACAGGTTGAAGCCGGACTCGGGCAACCAGAGTCCGTGGAGGAGGAATTTAGGCATAACCACCCTTATACCACGACGGCCCGACACGCTACGCTGTGGGAAACTTTCGGACAACCGTATAAAGGAGACGTTCTCCGTGGACAATGCGTGGATGATCCTCGCCATCGTGCTCTACTTCGGCGCAATGCTCGCCATCGGCTACTACTCGTGGCGCAGGACCAAGAAGTACGACGACTACGTCCTGGGCGGGCGCGACCTCCCGCCGTTCGTGGCGGGTATCTCCGCCGGCGCCTCCGATATGTCCGGATGGCTGCTCATGGGCTTGCCCGGGGCGCTGTTCGCCACCGGCATGAGCGAGTTGTGGATCGTCATCGGCCTGCTCATCGGCACATGGGCGAACTGGAAGTGGGTCGCCCGCGGTTGCGCTCCTACTCGGAGGTGGCGGGCAACTCCATCACGCTGCCGAGCTTCTTCGAGAACCGCACCCGCGACACCTCGCGCACCCTGCGCATCGCGGCCGCGGTGATCATCATCTTCTTCTTCACCTTCTACGTCTCCTCCGGCATGGTCGCGGGCGGCAAATACTACGAGTCCACCTTCGGCGGCGACTACACCACCGGCATGCTCGTCGTCGGCGCCGTCACCGTCATCTACACCTTCGTCGGCGGCTTCCTCGCCGTGTCCTACACCGACGTGGTGCAGGGCGCACTGATGTTCATCGCCCTGCTCATCGTCCCCGTCATGGCGCTACTCGCGCTGGACAACCCCGGCGACATCTTCTCCTTCGCCGCCACACACCCCTACGGCCCCTTCCCCGAGGCGAACCCGACCTACTTCCAAATGTTCGCCGGGGTCTCCGCCGTGACAATTATCGGCAACCTCGCCTGGGGCCTGGGTTACGTGGGCCAGCCCCACATCATCACCCGCTTCATGGCGCTGCGCTCCCCCGCCGAGGCCGCCTCCGCGCGCCGCACCGGCACCTTCTGGGTCACGCTGTGCTACATCGGCGCGATCTTCACCGCGCTCGTGGCAACCGTATTTTTCACCCAGACCGGCGCCCAAGTCACCGACCCGAGCGGGGAAACAATCTTCCTGGATATGGCCCGCGTGCTGTTCCACCCACTGGTCGCAGGCATCATCCTTACCGCCGTGCTCGCAGCGATCATGTCCACGATGTCCTCGCAGCTTCTCATCACCTCTTCGGCGCTGATCGAGGACCTCTACCGCGTCATCGGCAAACGCCGCCTCTCGGGTGAGACGCTTCTCATGCTCTCGCGCGCGATGGTGGTCCTCGTCGCGCTCGTCGCCATTGCGCTGGCTCTCAACCCCTCCGACACCATCCTCGGCCTCGTCGGTTTCGCCTGGGCGGGTTTTGGCGCCGCGTTCGGCCCCGTTGTCGTCGCATCGCTGTACTGGAAGCGCCTGACCGCCCAGGGCGCGCTCGCCGGCATGATCGCCGGTGCTCTCACGGTGTTCATCTGGGGTTCGATCGACTCCCCCGTCACGCAACTGTACGAGATCGTCCCCGGCGTCATCCTCGCCACCCTGGCCATGGCCGCGGTGTCGCTGGCCACCCGCCCGACCGACGGGGTGGCGGAGGAGTTCGACACCGCAATGCGCGTCAACGATTACGCCGTGTGCAACCCGGACGCCACCTTCGATGAGGCGCTTGAGCGGAACCGCGGGGACCAGCCGGCAGTCTAAGAAGGGCATGCGCTATTACCTCGCCCTGCTCATCGCCCTGACCCTCGCGGTGGTGCCGTGGCCCACCCCGCGCTCGCTTATCGACGCCCCCACCACCGCATCCCCTCCCCAGCGCGCCACCGTCTTGGGCTACGAGCGCGACGCGTTCGGCCCTGGCTGGGCTGCCACCCCGTCCGGGTGCGACACCCGCTCGGCACTGATGGCCCAGGCGTTTTCCGTCCCGTCCTGCTCGGTGCCCTACCGCGAGTGGTCAGCCCGCCCGATCACCGACCCCTACACGGGCCAGCCGCTGCTCCCCGCCGACGTGGAGATCGACCACGTATATCCCCTCTCCGCCGCGTGGGACTCCGGCGCCCACGCCTGGACCGGTGCGCAGCGCCTCGCCTTTGCCAATGACCCGCGCAACCTCGTTGTCACGTCGTCAGCCGCAAACCAGGACAAGTCCGATCAGCTGCCCAGCGAATGGCTCCCCCCTGCCCCGCGGGCGCGCTGCGCATACGCTCGGCAACTCACCGCTGTGGCTCGCGCTTACGAACTTGCGTTGCCACGCGACGACCTGCGCGCGGTACGGCGCGCGTGCTCGGGTTTCACCGGCTTGGTTGGACGGAGCTCCCTGTAAGGTGGGGGCCATGACTACCGTTTTCGTTGTCCTCCACGTGGCCGCCGCCATCCTCCTGCTCGGCCCCGTCATCGTCGCCACGTCCATGTTCCCCCGCCAGGCCGCCGAAGCCCGAACCGGCAGCCAGGAGGCCGTCGGCCGCGCCACCGTCCTGCAGCGCATCACCTCCACCTACGGCATGCTCTCCGCACTCGTCCCGCTGCTCGGCGCGGTGGTGCTCATCTTCGGCTGGGATCATTTCAAAACGAACTACTTCCTGCACACCGCGATCATCCTGGCCCTGATCGCCTGGGGCATCCTCTTCTTCATGGTTATCCCGCAGCAGCGCAAGATGATGGGCTCCCTCAACGCCCTCGACCCGGCCGAGGCCGACCAGGCGGACTACACCTCGAACTTCGAGAGCGCCAAGGCGAAAACGACTGCGGGCGCCGGCATATTCAACCTGCTCACCATGATCATCCTAATCCTGATGTACCTGCCGTCGGATATCTTCGCGTAACTCTTTGTCTGGACGCGGCGAAGCGGCCGGCCCCAGCCCGGGGTCGGCCACTTTTTCCATGCGTTAAACCGGACCGAATCGCCTCAGGACGCGAAAAGCGGCGAGGAAGTAACCTTCCTCGCCCCGAATCGTTAGAGACTAATCGCGCCAGTCCCGATCGCGTCCACCGCGGCCGCCGAAGCCACCCCGGCCTCCACGGTCATCGCGATCGCGTCCGCCGCGGAAGCCACCGCGTCCACCGCGATCCCCACGATCGTCGTAACGTCCGCGCCCGCCGCGGTCTCCGCGGTCACCACCGTAGCTGCGTGCAGCGCCGCCCTTGTCGCGCTGGATATTGATCAGCTGACCGGAGATGCGGGTGTCTGCGAGACGGTCGAGGACGGAGGAGTCCATCCCCTTCGGCAGCTCCACCAGGGTGAAGTCGCCGCCGATGGTGATGCGGCCGAAGTCGCGCGAGTTCAACCCGCCCTCGTTCGCCAGGGCGCCGACGATGGCACCCGGGCGCACGTGCTGGCGCTTGCCCACGTCGAGGCGGTAGGTGTCGAAGTTCTCGCTGTCGTTCTGGCGTCCGCGCCCACCACGGTCCCCACGGTCGTCGCGGTCGAAACGCCCTCCGCGGCGGTCATCGCGGTCGAAGCGGTCGCGGCGGCCGCCACGGTCCCCACGATCCCTGTCGCGGCGGTCGTCGCGGTCCCAGTTGTCGCGGTCGCGGCGGTCGCGCTTATCCTTCGGCGGCTCCTTCATCAGGAACTCGCCAGCCGAATTCACCTGTGCGGCCAGCGCTGCTGCGATGTCATCCATCGGGATATTGTTCGCGCTGGAGTACTCGCGCACCATGGACTTGAACACGTCTTGGTCCTTGGACTCGAGCGACTCGGTGATGGAGTCCATGAACTTGATCTTGCGGCTCTCGTTGACCTCGTCGACGGTGGGCAGATCCATCTCCTCGATCGTCGCGTTGGTCACGCGCTCGATGGAGCGGAGCATGCGGCGCTCGCGCGGGGTGACGAAGAGGATCGCCTCGCCGGTGCGACCCGCGCGGCCGGTGCGGCCGATGCGGTGAACGTAGCTCTCCGTGTCGTTCGGAATGTCGTAGTTGAACACGTGGGAGATGCGCTCGACGTCGAGGCCGCGGGCGGCGACGTCGGTGGCGACCAGGATATCGAGGCGGCCGTCGCGAAGCTGATCGACGGTTCGCTCACGCTGCTGCTGGGCGATGTCACCGTTAATGGCCGCGGCGGAGAACCCGCGAGCGCGCAACTTCTCAGCGAGCTCTTCGGTCTCGTGCTTGGTGCGCACGAAGACGATCATCGCGTCGAACTCGGTCACCTCGAGAATGCGGGTGATCGCGTCGAGCTTGTTGCGGTGCGCCGTGAACAGGAAGCGCTGCGTGATGTTCGTGTTGGTGCGGGTCTCGGACTTGACCGTGACCTCGGCCGGGTCGTTGAGGTACTGCTTGGAGATCTTGCGGATGCCGTTCGGCATCGTCGCCGAGAACAGCGCGACCTGCTTGGTGTCCGGGGTGTCGGCGAGAATGCGCTCGACGTCCTCCTGGAAGCCCATGTTCAGCATCTCGTCGGCCTCATCGAGAACGAGGAAGCGCAGGTTGGAGATGTCCAGCGAGCCCTTCTCCAAGTGGTCGATGACGCGGCCCGGGGTGCCCACGATGATCTGGGCGCCGCGGCGCAGGCCGGATAGCTGGATGCCGTACGCCTGGCCGCCGTAGATCGGCAGCACCTGGATCTTGCCCAGGTGGTCGGCGAAGGACTGGAAGGAATCGGCGACCTGCAGGGCGAGTTCGCGCGTCGGGGCGAGAACCAGGGCCTGCGGGTGGCGCAGCGACGGGTCAATCTGGCTCAGCACGGGAAGTGCGAAAGCAGCAGTCTTGCCGGTACCGGTCTGCGCAAGACCGACGACGTCGCGGCCCTGCATCAGAAGCGGAATGGTCTGCGCCTGGATGGGAGACGGCTGCTCGAAGCCGACCTTCTTCACTGCGTCAACGACGCTCTGCGGGAGGTCGAGGTTGTCAAACCCGTTGTCCGACTTCTCGGGCTGCGCCTCAGGCTCGGCGTCAGCCTTATCCTCAGCCTGCTCGGCCGGCTCCTGCGCGGGCTCCTCCGGCTGGGAGGTGGTTTCGGTGTTCTCGGTTGCGGTGGCTTCGGGTTCTGCCGAAGCGCCGGTGTCCTCAGAATTGCCCGCATCCCTGGTGTCTTCAGCGGCAGCCACTTCTTCAGTGTCTGCGACAACCTGCGGGGTTTCCTGATTTTCCGACAATTTCATGTCCGGCTCAAACTCGCTGCCGGTAGCGTTTTCGGAAGTGCTCATTGTTTCCCCACCATACGCGACTCAGGCCGGTATTACTATTCGGCGCTTATCGCTTGTCGACGTCTCACACGCGGCAGGAGCTGCCGTGCTGACTTAAAGTGTTCAGCATGCCGAAACAGATCGACGTTGTCGGAGCCGTTTTCGTACGCGACGGCCGGGTATTCGCCGCGCGCCGCGGTGCAGGCAAGGCAATGGAGGGAATGTGGGAATTCCCCGGTGGCAAGGTCGAGCACGGTGAGACTCCGGAGCAAGCCCTCATACGGGAGTTGAAAGAGGAACTGCTTATCGACGCTAAAGTGGGCGCGAAACTGACAGCAACATCTCACCAGTACGAATTCGGAGTAGTCAATCTATCGACGTACTACTGCGAGCTTGTCTCTGGCATGCCCGTATTAACTGAACACGCAGAAGTGCGATGGGTACCAATTAGCGACATGATGAAGCTCGACTGGGCTCCTGCCGACATCCCGGCGGTAGTCATTTTGCAAGGAGGTTCGACGCAGTGAAACGCTCGAGTGAAGAGCTCCCCTATGGTGTATACGAATCTCCTGTCACTCGGCGGGTTGAGCAACGCTTAAAGGCCACTCACCGCGCCGACGCGCACGCGCGCGCGGGCATCGAATCAGTTGGGGAAGATCTCCGGGAACGATACTCTGAGGCAATCTCTCGGGTGCTCTTGAGGCGGCTGGAGGACAAGTTGATCTCGATTGATTCGCCGGGGCAGAGGATTTCCCTTATCAATGCGGTCGCTCATTTGGTGGATTCAGATGTCGAGATAGAATCTGAACAACTCCTGTACGCGGTGTACAAGACATCACTCGGAGAACCTCCTGAGATCCAGCCTCGAAGTTTGACCGGATCGGCGTTGCTCACTAACGCCAGCTCGGATCGCAGCATGTCTGCGGAGATAAAGCGGGAAATTCAGACTGCAGACCGAGTGGATCTGCTATGCGCTTTTATTAAGAACTCGGGTATCTCAGTGATTCGGGATCAGTTGGAGTTCCTTCGCGATAACGGCGTTCCACTTCGAATCCTTACGTCCACATACTGCGGTGCGTCAGATATTGCGGCCATTAATCGCCTGGTTACAGAGTTCAAGGCGAACGTTAAGGTCGGGTTCGAATCGTCTACTACTCGGCTGCACGCGAAGGCGTGGTTGTTCCGCCGGGACTCAGGCTTCGATACCGCGTATATCGGTAGCTCAAATCTGTCGAACTCTGCTCTAATCGATGGAGTGGAATGGAACGTGCGGACCACACGCTCGGCAACCCCAGAGGTTCTCGACAAATTCGAGGCGGTTTTCGACACATACTGGAACGACCCCCACTATGTTTCATATGACCCGCAACAGGACGCCTCACGGTTGCGTACAGCACTTAAGACAGCACGCTTCGGCGCTACGAGCGCAGGTGAAATTCAGCTTTCCGGGCTCCAGGTCGAACCTCGGACCTATCAACAAGCCATGCTTGAGGCCTTGGACGCTGAACGCCTAAATCACGACCGGCATCGCAATCTGATTGTGGCCGCCACCGGCACCGGCAAGACGGTTGTGGCTGCCCTTGACTATCAGAAACTCTCAGAGCAATGGGGCAAGCGGCCCTCATTACTGTTTGTGGCTCACAGATCACAGCTCCTGCGGCAGGCACAACGAACGTACCGGGAAGTCCTGCGAGACCCCTCATTCGGTGAAATTCTCGACGGTGAAAATACACCACTTAATGGCACTCAAGTCTTTGCGACGATCCAGAGCTTGAGTCGAAACCTCGATCGATTCGCGTCGGACCATTTTGAGGTTGTGGTTGTCGACGAGTTCCACCACGCAGAGGCACAAACGTACAAAAAGTTGCTCTGCCACATTAGCCCCACCGAACTTCTGGCTCTTACCGCGACACCCGAGCGCGGCGACGGGGTCAACATCATGCAGATGTTTGACTACCGCGTGGCATACGAGTTGCGCCTATGGGACGCTCTTCGGCTGGGCATCGTCGCGCCGATGCATTACTACGGAATTGATGATGCAACAGACCTCACCGAGGTCAAGTGGTCGCGTTCCAGCAAAGCGTACGACACCTCTTCACTTACCGAGTTCTACATCAAGCAAGGCGACAGCCGAGTCAGACTTATCGTGAACGAACTCGTAAGACGTGTTTTTGACCTCGACTCACTAAAGGCCCTCGGATTTTGTGTAAGCATCGACCATGCTGAGTTCATGGCGGAGAGATTTAGTGCCGCAGGAATTCCAGCGCGTGCTGTTTCATCGCGCAACAATGAAGTGGCACAGGCTCAGGCGATCAACGCCTTGAGGTCAGGTGACGTACGGGTTCTTTTTACGGTTGATCTGTTCAATGAGGGCGTGGACATCCCAGAGGTCAACACCCTTATCATGCTTCGCCCTACCCAAAGCCCTACAATTTTCCTCCAGCAACTCGGCCGAGGTCTACGCCTTCATCGTGGCAAAGACGTCTGCACGGTTCTGGATTTTATTGGCCAACAGAACGCCGAATTCAGCCTTGAAGGTAGGTTCGCGGCGATGACCGGAAAACGCGGCAAACGCTTAGAACATGAAATCCGCCACGGATTCCCCAGTCTCCCCGGCGGTACAGCCATTCAGCTCGATCAAGTGACAACGGGTCGTGTTCTCCGGAATGTCCGCGCCGCGACTGGTATGAACATTAAGCGTTTGCGAAGCCTAGCGAGCCAGGAAATGACAACCGACCTCTCGGATTTTCTGATTTCAACCGGGCTCCCACTTGAAGATATATATCGGTCGAGGAAAGAAGGCGGTTGGACCCGAATTCTTCGAAGCGTTGACCTGCTTCCCTCCCCGCCGGTTTCGTCCCCAGAGGAGGAGTTCCTCTTAGGTCGAATAAGGTCGCTCCTCCACGTGAATGACCCCTTACGTAGCCAAATGTATGTGGATATTGCCTCTCCCGACGGTCCGAAGTTGACGGAGATGACCGAACTCCAACGCCGGTTCGCACGCATGTTGTATACCAGCGTGTGGGCGAATCAAGTTAGGTCGTTGCATCCAGCGTCGGTCCACGACGGAATAGAATTCATGCGCCGCGCGCCAGCATTTGCGGAAGAGCTTTCTCAGGTTTTTTCGTATCGGGATTCCACCACGCGGGTGATTCCAAAAGCAGTGTCGGGCCCGGGGGCAGGCATTCTCTTTTCTCACGCGGACTATTCGGTTGCCGAGCTAACGAGCGCGCTACGTGACGTCGAAGACCTCTCGCTTCTGAACCTCCCGCGAGAGGGCGTCTACTACGTCAAGGAAGCTCGAACCGACCTCTTCTTCGTCACACTCACCAAGGACGAAAAGTCCTATTCCGAATCAACACGGTACAAGGATCTTCCGCTTGCTCGGGACATCTTCCAGTGGGAGTCTCAATCAACCACCACTCTTGGCTCGCCCACAGCGGAGCGTTATATCAACCACGAGAACGCCGGCAATACGAACCTGTTGTGTGTACGTCAAACGCGTGAAAACGCGATCGGCGTAGCCAATGCTTACACCCTTCTGGGCGAGGTCAATTACCTCAGTCATCAGGGAGAGCGCCCAGTCAGGTTCGAATGGCACCTGCTCCGGAAGATGCCCGCCGAACTCTACGAGAAAGGTCGCGCCGCAGTGTAGGACCGACCGGCCAGGATTAACTCCCTTCACCAGGTATTATTCAAAAGCCTACTTCGTCGACAAAGGACCTCTGTGAGCATTAAAACACTGAGCTTTTTCAACAACAAGGGTGGTGTGGGTAAGACAACCCTCTCCGCCAATGTGGCGTATAACTTTGCCCGTAACGGGCAACGTGTCCTATACGTCGACTGCGACCCTCAGTGCAACGCGACTCAATTGATGCTGGAAGACAACCAAACAGCTGAGATCTACGACGGTCATCCTGATCCTGAAGAGGCACTGCGCCAGTCTCTAGGAAAGACTGTCTATGGGATATTCATTCCGCTGCGTGAGGGCGAGCCCGAGATCGATCCCGATGTTCCTGTCCATTCGTCCAGAAGATTTGGGGTGGACGTTCTCGCGGGCCACCCATCGCTGTCGCAGATCGAGGACGTTATGTCTGCTGCGTGGCAAACTGCCCTGGGACGTGAAACCGCCGCTTTCCGACGCGTGCATTGGGCCGGACAGCTCGTCACCGCAATGGAAGACACCGACCGCTACGACATCATCATGTTCGACGTCGGCCCGAGCTTGGGGCCATTCAACCGAACGGTTCTTCTCGGATGCGATGCCTTCGTCACCCCTACTGCCACTGACCTGTTCAGTTATCACGCCTTCGGAAACCTCGCGCGCTGGTTTGACGCCTGGGTAACGGAATACTCGGAGATGAGTGCCGCCAATATCAGCACGTGGCAGTCATTCTCTTCCAGCTTCGAGAAGAAATCCCGCAACCTTCGCCTTCCAGGTTACGGTGGGCGCGAACTCCAGTACTTGGGATACACAACCCAGGAATACATCAAGAAGAAGGCCAATGGCCAGGAACAACTTGTCGGTGCATTCGAGCGCTTTCGAGATAAGTTTGCCGAAGAAGCACAACGCATCGCAAGAATCCTCGGCCAGGCATCCGAAGACTTTCTTCTCGGCCACGTGCCGCACATGCACTCGATGCCGGCCACGGCCCAGGATGTCCATTCCCCGATCGCTGAACTTGCCTACCAAGATGGAATAAAGGGGTCCCAGGGAGCTCAGAGGGACAGCTACTCAACCAAGATTCGCGAAGTCGCGGACGAGGTAGCTCAGCGACTTCACATAACTAATAACAGCGCATAGGGATCCTTCGTTGCTCTAACATGGTCGTGACATCCAACCCTTCCCGCAAAGGAGCTGCCATGAGCGCCACTACGAAGCCCACCGCTCTCGACCGCATCACCCGAGCGGCGAAGAACCGCGTCATGACGTACGCGCAGGTGCGATACCCCGGCCTCGCCGGTACCGTAGTGCGCTCAATCACCAGCGGCGGGTCCAAGAAGAAGGGTGGCGTTGGTGGGGGTGTCGCGAAGCACACCGCCCGGCCGAGCGCTACGCGCCCGCGGGAAACGGCCGGACGAGCGGCATTGTTGCCGCCCAGGCTGCAGCGGCGCCGCTGCCCCGTTAACCCAACCTACGGCCGCGGGACCAGATAGCGGCCGGCCCCGGGGACAATCTCAAGCTCGATGGGCAGCGCCGTCATCAGGTCGCCGTCCGCATAGCAGTTGATGTTGTCCATCTCGATGCGGATGTGTTTGGCGCGGTAGAAGCTGATGCCGTCGCCCTCGGTGAGCTTGTTCTGCAGGATTGAGGCGAACTTGCCTGCGGCCTTGACGCGGCTGATGTCCTCCATGACGGTGATGTCGAACAACCCCTCGTGGTGGTTCGCGTTCGGGCAGATGTACATGCCGCCGCCGTAAGTGCGGGTGTTGCCGATGCTGCACAACTTCGCATCCACCTCCACCACTGTCTCGTGGTCCAGAACCATGCGCGTGGCAATGGTACGCCAGTTCATCAGCTCGGCGAGGATCGCTAGGTTGTAGCGGTTCTTGCCCTTCGGCCAGGTCATGCGGTTGGTGCGATCCGTTACCAGCGAATCGAAGCCGCAGCATGCGATGGTGCCGAACTAGCGACGGAACCCGTGGTCGTCGGTGATCAGGGCCAGGTCGGTGGTGGTGTAAAAACCCTGGGCGATCACGTCGGCGGCCTTTTCTGGATCCGTCGGCAGGTTGTACTCGCGGGCGTGGTCGTTGCCGGTGCCGGCCGGGATGATGCCGAGCGGCACGGCCGACTGCGCCTGGGCTTGTAGGGCCAGGTTGATCAAGCCGTCGCCGCCGCAGACGACGAGGGCGTCGAGGCGGGCGTCGTCAAGCGCTGCCTCCGCGAGCTCGAGCGAGCGCTCGGCGGTCGCGCCCTGCAGCGAGACGACGTCGATGCCGTGGTGCGAGAAGCGGTCGCGCGCGGCCTGGGCTACCCGCATCGCGGAGCCCTTGCCGGCGGCGGGGTTGGTGATCATGGCGATGCGCTTGATGCGCGTCGTACCGACCTCGAAAAGCTCACTCATCGCTAGCGCTCCAGGGAGTGTGTGTGATCAACTCTTTGTAGGCCGGTTGAGCAACAACTCCCGGCCATCTCAGCGGCTGGTTTCCTGCCAAAAGAGCACGGAAAACCGGCCACCCCACCGCACACCCGCCTTCCACCCGTCGGTGACGGTTGCCGGTGTGTTTATCCCCGAAGACACGATCACACTCACCCCAGGTGGCCAGGCCCACGCCCCATCCACGGCTGTGACCTAAAACCAATGGTCACAGGCCCCGCCACCGTTAGATAGGTTCCTGGTCGACGCAGAAAAGGTGGGCAACCCCAGCGGTGCGCTCACCGTCGCTGTCCCCGGATCCGTCAACCGTTTCTGCTTCATCCTGCCCACCCAGCTCGGCCGCTGTTACATCGGCCTGACCGACGAAAAAGCCGAGCTCGAGGACGTGCCCCGCGCGCCTGAGTCGGACGTGCAGTGGATCCTCGACGTTGTCAACCAGGGTCTTCAGACGAACCTGACATCCGACGACGTCCTCGGTGCCTTTGCCGGCCTCCGGCCGCTGGTGCAGCTGCGTTCCGCGGTTGAGACTGGGGGCAGCACCGCAGACCTCTCGCGCGAGCACCTCATCCTGAACAACGACGGGGTGGTAACCGTCACCGGCGGCAAGCTCACCGAGTACCGCCTCATGGCCGAGCAGACGGTGGACGAGGCCGTCGGTGACCCCGAGATCCGCGCGGCCCTCGCCGCACGCCCCACCGCCTGCCGCACCAAGGAGATCTCCCTCGTCGGCGCCTCGGCCGGGCGATCTCCGCAAACCTCTGGTGGGATTGCCCGGGCGCACGCCGTCGCCTCCTCCTTGCCGGCCTCCCTTGTCGCGCGCTACGGCGCGGAGGCGCACAACGTGCTCGCTGCAAGCGTGATCCCCGACGGAGCAGATTCCGTCGCGGGCCTCGACATCACGCGCGCGGAGATCTCCTACGCCGTGACCCATGAGGGCGCGACCACAGTGGGCGACATCCTCGACCGCCGCACCCGTATCGGCCTGGTAGGGGCCGACCGCGCCGCAGCGGAGCCCGTCGCTCGCGAAGCGCTCGGGGCGTGCGGGCTTTAAACTCTGCAGACCATGAACGTGACACAGGGCAACAAGGTCGTGCTGATCGGCGCGGGAGCCGTCGGCATCGCGTACGCCTACGCCATTTTGAACCAGGGCCTGACCGACCACTTGGCCATTATCGACATCGACGAGGACATGACGTGGGCGCAGGTGGAGGACCTCTCACACTCCGTTCCCTTCTCCGGCCACAACATCCAGGTCACTGTCGGCGAGTACGCGGACTGCCGCGACGCCGCAATGGTGGTCAATTGCGCCGGGGTGGCTCAGCGCGACGGTGAGACCCGCCTCGATCTGATCTCGCGCAACCAGGAGATCTTCGCGTCCATCAACCGCCAAGTCATGGGCAACGGCTTCAACGGCATTTACCTCGTTGCCACCAACCCGGTCGACGTCCTCACCTACGTCACATGGAAACAGACCGGGTTGCCGTCCGACCAGGTCATCGGCTCCGGCACTGTGTTGGACACCGCCCGCTGGCGCCACAACCTCAGCCGGCGCTTCGATATCGCCCCGTCTGCGGTCCACGCCTACGTCATCGGGGAGCACGGGGATTCCGAGCTTCCCGTCATGTCCTCGGGAAGCATCGCCGGTGTCCCCATCCCCCGCCTCGTGGAGAAGGCCGCCGAGACGAACCCGCATATCTACGACGATATCGACCAGATGTTCCGGGAAACCCGCGATGCCGCCTACGACATCATCCGCCGCAAGGGCAACACGTCGTTCGGGATCGGGTCCGCCCTCGCCCGCATCACCCGCGCGATCCTGCGCAACGAGGACGTGGCGCTACCGGTCTCCGCGCTGCTTCAAGGCGAGTACGCGCGCAGCGACATCTACATCGGCACCCCCACCATCCTCAACCGCGGCGGGGTGCGCAACGTCGTCGAACTGCGCTTGAGCGAGGCGGAGTTCGAGCAGTTCGACGCCTCCGCGAGCACACTGCGCCGCGTTGTCGAGTCGACGGGCCTGACCGGCTAGTCCTCGGCGCGCGCGTGGCGGGCCGCGTCCAGCTCGCCGCTGCCGCCGAAAAACTTCGCGTGCACGCCGCAGGCCCGCAGAAACTCCGCGTGGGCTGCCCCCGTATCCGCGCGCGAGACCACCCGAGCGTTGGTTTTTCCGCCCGCAACGAACGACGTTCCGCGCAACTCACCGGTGACGGCGTGGACATCCAGGGCGTGCGGTTGGGCGTCGAAAAGCGTCGTGCCCAGCGCAACCTGGACCGTGAGCAGGTCATGGACCTGCGCGAGGTACCCCAACCCTTCGTCGTCGTGGAACTCGAAGTAGAAGCGCAGGATCTCGGACAGCGAGCGCGCGATCGGAGCGGGCCCAAGCGTATCGACGACCCGTGCCAACGCCTCCGGATCAAGCACCATCGTCTCCGTCACCCCGAGAGAACACAGCGTGACAGGCGTCGGGGCGTGCGCGAGGACCTCGCGCGCGGCGTGCGGGTCGACCCAGAAGTTCCACTCCGCGGTCTCGGTGGTGTTGCCCGGGTAGTCGACCGCCCCGCCCATGACGGTGATGTGTTTCAGCTGGGTGAAGTGGCGCGGGTGGAGCCTGCGGAACGCGGCGAGGTTCGTCATCGGGCCAGTGACAATGAGATGCAGGTCGTCCGTACCGCGGTCGATGGCATCGCACCACAGCGCATCCCAGTCCGTCTCCACGTGGCGCGCGGGTGCGGAGACGTACCCGAGGCCAGTGTCCCCGTGAGTCTCGGGAGTTGTGGTCAACTCCACTTCCAGCGGGCCGGGCATCCCCGCGGCCAGCGGAATTGTGCGTAGGCCGCACTCAGACAGAACCCACGCGGCGTTGACGGCGCACTGCTGCGCGCCGACGTTGCCGGCGGTGGTGGTCACTGCCTCGAGCTCGATCGCACCCTCGTGGTGGGCGGCGGCGAGGTAGATCAGGGCCAGGGTGTCGTCAATGCCGGGGTCGCAGTCGATGATGATGCGCTTCATGCCGTCTCCTTGTCGGGTGTGCGGGTTTCCTGGCCGCGGAGCAGCCACACGATCAACGCCAGCAGCGTCACGGCACCGCAGGAGGCGAACGCGACGCCGAAGCCGTAGAGTTCCGCAAGCGTACCAACGACGAGGGGCGCACAGATCTGGCCCGCATCCATCGTCATCTGGAAGGCCGAGAGCGCCTTGCCGCCGGAGCGCTCGTTGCCGACGGTGTCCGCCAGCGTGGCCTGTTGCGCCGGGTTCATCAGGCCGCCGCCGACGCCCGCGAGCACGGACATGAGCAGCAGCGACCACAGGCTGGTGGCCAACCCGAGGGAACCGGTGAACACGGTCGTGGCAGCAAGACCGGCGATGATAAGCGGCTTGCGCCCGATCTGGTCGGCGAGGCGTCCAGAGAACTGGAGGGTCACGGCGGTGCCGATGGCGAAGGCGGTCAGCGCGAGACCCGATGCGGCGGCACCGTTGGCGAACACACTGGCCGCGAACAGTGGCAGCACCGCCACGCGCGCGCCGAAGTTGGCCCAGCCGTTGGCAAACCCGGAGGTAAGCAGGCTCTGATAGGTGGGCAGGGTGATCGCGTCAGCGAAGCGCATCGGCGGGAGTTTCGGCGGGAGCGCCGCGCGCCCGCGCGGGGTGGAAGTAAACACCCACACCGTCAGCGCTGCGATCCCCACGCCGATGCCATAGACCGCGAACGGGATGCGGAAGCCTAGCGACGCCAGCAGAGCCCCGATAATCGGACCCACGATGTTCCCCAACAGGAAGGCGGAAGCGTAGACAGCGCTAGCGCGGCCACGGATCGTCGGGGGTGCCGCCCGCACGATGAGCGCCTGAGCAGACAGCGTAAACATTGTCGATCCGAAGCCAGCGATGAAGCGCAACGCGAAGACGTGCCAGTACGCCTGCGCGAACGCGACGAGAAAGGTGGAAACTGCGACAATCAGCAAACCCGCGATGTAAACGGGCCTTGAACCGAGCTTGTCCACCAAGATGCCGGCCCCGGGTGCGCCGATGAGACGCGCGGCCGCGAAGACGGAGACCACGGCGCCCGCGGCGGCCAAGGACACGCCGAAGCTGGCAGTGAACTGCGGCAGGATGGGCGCGATAAACCCGTATCCGAGGGCAATGATGAACGCCGCCGAGGTGAGAACCCAGATTGTCCGCGGGATGCGAGGCGCAGCCCCGGACGTGTCGTATTTTTCAGGCATATGCAAGCAAGGCTAGTCCGATTCGCCGAAGTGCGGAATTCAGGTCAAAGTTAGAACAAGTGTTCCAATTTTGCCCCGGGATGTCGCACCCGTGTTCTACGGTGCCAGACATGACAAACAACATTGCCGATTCCCACACCCTCGCCTCCGACATCATCAACCGCCACCCCCTTGCCTTGGACGATCTCCGAACAATCATCCACCACCCGCGCTCCCTCGCTAGGCCGTCCGCAGCGTGGCGCCCGCCGGTCAAAGCACTCCCGCCATTGCGGCACGGGCCAAAACTCAGCGCGGCGGTAAGCCGCCGGCGCGTCGGGCCCCGCGCCCGAGCCCGAATCCAGGGCTGGGGAGAAACGCAGGTGCCCGCCTATCTCATCGAGCTGAGGATCTCAGACGACACCGGAGCGCCCGCCGACCGCACCCTCACAGAGGCGTGGGTGCGCGCCCTCGTCACCGAGGACTGCATCGAGTCGGTGCACGAAATCCCCTCGAACCGAACCGCAACCTACGTGTGGCTGGCAGACGGTAGCTTCCAACCCGTCTACTCCCCACCCTCCATGTTCGACGGAATGACTGCGGCCTAGTTCTCACCGAGGTTAAACCTCGTCCTCCACCGGTACCTGGGTGCCCGAGTCGATCTCGGTCTTACCGATCCGGCCCGCCGAGGCTGTCTCGGACGTATCGGGCGACAGCGCCGAATTGCCGCTCAGGCTGCCGGCGTCGTCGGCATCCACTGAGTCATCCTCTTCGTCGTCCTCGTCGTCGTAGTCGAAGTCGTCATCTTCTTCATCGTCCCCGCCCACGAGCTCCGCGAGGTCGTCGTCCAGCCCGTCGCGTCCGAAAATGTCGTATACCTCCGGCTCGTCGAAACCGTCCTCGACGGGAAGCAACTGGGACTCCCACTCCCCAGCTTGGTCCGCGGCGAGCGAGAGCACGTCGAAAAGCCGGTCAAAATCCGAGAATGTCCCCAACACCAGCACCTCCGACTCGGAGACGGCCTCGGCGTGGATCGTCTCGAACAGCCGCAGACGGTCCTCGTCTGTGAGCTCGGCATCTCCGTCAGACTCCCACAGCTCACCGATGGCGTCATCCATGAGATCGTCGTAGTTGTCCGATAAAGCGACGAACGTCACCGATGCGCACGGCTCGCCGTCAACAACCTCGACCAGCACCTGCAGCTCGGCGCTTTCCCCCACCTCCGCGCGCATGAGCTGGTTGTTCACCGGGTCGGGGAAAAACTCGAGGTCGCTGATGCGCTCGTCCGTCGCCTCGTGGAGATCGCGCAGGACGGTCACCACCTGGTCCGTGGCCACATGGTCGCCCACCGTGTTCACCGCGTCCTCCACTGAGAACACAACGGAAACCAGCACAGCCTCGAATTCGTCGTCATCCTCGTCCACGTCGGCGGCCGCAATGTAGACGTTCGCCGCCGGAAGGTGCGGGTCGATCTCCACGAACTGGATCTCCACATCGGCCGTGATCGGCACGAACATGGTTTCATCGTGGACGCGCGATTCGATGCCGTCGCGGTCAAGGGCGGCGGCGATGTCCTCGAAAAAGCTCACGGCGAACCATTCCTTCCAAAAGGGGTGATTGGAGCATGTCAGATTGACGGCCCCAGCCTAGCGACGATTACCCGCTAGCGCCCGCGCAACACTGGGTATTGTCAGTTCATCGTGCTTACTCGTCGTCACTGTCGGGCAAGTCGAACCCGAAAAACTCCGCCAGCGACTCCATCAGGTCCTCCCTGTTATTGCCCCACTCCCGCATGTCGAAACCCTCCCAGGCGAGACGCTGGGCGCTTTTCGGGTCGTACTCCACCACCACGTCCTGCCCGAACACTGCGGTGGCCCGACCCGGGCCGTCGTCGCGGCGGAACCCGTACACCGGCCACTCCTGCCCCGGCTGACCCGTATGGAAAAAGCTCCCCCAGTGCGCCTGCATTGCTCGGCTGACCTCGTCGAAACCGCTGCGGGAACCGAAACGGTCGAAACGGGACATGCGCGTGGCAAACGGGTCCCCGAACACGGCCACGAGGTCAGCCGAGTGGATCGCACCCAAACCCAGCAGCCGCATCGCCGCCGAGGCGTAGTCGAAGCGGTACATCCACGTCGGCGCCGCGCGCCGGTGCGCCGTAGCCAGCATCACCGACGGCGCCCAGAACACCGCGTCGGCGATCAACTCGGCAAAGTCTGCGCGGCCGCCCGCGTAGCCGTACGCCTCCATCACCAGGTGCGCGTTGTCCGCGTCAAAATTATCGAGTGCCCGGCGCGCGGCGCGCTGGCGCGATCTCGTGGTCTGGTACATCGCCTTGGCAAAACTGGCTTCGTCGGAGTTCGTGCCGATAATGAGGGGCACCGCCGCCTGGTCCCCGGCCTCGAACACGTCGATTGGGTGGCCGGGCAGTGTCGTGCCGTCCACGGTGGGCATGAACGCGGTATTGAACTGCACCACTTCCTTGCCGGTCAGCAGCATTGAGTGCCCGACCCTCACAAGCTCCTCGGCGTCTACCCCGCGCAAGTCCGCGAGGGTGGCGTCCCGGGACATTCCCATGCCGTCGATAAGCTTGCGCACCCACATCGCGGCTTGGACGCGCGAGTGCACGCTTGCCGACGGCGGCGACTGCGCGATGGCCCGGTGGAACAACCCGCGCGCCGCCGGTGCGCACATGAGGTGGATCACCGCCGCTCCGCCGGCTGATTCACCCATGATGGTCACTGAATCCGGATCCCCGCCGAAGAAACCGATGTTCTGCTGGATCCAGCGCAGAGCGAGGATCTGGTCCAGCAGCCCCGGGTTCGCCGCGCAGTCCTGACCTACCGAGCGCACGTCGAGGTAACCGAGCACGCCCAGGCGAAAGTTGACCGACACGTACACCACGTCCGTGGCCTGGGAGAGGTGGTGGCCCTGGAGCACCCGCTCGTGAGAGGCGCCGGTGACGAACGTGCCGCCGTGGAAATACGCCACCACGGGCAGCACGTCGTCGGTGTCTGGGCGCACAATGTCGAGAGTGAGGCAGTCCTCGGTACCGACTACGACATCCTTGAAGCCGAACGTGCGCTGCATCGCCGGCGGGGCGTACTCGGCGGTCTCGCGGACACCCACCCAAGGTGTGGCTGGGCGCGGCGCGCGGAATCGCTGGGGGCCCGCCGTGGAGTCTCCGAAAGGCACGCCGCGCCACGTTCGTGCTCCGGTGACGCCGTCCACCACTCCCCGGACCGCGCCAGCCGCGGTGGGCACAACCACGCTCTCAGCCTGCTCCATCGCCCCTGCGCTTCACCGCCCCACCTCATCGACACTGACGGGATGTTTATCCCATCTTCTAAACTTGAGCGAGCTTACTTCAGACAAGGAGAACACGATGGTTTTCGGACGCAGGGACAACTACCGACGCGGCGACGGTGAAGTGCAGGAGATTATCACCGACGCCGTTAATTCCGACCCGAGGAGGCTCGAGGAGGAATCCGGGCGCATCGGCCGAAGCTTCATCGCCGCGGTGGATAAGGCGGTGCACCTGCAGTCCGGCAGCATCAAGGCGTACGTGAACTGGCTGCGTCGCCAGAACCCGGACGCAACGCCGGCGGAAATCCAGGAAAAAATGGACCGCCACTTCCGCACTACCGTCTCAGGCACGGGTGCAGGTGCCGGCCTCGCCGCCGCCGTCCCGGGAATCGGGCTTGTCACGGGAGCCGCCGCCGTGGCGGGTGAATCAGTAGTGTTCCTCGACCTCGCGGCCTTTTACACCGTGGCCAGCGCCTACCTGCGCGGCGTGGACATCGACGACCCGGAGCGCCGCCGCGCGGTCGTGCTCGTCGCGCTGACCGGCACCCAGGGTCTCGCCGTAGTGGATTCCATCCTGGGCAACGGAACCGGCCTGACAAGCGCCTCGATCCTGTCACGTTTTTCCGGCCCGACCCTGACGGAGGCCAACAACATCCTCACCCGCACCGCTTTGCGCTCCGTAACCAAGCGCCTGCGCCGCGCGTGGCTGGGCAAGTTTCTCCCGCTGGGCATCGGTGCCATTGCCGGGACCGTGGCCAACCGCAAGCTCGCCTCCATAGTCACCGACAACATCGCCGCCTCGCTCGGCCCCATCCCGCCGCGGTTCCTCGAGGCGCTGCCGTCGACAGAGTCAAGCGAAGAGGGCAAGGTCAAGCGCGCCTCCTCCCCGCGCGAATTCCTGTCCTACGTCAAGGGTGCGATCAGCAACCGTGACTGATCCGGCGTCCGCGAAGCGCGGGCCTTCCCTTCTCCGGCGCGCGCTGGCTGCCAACCGAGCCGCCGCGTCCCTCGCCTTCGGCACCGCGTTTCTCGCCGCGTTCGCCCAGGTGGCGCTACCGGCCCTGACCGGCCGCGCCATCGACGTCGCCACGGGCACCGTGCCAGGCTCGGTTCCCGCCATCGCCTGGGCCATGGTCGGCCTGGCGCTGGTGACCTACGCCCTGAGCTGGGTCCGGCGCTGGACGTCGGGCCTGTTGTCCACCAACTCCCAGCGCTGGGTGCGCACCAGTCTGCTGAGAACCCTGCACCGCCTCGACGGCCCGGGCCAGGACGACATCGTCACCGGGCAAATCGTGTCGCGCTCCATCTCGGACCTCAACCAGTTCCACATGGTCCTCGGCTCCGCGCCGATGTTTTTCACCCGGGCCCTGCAGCTCGCCGCGACTGTCGCGGTCATGTTTTCGATGGACGTGCGCCTCACCGCACTCTCCCTGGCGCTCATGCCGCTAATCCTGTGGGAGGCGAACCGCTCGCGCACCGCTCTCTACGCTGCCACGTGGGTGAATCAGCAGACCACGGCCGACCTAGCCAGCCACGTCGAACAAACAGTCTCGGGTGTGCGCGTGGTCAAGGCGTTCGGCCGCGAGGACCGCGAGATCGACCGCCTCGACGAACTCGGCCGGCGGCTTTACGCCGTGAAGATGCGCTCCGCCAAACTCACCGCCCGCTTCCAGCCGGTGCTCTCCCAACTGCCCAAGGTTGCCCTGGTGATCACCATTGTCGCCGGCGGTCTCATCGCGGTCTCCGGCGCAATCACCATCGGCGCGTTCGTGGCGTTCACCGCGTATTTGACGTCCATGTCCTCGCTGATGTCGATGCTGACCAACCAGTACGTGCGCCTGCAGATGGGGATGAGCTCCGTCGACCGCCTCGACCAGGTGCTCACCCTCGCTCCCGTGCGCGCCGAGCCGGTGAATCCACGGCCCGCACCGGGCGGCCCAGTCGGCATCTCCTTCGATGACGTCCACTTTGCTACCGGCGGCCACGACGTCCTGCGCGGTTTCACACTCACCGCCGCTGCCGGCGAAACCGTCGCCGTCATCGGGCCCGCCGGCGCAGGCAAATCTATGGCGGTCCAGCTTGCGGGAGCTTTCTACAGCCCGGATGCAGGGAGCATCTCGCTTATCGACGCCTCCTCCAACCGCACCGATTACGCCTCGCTGCGTACCTCCTCGATCCGCGAGAAAGTCACCTGCGTCTTTGACGAGGCGTTCTTGTTCTCCTCCTCCATCCGCGACAACATCGCCATGGGCACGAACGCCACCGACGCTGAGGTGCGCGAGGCCGCCCGCCTGGCTCGCGCCGACGAGTTCATCGACAAACTCGCCGACGGCTACGCCACCCTTGTCGGTGAGCGGGGGCTTACCCTCTCAGGCGGCCAGCGCCAGCGCGTTGCACTCGCCCGCGCCCTGCTGTCGCGCCCCGCGGTGATGGTGCTCGACGACGCCACCAGCGCCATCGACGCCGAGAACGAGGCCACAATCCTGGGCAATCTGCGCTCCCGCCTCCGCGGCGTGACGGTAATCGCCGTGGCGCACCGGCAGTCCACTGTGGATCACGCCGACCGAGTCGTCATCGTCGACCGCGGCCGGGTCATAGCTGACGGCCCGCGCGACGAGATCATCGCCACCGATGCGTACCGGGCACTGATGGACCCGGACCCACTGCCCGACGCTTTCGGGCCGGAGGTCGCGGCCGAGCCGACACAGGCTGATCTGTGGCCGGAGGTCGAGCACGTCAAGCGCGAGCACATCCCCACCGGCGGGACGGGCCGCGGCCGCTCTATCGCCGCCACCCCGGAACTGTTGGCGCGGGTGGAGAAACTCCCCGCCGCCACCGAGTCCCCCGGTTTGTGCGACGCGAAACTTCTCGAGCTGCGCCGTCCCACCAGCACGTTCAAAGTATCCAACCTGTTCAAGGCCGTGCGCTGGCTCATCGCGGCCACCGTCGTACTGCTCATCGTGGGCGTGCTTGCCGACCTCGCCCTGCCCACACTCATCCGCAGTGCGATCGATCGAGGCATCGCCCCCGGCAACCCTGACGCCCTGTGGACCGTCGGAGCCCTCGCGCTCGGCGTTGTCGTCGTTGCGTGGGCGGCCGAGGTACTCATGACTGTGTTCAGCTCCCGCTCCGGCGAGCGCCTCCTCTACGGCCTGCGCCTGCGCAGCTACGCCCATCTGCAACAGCTGGGTTTAAGTTACTTCGAGCGCAACCTGTCGGGGCGCATCATGACGCGCATGACCACCGACATCGACACACTCTCCTCCTTCCTGCAGACCGGCCTGGCGCAGGCAATCGTCGCCGTGGGCACTCTCATCGGCGTCACGGTCATGCTGGTGGCCACCGACGGCCAGCTCACCCTAGTCGCACTCCTAGCCGTGCCCGTCATCGTCGCCGCCACCGTGGTGTTCCGCATCCTGTCCAAGCGCTACTACCACGAGGCCCGCACCCAGATTTCCCACGTAAACGGCGAGTTTGCCGAGCTGATCGGCGGCATCCGCATCTCCCAGACCCACCTCGCGGAGCCCTCTGCCGAAGCGGGGTTCGCGCGCGAATCCGAGACCTACCGTCGCTACCGCATGCGCTCGGTGAACCTGCTCGCGCTCTACTTCCCCGGCATGCAGGCCATCTCCCAGGTGATGACGGCCGTCATCATCGGCGTCGGTGCCGGACGCGTGGAAAGCGGGGACCTCTCCGTCGGCGTGCTCGTCGCCTTCACCATGTATTTGAGCCAGCTCTACGGCCCGATCCAACAGCTAGGCCAGACGTTCGACGCTTGGCAGCAGGCAACAGTGAGCTTCACCCGCATCACCGACCTCCTAGCTACCCGCACCACTGTGCCGGACACCGGAATCGACCCGGGGGCGCGCGACGCCGCTCGCGGCCCGCTTGCGTTCGACGGCGTCTCATTCTCGTACGCCCCGGAGGCGGACAAACCCGCCACGGTGCTCAAGAACGTTGACCTCACGCTCGAGCCGGGGCGCACTGTCGCGCTCGTGGGACCCACCGGAGCGGGCAAGTCAACCGTGATCAAGCTGTTGGCCCGTTTCTATGATCCCACCGAGGGCGTCGTGCGGGCGTCGACAAGCGATATCGCGCGTTTCCCGCTGAGCGAATGGCGCCGGGCGCTGGCCCAGGTGCCGCAGGAGTCGTACCTATTTCCCGGCACCGTCGCCGACAACATCGCCTACGGCGCCGACGCAGCGGCCGGCACCGACGTCGCGGCCGCGGTCGAGAACGCGGTGCGCCGCATCGGCGCCCTCGGGGTCATCGCCACCATCCCCGGCGGCTTCAACCACGCCGTCGGCGAGCGCGGCCGGGGGCTGAGCTCCGGGCAGCGCCAAATCATCGCACTCGCGCGCGCCGAAATGCTCGAGCCCGACGTCGTGCTTCTCGACGAAGCTACGGCAACGCTCGACCCCGCCACCGAGCGCGCCGTCCTCGACGCGGCCGAGCACACCACCTCCGGGCGCACCTCCGTCATCGTCGCCCACCGTCTGGCTACGGCGCGCCGGGCCGACCGAATACTCGTTGTCAGTGAAGGACGTATCATAGAGGACGGTTCCCACGATCAACTCCTGCAAGCTGGGGGACAGTACGCCCGTATGTGGGCTGTCCACCGCTAAAGGGGTGCGAGTTAACCCTCGCCCGGGGCAGTTAATTAGAGTCGATAAAAGTTACCGCAACCAAACAATGAAGAGAGGCGAGAACCTGCCGTGAGCAGCGACAGTACTTTCGGGCAAAACGACTGGCTGGTCGACGAGATGTACCAGCAGTATCAGGAGAACCCCAACTCCGTGGACCCGGAGTGGCGGGAGCTCTTTGAGCGCAACGGTGCACCGAAGACCGCCAAGGGGGCGAAGAACGTCTCCCCCGCTCCGGGCAATGCCCAGGCCGGCGACGCCCCGGTGACCCGCGAGAAGACGGACCCGAAGGTGGCCAAGTCCACGGGCGCCCCGAGCCAGGACGGCCGCGAGACCAAGGTCGACGAGGCCGCCGCAAAGGTCGCAGCCAAGCCCGCCAAGGTGCTTCCCAAGCCGAAGCAGTCCCCGCTGGACAAGATCGCCGGTGTCGCCGTTGAGCCGGGCGAGAAGCAGCTCAAGGGCATTTACAAGACCATCGCCAAGAACATGGACGAGTCTCTGTCGCTGCCCACCGCAACCTCGGTGCGCGACATGCCCGTTAAGCTCATGTTCGAGAACCGCGCCCTGGTCAACGACCATCTCAAGCGCACCCGCGGCGGCAAGATCTCGTTCACCCACATCATCGGCTACGCCATCGTCAAGGCCGCGCAACTGCACCCGGGCATGAACGTGAATTACAAGGTCGAGGGCGGAAAGCCCTTCGTGGTCCAGCCCGAGCACATCAACCTCGGCCTCGCCATCGACCTCCCGCAGAAGGACGGCACGCGCGCCCTCGTCGTCGCCTCCATCAAGGAGTGCGAGAAGCTCTCCTTTGACAAGTTCGTCGACGGCTACGAAGACATCGTCGTCCGCGCCCGCGACAACAAGCTGAAGATGGACGATTTCCAGGGGGTGACGATCCAGCTGACCAACCCAGGCGGCATCGGCACCCGCCACTCCATCCCGCGCCTGACCACCGGAGTGGGCACCATCGTCGGCGTCGGGGCCATGGACTACCCGGCCGAGTTTGCGGGCGCCTCCGAGGACCGCCTCGCCGAGCTTGGCGTGGGCAAGCTCGTCACCCTGACCTCCACCTACGACCACCGCGTGGTTCAGGGTGCTGAGTCGGGCGAGTTCCTGCGCACCATCTCCCAGCTGCTTATTGACGACACTTTCTGGGACGAGATTTTCGCCGCAATGGGCATCCCCTACTCGCCGCTGCGCTGGGCTCAGGACCTGCCGAACTCCGGCATCAATAAGGACACCCGCGTCATGCAGCTCATCGAGGCGTACCGCTCCCGCGGCCACCTCATCGCGGACACCAACCCGCTGCGCTGGGAGCAGCCGGGCCTACCGAAGCCGGACTCCCGCGACCTGCAGATGGAGACCCACGGTCTGACCCTGTGGGACCTCGACCGCACCTTCCACGTCGGAGGGTTCGGCGGCAAGGAAACCATGACTCTGCGCGAGGTTCTTTCCCGCCTGCGTGCCGCGTACACCCTGCACGTCGGCGCTGAGTACACCCACATCCTCGACCGCGACGAGCGCGAGTGGCTGCGCGACCGCATCGAGGCCGGCATGCCGAAGCCGACCAGCGCCGAGCAGAAGTACATCCTGCAGAAGCTCAACGCCGCGGAGGCCTTCGAGAACTTCCTGCAGACCAAATACCTGGGCCAGAAGCGCTTCTCCCTCGAGGGTGCCGAGACCTTGATTCCGCTGATGGACGCCGTCATCGACACCGCGGCTGGCCAGGGCCTGGAAGAAGTTGTCATCGGCATGCCGCACCGCGGGCGCCTCAACGTGCTTTTCAACATCGTGGGCAAGCCCGTTTCCACCATCTTCAACGAGTTTGAAGGCAACATGCAGTCCGCCCAGCAGGGTGGCTCCGGTGACGTGAAGTACCACCTCGGTTTCGAAGGCGAGCACATCCAAATGTTCGGTGACGGTGAGATCAAGGTCTCCCTGGCCGCCAACCCGTCCCACCTCGAAGCCGTCGACCCCGTCATGGTCGGCATCGCCCGCGCGAAGGACGACGCGCTGCGCCACTCCCAGGGCCGCACCGACCACCCGATCGTCCCGCTCATGTTGCACGGCGACGCATCCTTCGCCGGCCTCGGCATCGTGCAGGAGACTCTGAACCTGTCGAAGCTGCCGGGTTACACCGTCGGCGGCACCGTCCACATCGTGGTGAACAACCAGATCGGATTCACCACCACCCCGGACTCGGGCCGTTCCACGTACTACGCCACCGACCTGGCAAAGGGCTTCGACTGCCCGGTGTTCCACGTCAACGGAGATGACCCCGAGGCCGCCGCCTGGGTCGCGCAGCTGGCCACCGAGTACCGCCGCGAGTTTGGCAAGGACGTCTTCATCGACCTCATCTGCTACCGCCTGCGCGGCCACAACGAGGCGGATGACCCGACCGTGACCCAGCCGCTCATGTACGAGCAGATCCAGTCCCACCCGTCGGTACGCACCCGCTACACCAAGGATCTCATCGGCCGCGGTGACATCACCGCGGAGGAGGCTGACATCGCCGCCCAGGACTTCCACGAGCAGCTTGATTCGGTGTTCTCCGACGTCAAGGCGAACGAGGGCAAGCCGAGCGAGCAGACCGGCATCACCGAGTCCCAGGAGCTCACCCTCGGCCTCGACACCAACATCACCGAGGAGACCTTCGCCCGGCTGGCTGACGCGTACGCCAACCTGCCGGAGGAGTTCACAGCGAACAAGCGCCTCAACTCCGTGATCAAGAAGCGTGGCACCTCGCTCGCTGAGGGTGACATCGACTGGGGCTGGGGTGAACTCCTCGCCTTCGGTTCTCTGGCCGAGGAGGGCAAGTTTGTCCGCCTCGCTGGCGAGGACTCCCAGCGCGGTACCTTCACCCAGCGCCACGCGGTTCTCTACGACCCCGAGACCGGTGAGAGCTTCAACCCGCTGGACAACAACGCGGTCGAGGCGGACAACGGCGGCCGCTTCGGCGTCTACAACTCGGCCCTGACCGAGTACGCGGGTCTCGGCTTCGAGTACGGCTACACCATCGGCAACAAGGCCGCCGTGGTCGCGTGGGAGGCCCAGTTCGGCGACTTCGCCAACGGCGGCCAGACCATCATCGACGAGTACATCGCCTCCGGTGAGACGAAGTGGGGCCAGCTCTCCGGCCTGATTTCGCTGCTCCCGCACGGTTACGAGGGCCAGGGCCCGGACCACTCTTCCGCCCGCATCGAGCGCTTCCTGCAGCTCGTCGCGGAGGGTTCGATGACCATCGCCCAGCCGTCCACCCCGGCGAACCACTTCCATCTGCTGCGCCGCCAGGCTCTCGGTGACATGAAGCGACCCCTGGTCGTGTTCACGCCGAAGTCGATGCTGCGCAACAAGGCGGCTGTGTCCCAACCTGCTGACTTCATCGAGGTCGACCGCTTCCAGTCCGTCATTGACGACCCGTTCTTCGTCGCCCGCGGCAACGAGAAGGTCGAAGGCGCCGACCACTCCAAGGTGAAGACGATCCTGCTCTGCTCGGGCAAGATCTACTGGGAGCTGGACAAGCGCCGCCAGAAGGACAAGCGTGACGACGTCGCGATCGTCCGCATCGAGATGCTGCACCCGATCCCGTTCAACCGGCTGTCCGACGCGTTCGCCAACTACCCGAACGCCAAGCAGGTCCGCTTCGTGCAGGACGAGCCGG
The DNA here is from genome assembly GCF_011038645.2 of Corynebacterium qintianiae. NCBI lineage: Bacteria > Bacillati > Actinomycetota > Actinomycetes > Mycobacteriales > Corynebacteriaceae > Corynebacterium > Corynebacterium qintianiae. The sequence continues at coordinate 816,807 of NZ_CP064955.1, read as the reverse complement.
CAAACCAGGGCCCGTGGCCGTTCTACAACGAGCACCTGCGCAACTTTGTCGAAGACATGCCGGAGATGGTCCGCGTCTCGCGTCGCTCCCAGTCCACCACTGCCACCGGCGTGGCGAAGGTGCACCAGCAGGAGGAGAAGCAGCTTATCGACGAAGCCTTCGCCGACTAAGTCCTCCCCTAGCTAAATAGCCGGGCCGTTTCCTTATCGGAAGCGGCCCGGCTATTTCTTTCCCCTCAAATCTCCTAGACGGGCGGCTGCTCGACAAGATTGTCGGACTGACCGGAGTCGCCCTCGTCTTCGGATCGCGAGTCCACGGAGACCTTGGTGTGCTCCAGCAGCCACTTCTCCATGACATCGCCCACGTTTTTGCCACTGTTGACGTCGTCGACCATGGCGGCGAGGTCCTCGGTACTCAGTACGCGGTTGACGAAGTTGATGCGGTTGACCTGGGTTCTATTAAGCTCGCTCTTTGCGAACACCGGAATGACATTGGTGGGCAGCTCCCCCTCCCCTGGCGCTTCACCCTCGGGCGCGCATCCTTGGGCGGGCGAGGGGTCGACCGTCATCACCCCACCCGGGAAAGACCCGACCGCAAACTCGTAGACGTTTTCAGACGCGGAGTCGTCGTTCGCGTCTTCTCCGGCGGCACTGTCCCGGATTTCTTCGGCCGCCTCCTCAGCGAGTTGCGGGTTGAGCTGCGCAAGGAGGGTGCCCGTGCAGCCGATAGCGAGGTTCGCCTGCCCGGAGCGAACAACGTCCACGGCGGGAACGCCCTTGTGGTCAACCTCCTTGACTTCAGCTGGGCTGCCGGCGGAGGTGAGGAGCACCCGGTACATCTCGCCGAGGAGCTTCTGCTCGGTGGACCCGGGCTGGATGCCGATGACGTAGGTGCCCTCTTCACTGGGGGAAGACGCGGCGCACCCCGAGACACCTAGAGCGGCCGCGCACGCAAGCGCCGCCAACACTTTGTTGGAATGGTGTCCCGAGGTGTGGAGCATGGGGCTAGCTTACTCAGTGGCCTCCTTGGGGGCGATATTCATCTGGGCGATGAGATCGCGGGCCTGCGGTGCGGTGTTGGCGTCGCACAGGACGTCGTAACGCCCCGCAACAATGGTGGTCATGGAGGAGAAATCGCGCTTGCCGCCGGAGAGCGCGTACCCGACGGCAGCGAAGATGAGGCCGAAAATTGCGCCGATGATGATGGACCACAGGAAGATCCCCCAGCCCGTGCCGGGCAGGGCGAAGAGGGCGAAGATGAGGCCGATGAAGATGCCGAGCCACGCGCCGGACAACGCACCGCCGCCGAGAATACGCGGCCACGTCAGGCGGCCTGTGACGTTCTCCACCTGCATCAAGTCGACCCCGACGATGGTGAGGTCTTCGACGCGGAATTCACGGTCGGAGAGCCCGTCAACAGCGCGCTGCGCCTCCTCGTAGGTCTGGAAGGAACCCACCGGCCAGCCAGTCGGGCGCGTGCGGTCGCGGGAAGGGTTGTTGCGGGAATTGGAAGTAGAAGTTGTCATGACTACGAGCCTAATGAAAATTCGGAGGCGGGCGCCGGGGCGTCGCCATGCGGGGGCCTATACTTGCAAGCAAATGTCTAATTCACTTACTGAATCACAGGTCCGCGAGGCCCTCTCCCGCGTGGAGGATCCCGAGATTGGCAAGCCGATCACGGAGCTCGACATGGTCGAGTCCGTGGCTATCGACGGCTCGGACGTCTCCGTCGGTGTCTACCTCACCATCGCCGCGTGCCCGATGCGCGACACCATACAGTCCAACACGCGCGCGGTACTGGAGGAGCTCGACGGCGTGGGCAGCGTCGACGTACACATGCACACCATGAGCGACGAGCAACGACGCGCTCTCAGTCTCAAGCTCCGCGGCGAACAAACCACACCGACGATCCCGTTCGCCGACCCCGACTCCCGCACGCGCGTTTACGCCGTCGCCTCGGGCAAGGGCGGCGTCGGCAAATCCTCCATGACCGTCAACTTGGCCACCGCGCTCGCGGCTCAGGGGTTGACCGTGGGTGTGCTCGACGCGGACATCTACGGCCACTCCGTGCCAGGTCTGATGGGCTCCACCGACAAGGCACCCACCGTGGTCGACGAGATGATCATGCCGCCGATCACCCACGACGTCCGCCACATCTCCGTCGGCCAGTTCGTCGAGGGCAACGCGCCGATCGTCTGGCGCGGCCCAATGCTGACCCGCGCGATTCAGCAGTTCCTCAGCGACGTCTACTGGGGTGACCTGGACGTGCTGTTCATGGACCTGCCCCCGGGCACGGGCGACGTCGCCATCACCGTTGCCCAGCTCGTTCCCAGTGCGGAACTGCTCATCGTGACAACACCGCAGGCCGCGGCGGCCGAAGTGGCCGAGCGCGCCGGCACCATCGCGCAGCAAACCGGACAGAAAATCGCCGGCGTGGTGGAGAACATGTCCGGCATGGTCATGCCGGATGGAAGCGTGCTCCACATCTTCGGGGAAGGCGGCGGGCAGAGGGTCGCCGAGCGCCTCACCGCTTTGACGGACACGGACAACGTGGAGCTGCTCGGGTCTGTTCCGCTAGACCCGAGCTTGCGCGAGCACGGCGACGACGGACACCCCGTGGTCCTGTCGGCGCCCGACTCCCCCGCCGCGCGCGCGATCCATGAGATTGCGGCGCGCTTAAAGACCCGTCGCTCGTCTCTTGTGGGCAAGGGCCTGGGGGTCAACCCGAAGTAGCGGCCTGCGTGCCGTCTGTACTGGAAGTTTCCTCAGAACGGCGGCTAGGTAATATCCGCCCAGGAGAAGCCCCCGCCCCGCTTCTCTTGTGCACCGGGTTCGACCTTGGTCGAGCCCGCGGGCCTCGGGCGCGGGCCCTGGGGTGCGGGTTTCGCGGGAGACGTCGGCGCGTCCTCGAGCTGTTTGCGTGGGTCGAATTCGTCGAAAAACTGCTCATCACCGTCGAAAAGCACCTTGGCCATCGCGCGGCGAGGACCCATCGCGGCGTACTCCGTCACGGTGTTTAGGGGCTGGCGCAATTCCTCGAAGCCCTCGAGCTCGCCGTCGAGCTCCTTCTTCGCGTTGTTAATCGCCTTTTTCGCGGCGTAGATGGCGGCGCGCGCGTCCTGGACCACCCCTGGCAGCCGTTCGGGGCCGATGATGATCAACCCAATGACGAGAATGAAGAAGATCTCGCCCCATCCGATGTTGGAAAACACGCTTACACCTTACCCACGGCGTTTAAGAGCGCGGTACGCAACATCCACGAGGCGCGGCCTAGGACCCGCATCGTCTTCGCACATGGGATCCTGCGGCATCTCGGTCAACTTCTGCACCAGCGACAGAGGCGCGCGCACGGCCTCGTCGGCGTTGCAGCACCGCAAGTGCTCCGCGGCGGCGCGCTGCTGGCTGACCTCGGCCCGGCACTCCTCGCATTGGACCACGTGCACGCGGGCGCGGTGCAGCGCCGATGCCGACAACTCCGCGTCGGCGAAAGCGGCCACCGCTTCGGGGCTCAGGTGTTCAGTGGAGGAGAACCTCCGCTTCTTCCGCGGCCCGGGGCCGGGCAGGCGCATCGCCATGACGTACCTCCTTCACACGAGCAACTAGCGAAAATGGTGAACCACACCCATTGAACGCACTCCGCGGAAAAATTGCCATCGCCACGCCCTTAACGGGCGCGGATGAGTTCCTTTGCGGACTCGTCGCTGAGCGCCTGGGCTTCCAAGCTGGCGCGCAGCTGGGTTCGGCCGCGGTGGATGCGGGAACGGACGGTGCCCATTTTTACACCCAGGGTATCGGCGATCTCCTCGTACGTCATCCCCACAACGTCACAGAGTACGACGGCCACACGGAAGTCGGGGCCGAGCTCGTCGAGCGCTTTCTGCAGCGCCGGGTCCAGGTTAGACACCGAGTACGCCTGCTCCGGCGTCATGTCCGTTCCAGGTACGCGCTCGTAGTCCTCGGGCAGCGCTTCCATGCGGATCTTCGCGCGGTGGCGCACCATGTCCAGGAAGAGGTTCGTGGTGATGCGGTGCAGCCACCCCTCGAACGTGCCCGGCTGGTAGTTCTTTAAACTGCGGAACACCCGCATAAAGGTCTCCTGCGTGAGGTCCTCCGCGTCGTGCTGGTTGCCGGAGAGACGGAACGCCAAGCGATAGACACTATCGGCGTGCTCCGCCACAAGTTCCGACCACGAGGGCATCTCGCCTGCGCCAGCGTCGAACGCGGCAGTGCCAGTAAGTTCCTCGTGGGCGTCAGGCAGTGGATCCATGCCCCTAATGTTTTCATGCGGCGCAGTTAAAAGCCAGAAAAACGTCTTTAAACTCCCTGGGAGCGGGTAACAATCTGCTAACGGTAAAGAGGAGGGCGACCTAGTATGGACACCGTGACTGAATCCGCATTTGTTTCCATGAACGACTACATAGCTTCCCGCCCGGTTGCGGGACACGGGGCGGAGACATTCTCCGCTGGGCTGAGCGTGGCGCGCACCGAGGCGGAGGAGAATAACCTGCCCGGGCCGACGGCCGCCGCAGGATCATTGTTGGCCACTCTCGCCGCCGCGGGGACGTCGTCCCACGGTGCGGTGGCGGTGACCCCGGCCGCGGGAGTCGTCGGGCTGCACATTCTGCGCGGCCTGCCCGAGAAAGCAACCGTGACATGCATCGATCCGGAAGCCACCCACCAGGCGAGCGCCAAAGAGGCCTTCCGGATTGCAGGGTTCGCACCGTCGCGCGCGCGCTTCCTCACCGCCCGTCCCCTCGACGTTATGAGCCGCCTCGCACCCGCGTCCTACCGCCTCGTCTTCGCCGACGTCGACCCAGCCGAGCTCAGCGCCGTCGTCGGCGCGGCCTGGCCGCTGCTCGCCCCCGGCGCAACCCTGGTGCTCGCGGGCTCGCTTCTCGACGGCACCATTGCCGACAGCACCCGGCGCGACCGCGCGACGGAGGCTGCCCGGGCCGCCCAAGAGGGCGTCGACAAGCTCGCAGCCGACGAGGACGCAGTAGTGACCCGCCTGCCTCTCGACGGCGGGTTGACGCTGGTGACCAAGCGGTAGCTAGATCACTTCGTTCTTGCCCACCACGACAACGCCGCTGTCGGAGACGGTGAATCTGCCGCGGTCGCGCTCGAGGTCGACGCCAATGTATTCGCCGTCTGAAACGTAGACGTTCTTGTCCAGGATGGCCCGGCGCACCACGGCACCCTTGCCCACGCGCACGCCCGGCAGCAGGACGGAGCCCTCGACGGTCGCACCCTCCTCCACAAGCACGTCCGTGGAGACCACGGAGTTGCGCACCGTCGCACCCGAGATGATCGAGCCAGAGGCCACTATCGACTCCTGGGAGATGCCACCTAAGACGAACTTCGCCGGCGGGAGGTTGTCGTCCTCCGTGGAGTGGATCGGCCACGCCTTGTTGTAGAGGTTGAAGATCGGGTGCGAGGAGATCAAGTCCATGTGCGCCTCGTAGAAGGAGTCGATGGTGCCGACATCACGCCAGTAACCTTGGTCGCGCTCGGTGGCACCCGGGACCTCGTTGGCGGAGAAGTCGTAGACGTTGGCCTGGCCCTTGTATACGAAGTACGGGATAATGTCGCCGCCCATGTCGTGGTCCGAGTCGTCATTTTGCTCGTCCTCAAGCAGCGCCTTAATCAGCGGCTCGGTCGAAAACACATAGTTGCCCATGGAAGCGTAGGTGACTTCCGGATCGTCCGGGGTGCCGGGCGGGTCGGCCGGCTTTTCCAGGAACTCCGTGATCGTGCCGTCCGCGTCAGCCTGGATGCAGCCGAATGCTGTGGCCTCGTGGCGCGGCACGCGGATGCCGGCGACGGTGGCGTCCTTGCCCGAAGCGATATGGTCCTCCACCATCTGGGACGGGTCCATGCGGTAGACGTGGTCAGCGCCGAAGACCAAGACGTAGTCTGGTTTATCGTCGTAAATCAGGTTGAGGGACTGGACGATGGCGTCGGCGGAGCCGGAGAACCAGCGCTTGCCCCGGCGCTGCTGCGCGGGCACGGACGCAATGTATTGCGGGGTGGGACCGGAGACGTTCCACGCGGTGGCGACGTGGCGGTCCAGGGAGTGCGACTTGTACTGGGTCAACACCGCGATGCGCATGTAACCGGCGTTGACCAAGTTCGACAGGACGAAGTCAATGAGGCGGTAGTTACCTGCGAAGGGGACGGCGGGCTTGGCGCGGTCAGCGGTGAGGGGGAAGAGGCGCTTCCCCTCGCCTCCCGCGAGGACGATGGCAAGAACTCTCGGCTGTGTTTTCACACTTTCCCAGCCTATTGAATCCCCGCCTGTCGTGCACCCGGAATTTCCCAGCCAAGTCGGGTTTCTGCAGGCCCGCATTTTCGTAACTAAGCTCGGCGGGCATGAGAGTGGGAATGATGACTCGGGAGTACCCGCCGGAGGTGTACGGCGGGGCCGGCGTGCACGTGACGGAACTGACGCGGTTTATGCGCGACATCGGCGGCGTGGACGTCGACGTCCACTGCATGGGCGAGCCCCGCGATGAGAACGGGGTCTTCGTCCACGGGGTCGACCCGGAGCTCGCCGAGGCCAACGGCGCCATCAAAACCCTGTCCACCGGCCTGCGCATCGCCAACGCTGCGGGCAATCTCGACGTCGCCCATTCCCACACCTGGTACGCCGGCCTGGGTGGCCACTTGACCGGCACGCTGTACGACATCCCCCACGTCGCCACCGCCCACTCGCTCGAGCCGGACCGCCCGTGGAAACGCGAGCAGCTCGGCGGCGGGTACGACGTCTCCTCGTGGTCGGAGAAAAACGCGATGGAATACGCCGACGCCGTCATTGCGGTGTCGTCGGGCATGAAGAAGTCAATCCTCGAGGCTTACCCGCGTATCGACGATTCCCGGGTCCACGTCGTGCTCAACGGAATCGACACCGCCAAGTGGTTCCCGGGTGACACCACCATCGCCGAGGAGCTCGGGGTGGATCCGTCCCGGCCCATTGCCGCGTTTGTCGGCCGCATCACCCGCCAAAAAGGTGTCCCGCACTTGCTCAAGGCCGCCGCCCATTTCGATGAGGACATCCAGCTCATCCTCTGTGCCGGTGCCCCGGACACCCCCGAGATCGCCGATGAAACGAAGGCGCTTGTCGACGCTCTGACGCAGCAGCGCGACGGAATCTTCTGGGTCCAAGACATGCTCCCAGCGGAGAAAATCCGCGAGGTCTACGCCGCAGCCGACGTTTTCGTCTGCCCCTCGATCTACGAGCCGCTGGGCATTGTGAATCTCGAGGCAATGGCGTGTGAGACCGCCGTCGTGGCCTCCCGAGTGGGCGGCATTCCCGAGGTTGTCGTCGACGGTGAAACCGGCACACTCGTCGACTACGACGCCGCCGACCCGGAGGCATTCGAACGCGGCCTCGCCGAGGCTGTCAACGCTGTGGCCGCCGACCCCGACCGGGTTGCCCGCATGGGTGCCGCCGGCCTCGGGCGCGTGCGAGCAGATTTCACGTGGGACAAAATCGCACGCCAGACAGTCGACATCTACAAGAGCTTGATTTAGAAGGAACTCATGAGCGTTTTTAGACCTGAACTGCACGTCACCGTGGACAGCGGTATCCTCGACGCCGCCGCCGGCATCCTGCGCGACGGCAACGCTGCCGCCGGTGATGACACCTGGCACATCTTCTACCAGTACCGCACCGGTGCTGACACGCCGAGCCGCTGGGGGCACAACGTCTCGGAAGGATCCGCGTTCGACTGGGTGGAATGCAACGACACCGTCGCCCCCTTCGGCGGCGAGACCGGCGTGCGTGCCGGATCCGTCGTCGCCAGCGACGAGGGCGTGGATCTCTACTTCACCTCCGTCACCGAGGCGGGCATGTCAATTCAGATCTCCCGCGCCGACGACCTCGACGCGCTCTGCGAGGACGTGGACGAGGATTACCAGGTTGATCCCGCAATTCGCCGACTGGGCGACGTAGTCTTTGACGAAGGCGGGTTCACCCGCTTCCGCTCCCCCTGCGTCGTACCCAACTGGGAGCAGGCGGATGACCGGGACAAGGGCCAGTCCGGCTGGCTCATGCTGGCGATGACAGGGGAACCGGAAAGCCCCCAACCTGTCGTCCTCACATCGGAAGACGGCACAGCGTGGAAGGTGCTGGGCGCCCTCGAGTTCGACGGTGACCCCGGTTTCGAGCCAGAGAACGAACTTCTTGTCGCGCCGCGCATCATCCGCCTTCGCGACGAGGTTGATTCCCAGATCTACGATGTGCTCATGTTCTCCCTCGAGCGCCGTGGCAAGGACACCACCGGTTACGTCATCGGTACCCTAAATGGCAGCGTGTTCACTGTGGCCGAGGAAGCGCGCCGTATCGATTTCGGCCACGACTTCACCCGCCCGCGCAGCACGAACTACACCCCGGGCAGCATCACCGAGGAAGAGCGCTTAAGCCACGCCTACATCTACGGGCTCATGGCGGACACCGGCCGCGGCGGCGACCCGACACAGGAGCCCAACTGGTCCTCCGAAGGCTGGGCAAGCACGCTGACCATCCCGCGCCGTCTCACCTTGCAAAACGGCGCGCTGTACCAGACCCCGCCGCGCGGTCTGCCCGACGCCGTCGCCGACACGGAACGCGCCCGCTTGTGGACTGGCCTCTGCGAGGTTCCGCTGGGCACCAAGGGTCACGTGAAGGCGGAAATTCTCGACGGCAACGGCGACGTCGCGGCCGTGGTCACCCACTCCGGCGACGAGATTTCCCTCGACCGCCTCGACGGTGCACCGGCCTGCGCCCCGCTCGGCGACGACGACGAGGACAACATCACCATCCTGGTGGACAGCTCCACGATCGAGGTCTTCGCCGGTGGCGGCGTTGTCGCGATGTCCTCGCGCTTCTGGCCCGAGAACGGGTGCTCCGGTATCCGGGTAACCACGGACGGCGCCGCCCAGATACTCAACGAGTGGCATCGGGGAGCGTAAAACTAGGCTTTCCGGAGCCTCACCAGCACGCCGCGGGCGGTGACATCCATGTGCTCGGGCAGCGCGTCGAGGCGCCCGCGCAGCGTCTCGGCCTCCACGTGGCGCGCCGACGGGCTCATCCCCACCTGGGCGGCGATTGATTCCCGGTCCAGCCGCATGGGAAATTCGAGCAGCTGCGGGTCGCCGACTGCCACGAGGTGGCCGGCAGCCTGCTCCAGCATCCGCTCCAATTTGCCCTCCTCTACACCGAGGATGCCCAGCGGCTCGCGCAGCTCGTCCAGGTGGCCGTGGTCCGCGATGAGGACCACGACCTCACCCTCGGGGGCGAGGACGCGGGCGAACTCCGCGGGGTTGCGGGGCGCGAAGATGACAGTGACGACGTTGACTGAGCCGTCGAGAAGCGGAAGGCCGTGCCAGACATCCGCGACGACCGCGCCGACGCGCGGGTGGGCTTTGGCCAGGCGACGAGCCGCGGGAACGGAAATGTCGAGGCCCACTCCCCTGGAACCCTCGATACTGTCGAGGGTGTGGGAAAGGTAGTATCCGGTTCCGGCACCGACTTCGAGCACGACCGGCTCGTCTGCATGTGTGGCCTCGAGTGCATGTGAGACTCGGTCGGTGACCGCCTCAACGAAAGGTGCGAAGTGGCCCTGGGAGAGGAAGACTTCGCGGGAGGTGACCATGTCGAGGCTGTCGCCCTCATGGTTCAGGCCGGAGCCGCCCGAGAGCGTGACGTAGCCTTGCTTGGCCACGTCGTAGGAATGGCCCGACGCGGAGACGAGCCGGGAAAAGTCGTCGACGCCGGACAGTGGTGAGCCGTCGATGGGATCAGCGAGGACGTCGACGATGTGATTGAGCATGTGGCGATTCTACCCCGCTAATGCGGCACGCCGAGAGCGTGCTTACTCCCCCGCAGCCTCGAGGAGCAGTTTGCCCAGCTCTGACGCTTCTTCGGCATTAAGTTCAACTACAAGGCGGCCACCGCCATCCGAGGGGATACGCATGACAATCTTGCGGCTTTCCACCACAGCTTCCATGGGACCGTTACCGGTGCGGGGCTTCATTGCTGCCATAGAACAATTCTCCTTCGAACGCAGGCGTTTCGTCCGATTCTACGCCGTTTCCGGGGGACACGGCGCTCACTTCGGGTGAGGCCGAACGATTACGCAGGTCAGCGAGCTGTTGAATGAGGGCGTCCACCTGCTCCATTTTGTAGCCGCGGTGTACGACCTCCAGTTGGACTGAGTCGAGGTTGCCCTCCTCCACAGCTCGGCGGTTGTGCTCGAGCACGTCGGTCGTCTCCGCCAGTGGCGGGACCGCCTCTCCGCGGCCGAAGAGGTGCACGCTTGCACCGATGCCGAGGAGGCAGACGAATGCAACGACGAGGATGAGCAGGATCCAGGACAGCATGGTCACATCCTAGCCCGGGCAAGCGGAACGGGCACGCACCTACTCGGCGCCGCGCTGGGCGCGCTTTAGGCGCTCATCCGTCATCACCTTGTGGGCGTCCGTAATGTAGCCGACCGCCTCTTCGATGGAGTCGGTGACGAGGAAGAGCTGGTCATCGCCCTCGGAGATCAGGCCGCGTGCGAGCTGCTGTCCGCGGATCCACTCCACTAGACCACCCCAGAACTCCGTGCCCATGAGCACGATCGGGAAGTTGGTCACCTTGCCCGTCTGGACCATGCACAAGACTTCGAAGACTTCATCGAGTGTGCCGAAGCCGCCAGGCAGCGTGATGAACGCCTGGGAGTACTTGAGAAACATGGTCTTGCGGGCGAAAAAGTAGCGGAAATTCAGTCCGAGGTCGACCCAGTCGTTGAGTCCCTGCTCGAACGGCAACTCGATGCCGAGGCCCACGGAGAGGCCACCAGCCTCATGGGCGCCGCGGTTCGGGGCTTCCATCAGGCCCGGGCCGCCGCCGGTGACCACGGCGTAACCGGCCTCCACGAGTGCCTCGCCGACCTTGCGCGCCTGCTCGTACTCCGGGGTACCCTCGCCGAGGCGCGCCGACCCGAACACCGTGACCGCCTTCGGCAATTCGGAGAGCGCGTCGAAACCCGCCACGAACTCGGACTGGATGCGCATCACGCGCCACGGGTCCGCGTGCTTCCAGTCGTGGTCGCTGCTGCCCAGCGATTCCAACAGGCGCTGGTCGTGGGTCGTGGGCTGCTCCTCGTCAGTGCGCAGCATGATCGGGCCGCGCAGCTTGCGGTTTCGCTCGGGTTTGGGGGTGATGTGGGGCGCCACGTTCTGCTCCGCTTCCAGTTGAATTACGTCTCTATTTCGCCGTGAGGTACGCCTCGAGGGTCCGGGCGACGGTGTAGATCTGCTCGGTTGGGCACTGCTCGTCCACCTTGTGGGCGAATCCCGGATCGCCCGGCCCGAAGTTCACGGCCGGAATTCCAAGGTTAGAGAACCTGGCCACGTCCGTCCATCCGAACTTGGCGCGGAAATTTCCGCCAACGGCCTCGACGAGGTTCTTGGCCACGGGGTCGTCCAGGCCGGGCAGCGCGGCGGGTGCGACGTCGTCCCACACCAGCTCGAGGCCTTCTTCCAGCGCGAGTGCCTCCTCGAGATGCGCCTTCGCCGCGGCGACGGAGCGGTCCGGCGCGTAGCGGAAGTTGACGGTCAACTGGGCGAAATCGGGGATAGTGTTAGTGGCCACAAAGCCCTCCATCCCCACGACGTTGAGGCCCTCGCGGTACTCGCAACCAGCGATGGTCACGCTACGCGGCTCGTAGCGCCCCACACGGCCGAGCACCCCGGCGAGCTTGTGGGCGGCGTTGTCACCCAGCCAGCTGCGCGCCGAGTGCGCGCGGGTGCCGCGCGCCTGCACCAAGACGCGAATAGTGCCCTGGCAACCCGCCTCGATGATGGCGCCCGAGGGCTCACCCAGCAGCGCCAGGTCACCCGCGAGCAGCTCAGGGCGGTCGCGCTCCAAGTGGTACAGGCCGTTGTGCTCGCTGGAAACCTCCTCACCCTCGTAGGCGATCAAGGTGAGGTCGAACGCGCTGGCACCGGGCGCGCACAAGCGGGCGAAGGCCCCCAGGTAACACGCAAGGCCGGACTTCATGTCCACGGAGCCGCAGCCGTGCAGCACACCGTCGACAAGCCGGTGGGGGGTGTTGCCCGCGAGCGGTACCGTGTCCACATGGCCCGCCAGCACCACTCGCTGCCCGCAACCGTGGTGGGTGCGGGCGACCACTGTGTTCCCGCAGCGGATCAACTCCACCCCCTCGAGCTCGCGCAGGGCCGCCTCGATCGCGTCGGCGATGGCGCGCTCGTGGTGCGAGGGCGACTCGATATCGATGAGAGCAGCGGTCAAGTCGACGGGGTCGGCGAAGAGATTGAGGGAAGCCACTCCCCGATCCTACGTTTATGATGAGACGCATGCCGCTAGGAGCCGAAGCGACCGGAATCGCCAACATCGCCATGGATGGAACGACCCTGGATACGTGGTACCCGTCGCCGAAGCTGATCGAGGACGAGGAGCGTGTCGACGCCCTCGTGACCGGCACCCAGCGCGTCAGCGCCCGCGACCTCTCCGACCGTTTCCTGTCCATCGTCGGCATGGACCGCGACCGCCTGGTCGAGCTTGTTCCGGTGCGCACCGTCATCGCCGACCTCTCCGAGCCGCCCGTCGACGCTCACGACGTGTACCTGCGCCTGCACCTCCTGTCCCACCGCCTGGTCAAGCCGCTCGAGATGAACATGACGGATTGCCTTACCCACCTGGTGCCCACCGTGTGGACGAACAAGGGCCCGTGCCTGTCCGACAACTTCGAGCACGTGCGCACCTCTCTTCGCTCCCGCGGCCAGATCCACGTCTACGGCATCGAGCGGTTGCCTCGCATGGTGGACTACGTCGTGCCCTCCGGTGTCTCGATCGCCGAGGCCGAGCGCGTGCGCCTCGGCGCCTACCTCGCTCCCGGCACCTCCGTCATGCGTGAAGGATACGTCTCCTTCAACGCCGGTTCGCTCGGCCCGGCGCGGATCGAGGGTCGCCTGTCCTCGTCCGTGGTCATTGACGAGGGCACTGACGTCGGCCTGTCGTCGACTCTGATCGCCTCCGTCTCAGAGCGCCGGAATCGTATCCCGCTCAGGCTCGGCCGCGACTGCAAGCTGCGCCCGTCGGCGGGTGTGATCGGCGTCGACTTGGGTGACCGCTGCGAGATCGGTGTCAACGTCATGCTCGAGCCCACCACCGCGATTATCGACGCACGCTCCGGAACCATGATCTCCGCCGGGGCGGTCGCCGGGCAGAGCGACATCATCATCACCAACGAGCCGAACTCAGCCTGCCCCGTTCTCCGGCCCAGGTAACGCCCGCGGGGGGCTGCGGTTTAAGGTAAACGCATGTCCCACACCGTTCCTTCGCCAGCCGAGCCGACAGCAGAGTCGCCCGCGGTTGCACCGACCGCTTTGCGCCGCGGTTTGAAGACGCGCCACCTGACCATGATGGGCCTGGGCTCCGCCATCGGCGCGGGGCTCTTCCTCGGCACAGGTGTCGGTATCCAGGCCGCGGGTCCCGCCGTGCTCTTCGCCTACCTCATTGCCGGCGCGATCACCGTGTGCATCATGCAGATGCTCGCCGAGATGGTTGCCGCGCGACCGTCGTCTGGCACCTTTTCCACCTACGCCGAGCAGGCGTTCGGCCCGTGGGCTGGGTTCGCGGTCGGTTGGTTGTACTGGTTCATGATGGTCATGATCATGGCCGTGGAGATCACTGGCGCCTCCGGCATCGTCGCGAGCTGGTTCGGGGTCTCCCCCTGGATCCCCGCCCTGGCCGCGATCGTTTTCTTCACCGTGATCAACTTCGCGGCGGTGCGAAACTTCGGCGAGTTCGAGTTCTGGTTCGCACTGGTCAAGGTCGCCGTCATCGTCGCCTTCCTCGTCCTCGGTGTCCTGCTGTGGCTGGGTCTGCTGCCCGGCGGCACCTTCATCGGCCTCTCCAACGTCGCCGAGGTCGGGTTCATGCCCAACGGCTGGGGCGGCGTGGCCACCGCGCTTCTCGCCGTCGCCTTCGCCTTCGGCGGCATCGAGATGGTCACTATCGCGGCCGCCGAGTCGGAGGATCCGGAGGTAGCAGTCCACTCGGCGATCCGCTCCATTATCTGGCGCATCGGTGTCTTCTACATCGGCTCCGTTTTGCTGATCACTTTGCTGCTGCCGTATGACGCGATCGGCGGTGCCGATGACGCGTCCGAGTCTCCGTTCACGGCGGTGCTCCACCTGGCCAACATCCCGGGCGCGGTCGGCATCATGGAGGCGGTTATCGTCATCGCGCTGCTTTCCGCGTGTAACACACAGATTTACGGCACCTCGCGTTTCCTCCACAACCTTGCCCACCGCGCCGACGCCCCGGCGTTTTTCCAGTCCACTGACGCCCGCGGTGTGCCGATGCGCGCCGTCGTGGTGTCCGTGTTCTTCGGCTTCGTCGCCGTCGCGCTGCAGTATTGGAACCCGCCCGGGTTGCTGGCTTTCCTGCTCAACGCCGTCGGCGGTTGCCTCATCGTGCTCTGGTTCGCCATCGCGTTCTCTTTCATCCGGTTGCACCCCCGCCTGGTGGAGTCCGGCGAGATCACGCACGTTCGCATGTGGGCGCCGAAAGTTCTGCCCTGGGCCACTGTCACACTCGCCGGTGCCATCGTCGTGCTCATGCTGACCACCCCCGAGGGCCGTTTCCAGATGCTCGCCGTGGCGGTCGTCGTCGGTGTGATCACCCTCGCCGGCATCGTCTGGACCAGTACCGACGCTTTCAAGCAGCGCGCCGCCGTAACCCCCGAGAGGACAACCGTTGAGCACTAAGCAGACCGTTAATGAATCCGATCCGAAACTCGGCACGGGCTTGAAGTCGCGCCACCTCACCCTCATGGGTCTCGGTATGGCGGTGGGGGCGGGTCTGTTTCTCGGCGTCGGTGCGGGTATCCGCGCGGCGGGGCCGGCGATCATCATTGCCTACATGATCGCTGGCGCGATCGTCGTGGGCGTCATGCGCATGCTGGGTGAAATGGCCGCCGCCGACCCGTCACCCGGGTCCTTCGCCACCTATGGCCGCAAGGCCTTCGGAGATTGGGCGGGTTTCCTCCTTGGTTGGCTGTACTGGTTCTTGCTCATTATGGTCGGTGGCGCAGAGATCACGGGTGCCGCGGCCATTATGTCGAGCTGGTTCGGCGTGCCCCAGTGGATCCCCGCGCTGGTCACGGTCGTTTTTTTCGCCGCGATCAATCTCGCCCAGGTCAAGGGGTTCGGCGAATTCGAGTACTGGTTCGCGATGATCAAGGTCGTCGTCATCGCCGGCTTCCTCCTCATCGGCAGCGCGCTGTTCTTGGGCCTGCTGCCCGGTAGCGGCTTCGTCGGGTTCGACAACATCTCCGAGTCGGGCTTCGCACCGAACGGTATCGCGGGTGTAGCCGCCGGCCTGCTCGCGGTGGCCTTCGCCTTCGGCGGCATCGAGGTCGTCACCATCGCCGCCGCAGAGTCCGAAAAACCCGCGCAGGCCGTCAAACGCGCGGTCAACTCGATCATCTGGCGCATCGGTCTGTTCTACATCGGTTCCGTGATCATCATCATCCTGCTGATCCCCTACGCGCGTATCGACGCCGCCGATTCCGCCGCCGACTCCCCCTTCACACAGGTCCTAGACATGGCCAACATCCCGGGGGCCGTCGGGTTCATGGAGGCCGTCATCGTGCTGGCACTGCTGTCCGCGTTCAACGCCCAGATCTACGGCACCTCGCGCATGGCCTACCAACAGGCGCTCGACGGTGACGCGCCCGCATGGCTGCGCCGCACGAACGCTCAGCGAGTACCCATCAACTCCGTTTTAGTCTCGGTCTTCTTCGCTTTTCTGGCAGTGGGCCTGCAATGGTGGAACCCGCCGGGGCTCCTAACTTTCCTCATGAGCGCCGTGGGCGGTTGTCTCATCGTTACCTGGATCATGATCACGCTCAGCTACGCACGCCTGCGCGGCCAGCTCGCGGGCGACGACATCGCGCTCAGCCCGCGCTGGTTGCCGTGGGTCACTCTCGCGGCGCTCGTCGGCATTCTCGCCCTTATGCTTCTCGACGCCTCCGCTCGCGGCCAGATTTTTGCAGTGCTAGCACTGTCCCTCGCGCTTGTCGGACTCTCACAGCTCAACCGAAGCCGCTCCCGGGCAATGTCCGGGCAATGATCTAAGGTATCTGGCATGACTAACTCCACCACTAACGCGTCGGCGCGCGCGCGAGGCATTGCCACCGTCACCCACAACGGAACCGTCCTGGATGTCTGGTACCCGGCGCCCAAGTTGGGCGAGCCGGTGGCGGAGACCGGCACGGTGCGTGTCGACGAGCCGGATTCCCGCTTCTCCCACCTAGTCGGCCCGGACGAGGACCGCGGCGTGGCCCGCGTTCAGGTGGAGACGTCCATTGCCGACATCTCCGAGCCGGCCGTCGACGCCTACGATGTCTATCTGCGCCTTCACCTGCTCTCCCACCGCTTGGTTGCGCCGCACGGAGCCAACATGGACGGGGTGTTCGGCCTGCTCGCCAACGTGGTGTGGACGAACTACGGTCCGTGCGAGGTCTCCGACTTCCAGATGACGCGTGGGCGTCTCGCCGCCAAAGGCCCCGTGGTGGTCTTTTCCGTGGACAAGTTCCCGCGCATGGTCGACTACGTCGTTCCCTCCGGCGTGCGCATCGGAGACGCCGACCGCGTCCGTCTCGGCGCGCACCTCGCCGAGGGCACGACCGTCATGCACGAGGGCTTCGTCAACTTCAACGCCGGCACCCTCGGCGCCTCCATGGTCGAGGGCCGCATTTCCGCGGGCGTGACCGTTGGCGACGGGACGGACATCGGCGGCGGCGCCTCCATCATGGGCACCCTGTCCGGCGGCGGCAAAGAGACCATCACTTTGGGCGAACGCTGCCTCCTCGGTGCGAACGCGGGCGTGGGCATCTCGCTTGGCGACGACTGTATTGTCGAGGCCGGCCTGTACGTCACGGCAGGCACCCGCGTCCGCGTCTCCGGTGACATCGCCTCGGCGTACGGTTACGCCGAGGACGCGGAGGTCAAGGCTGTGGAGCTGTCCGGCAAGAACGGCATCATGTTCCGCCGCAACTCCCTCACCGGTGCCGTCGAGGCGTCCCGCGCCAAGGGCGTGGAGCTCAACGAGGAGCTGCACAAGAACTAGCAGCCTTCTCGGTGAACTAGACGGGCGTGACCTTGGGTTTGCGGAACGCCCAGTACTTGTTCACCACAAAGTTCACCGGCATCGCAATGAGCGTCGAGATCGCCTGCGCCCAGTAGGATTTGGTGCGCAGGCCCGTGGAGTCGTCGAAGATGTGCTCCGGCAGCGCGATCGGCGAGGTGGGATTCATCAGCAGCGTCATCAGAGTCAGTGACACGGCGAACGCGAGGATCCCGGTTGCGAGAAACGGAAAAAATCCCGCGAACCAGTTGCGCTTGGGCACGTGGCGGAACGTCCACGAGCGGTTCAGCTGGTAGTTCCAGATGTTCGCGACCACGAACGCCACGGTGGAGAGCACGTGGTACCAGCGGATGTTGAACCGGGTGCCGAAGATGTTGGCAAACACTTCGGCCTCGTGGATGCCGAAGCCCAGTTCAATGGCCTTTTTGGCCAGGTAGAAAACGACTAGGTTGACGGCGACACCGGACCCGCCGACGATGCCGAATTTCACGAACTCCCGCGCGCTGGCGACGATCCGTACCGCGGTACTTCCCACTCAGGCCTCCGTCTGGGCCAGCCGCGACACTGCAGCGGCGATGCGCTCGTCAGAGGCGGTCAGACCGATGCGGACGTGGTTGTCTCCGGAAGGGCCGTAGAAGTCACCCGGGGCGGCGAGGATGCCGCGCTGCGCGAGCCAGTGCAGGCTCTCGCGGGCGTCCGCACCCTCTCGCCGCGCCCAGAGGTACAGGCCGGCTTCGGAGTGGTCGACGGTGAATCCGGCGCGTATCAGGGCGTCGAGAAGCAGTGCGCGGCGCTTGGCGTAGATGAGGCGCTGGAGCTCCTCGTGCGTATCGTCGACAAGCGCGGCGACCATGGCGTGCTGGATCGGGCCGGGGACCATGAGCCCCGCGTGCTTGCGCACGAGCAGCAGCTCTTGGATCAGGGACTCGTCACCCGCGAGGAAACCGGCTCGGTAGGAAGCCATGTTGGAGGTCTTCGACAGCGAGTGGATGGCCAGCAGATTGGCGTTGTCGCCGTCTGTGACACGAGGGTCGAGGATGGAGACGGGGTCGGCGGACCAGGCGAGCCCCATGTAGCACTCGTCGGAGGCGATGATGGCGCCGGTCTCGCGGGCGAAGGCGACCCACGCGCGCAGCTCGTCGACGCCCCGGACCTGGCCCGTCGGGTTCGACGGCGAGTTGATGAACACCAGCGACGCCCCGGAGGCGCCCTCTGGGGTGTCAGTGCGCACGACCTCGCAACCGGCGATTAGCGCGCCAACCTCGTAGGTGGGGTATGCGACCTCGGGAATCGCCACCCGCGCCGCACACAGGCCCAGTGTCGTGGGCAGCCAGGCGATGGCTTCTTTGGTGCCGACGACCGGCAGCACGCTGGAGGGCCCGAGGCCTGCGGCGTTGTAGCGGCGCTCGAGGGCGGCCACGATGGCGTCGCGAAGCTCAGGCGTGCCCATCGTCTGCGGGTAACCCGGCGCTGCGGCGTTCTCGGCGAGTGCGAGCTGGATCGCGGGGCTGACGGAGTCGACGGGCGTGCCGACGGAAAGGTCGACGATGCCGTCGGGGTGCGCAGCCGCGCGCTCCTTGACGTCCGCAATCGTGTCCCACGGGAAATCGGGCAGCTGGGAGCCCAGCGGGGTTCGGGTCATGCCGATGACAGCTCTTATACCTGGTTCTGCGGCGGTAGCGCGGCGACAAACGGGTGATCGAAGTCCTGTGGGCCGAGCTTCATCGCACCGCCCGGGGAGCCGAGGTTGTCGAAGAATGCGACGTTGGCGTCGTAGTAGTCCGCCCATTCCTCAGGGGTGTCGTCCTCGTAGAAAATCGCTTCGACCGGGCAAGCGGGCTCGCAAGCGCCGCAGTCCACGCACTCGTCCGGGTGGATGTAGAGCATCCGCTTGCCTTCGTAAATGCAGTCGACGGGGCACTCCTCTACGCAGGAACGGTCCAGCACGTCGACACACGGCTGAGCAATGATGTAAGTCATGCCCGTTATTATGTCACTCGCTTCTCAGAACTGGCCATACGCCTCCGGCGAGACCGGCAAACATCAAGAAAACAGTGAGAATATTATTTGGGACGACCATGCTGCCCGTCGCGGGCAGCGCGGCCAGCAGCACCATGAAGATCCCGAGCCACACCGCCAGGGGGATGAGGGCAATTGCGCGTATCGACGTCCACAACAACGCGGTCCTGGTCAGCACCGCGTTGAACAGGAGGGCGACGAGAATGCTCGCCGGCATCGGCACACCGAACACGGTCGCACCGAGGTAGACCACCTCCATCAACGCGGAGACGGCGGCACCGACGCTGAGCCACACGATCCCGCCCACGGCTTCCCCGCGGGAAAAATCGTCGCGGACGACAGGCTCGCTCACTTCTCGATCCCACTGAGCAAACCGGCGGGCGCGTTTACGCCCCGCTCTATCCCTACACCCGCGCCGAATTGGTAGTGCTCCCGTCGCAGCACGGCCTGGGTCACGAGGTTGCTCAGCGCGTACGCGGTCACCGGCCCGCGGGCGCGAGCGGAGTGCGGGTTGGTCTCCGATGCGTAACCGTCGCCGATCCAGACCTGGGTGGCGTGGGCGCGCATGGCCTCCACTTTGGCGGTGTACGCGCGGTCATCCAGCTCGACCCACGTGTCGCTGCGGTCCACCGCGTCGAGCTCACCGGGCGCGGGTCGCGTCCACCCCTCCGGGATCTCCACCGGCAAGTTCGCCTCGAGTTCTTCGCGCAGGCGCACCGCCCACAGAATTCGCCTCACGGCTCCGGTGCATTGCGCGGCGGCGTGGGTTATCTCGTGCGCGCGAATGTGGTCCGGGTGTCCATAACCGCCGTCGGGGCCGTACGTGAGCACGAGGTGCGGGCGCTCCTCCGCGAAAATCGCGGCGAGATCGCCGACGGCCGCGTCAC
Organism: Corynebacterium qintianiae; assembly: GCF_011038645.2. Lineage (NCBI taxonomy): Bacteria > Bacillati > Actinomycetota > Actinomycetes > Mycobacteriales > Corynebacteriaceae > Corynebacterium > Corynebacterium qintianiae. The sequence goes on along the minus strand of NZ_CP064955.1, from coordinate 796,759 downwards.
CGGAGTTGACAAAGGCCCGCGGGTTGCGGCTTGACTCCGCGCCCGCCATCCCGCTGTCGCGGTAGCGGCCTACGTCCCCGAGGAAACGCTGGCGCACCCCGAGAACGCCACAAGCGCGGGAGAGCTCACCGATGCGGAACCCGCCCAACTGATCGGCCGCGTCCGCCACCAGGTGGGCGTACTTCTCCCCGATCACCTCCCCCTCTTCACCGAGGGTGCAGGTGACCACCAGAACATCCGCGCCGCGGGCGGCGAGGTCCGCCAGCGCGCCACCGGTTGAAATAGCCTCGTCATCCGGGTGCGCGTGCACCGCGACGACCCTGTAACCCGCGAGATCGCGCTGCTGCATTGTCCTTCTCCTTACTGCTGTGCGGGCTCTTCCTGCCCGGCGGGAACCGTGGTTGTGGTGGCTCCCGCGCCTCCGCCTTCTCCGACGCGCCACGACGCGGCCGTGGACAGACCCGACTCCCAGTTCATCACATCTGCATCCGGGCCCACGATACCGGTGCCCAGCGCGAGGATCCGCCGCTCGTGCATGAGAGGCACCCATACGGCGGCGCCGCGCAGCGCATTATCGACGGTCCCGCGTGCCTCGCCGCCGCGCGCCCTGCCCGCCAGAATGTCGTGGGCGAGAGCCTCCGTTTCCGGACCGCACAGTCCCGAAAGGTTGCCTGCCCGGTAGTCGTCGTGCGGGCACATGATCCTGCTCGCGAGTTCGTTACTGCTGTCGGCGCCTGTGTCCCAATGCACGACGGCATCCACCGCGCCGGAAGGCAGCCCGGTGGAGACGATGCTCTGCATGTCCGTCGACACCACGCGAGCCGACACACCCCGCTGCTCTAACAGGTCAACCAGCGAGCGGGCCGCGGCGGCGGACTCGGGGTCGGCCGGGTCCGCCGCCACGCGCAGCGGCCTGCTCTCGGTGACCCGCTGCTGCAAAAGCGCCGGAGCCTGGCCGGTAACGGGCGTATGCTCGGCGACCGCGAGTTCCGACGACCGGCCGGCGGCGAGTCGGGCGATAAGGGGGACGTCGATAAGCGAGCGCAGCTCTTCGCGCGCGTCGATGTCCCGGAGAAGCGGCGAGGTGCTCGACAGCGTCACCCCGAGCGTGCGGGGGCCGTCGACCGGGCGAACCTGGGTTTCGGGGATGAGGTCGAAGACGTCCCGGGTAGTTTCGTCGGGGATCGTGTCCACGAATCCCAGCTGCTGGGAGCGCAGCTGGTCAGCGATCTGCGTGGTGCCCCGCACTGCGTTGATGGTGAGGACGTCCACGCGCGCGGGATCTGCACCCCAGAACCGGTCGTTGCGGTTGAGCGTGATTGTTCCCCGGCCACGGTCGACGGACTGCACCATGAAACGCCCCGCCGAGGCGGGGAGGGTCTCACCGGCGGCGGAGGCGAAATCGGACGCGTCGGCGGCGAGCAAGTGCGAGGGCAGCAGGGCGGAAAACAGACCCTGCCAGTCCCGGATGCGCTCGGAGAAGTCCACGTCCACGGTCTTGCCCGCGGGCCCGGTGACACGCACGGCCGAGATCGCCTGATACGCCGCGGGGCCGATGACTCCTGGAGTGGTGCTCATCCCGCGCCACAGGTAGACGAAATCCGCGCCCGTCAACGGGGTTCCGTCGGACCACTGCGCCTCCGGGCGGATGACGTAGCGCACCGTCATCGCGTCGGGCGAGGTGGCCAGCACCGTCGCACCCTCGATCACGCTCGGGTCGCGCACGCCGTCGTCATATGCGCTGGGCAGGGCCAGTTCCGCTATGGACTGCACCAGCGAGGTGTCGTCGGAAAGCAGGTGCGGGTTGAGTCCGGCGCGCAACGGCTCCGCACCGACCTGGATCTGGGTGCGCGACTTGCGCGCGGGAGCCTGGGCGCTGGTGGTCGGGGTAGCGGCCGGATCCAGCTGCTCGATCTCCTCCTGCTGAACCAGCGGAGGGGGACCGGGGCGGGCGGCGCACGACACCGCGCCGGATGCCACGCAGACAGCAACCGCGGCAGCTACGGCACGACGACTCGTCCTCCGGTCCACCGGCCCAGCCCCGCAGTTACTTGTTCAGCTGCTTGGCGCGGGAGCGGGCGCGGCCGCGCTCGGTGGCGTTGAGGATGATCTTGCGCACGCGCATGGCGTCGGGGGCAACCTCGACGCACTCGTCCTCGTCGCAGAACTCGATGGCCTCGTCGAGGGAGAGGGTGCGAGCCTTCGCCAAGGTGACCGTGGCGTCCGCGGTGGCGGAGCGCATGTTGGTCAGCTTCTTCTCCTTGGTGATGTTGATGTCCATGTCCTCGTCGCGCGAGTTCGCGCCGACGACCATGCCTTCGTACGCGTCCGCGCCCGGTTCGACGAAGAAGTCGCCGCGATCCGCGAGCTGTGTCAGCGCGTAGGCGGTGACCTGTCCGGTGCGGTCGGCGACGAGGGACCCGGTGGGGCGGCCCTTGATCTCGCCGGCCCACGGGCGGTGCTCGATGGAGTAGGAGTTGGCGATGCCGGCGCCGCGGGTCTCCGTGAGGAAGGTGGTGCGGAAGCCGATCAACCCACGCGAGGGAACGTCAAACTCCATGCGGACCCAGTCTCCAGAGCCGGTGTTGGACATTCCGGTCATCTGGCCCTTGCGGTTGGCCATGAGCTGGGTGACGGCGCCCTGGTACTCGGACGGGGTGTCGATGACCATGTGGTCGAACGGCTCGTAGGTCTTTCCGTCGATCTGCTTGGTCACCACCTGGGGCTTGCCCACGGTCAGTTCGAATCCCTCGCGGCGCATCTGTTCGATGAGCACCGTCAGCGCCATCTCACCGCGTCCCTGGACCTCCCAGGCGTCGGGGCGGTCGGTCGGCAGCACACGGATGGAAACGTTACCGATCAGCTCCTGGTCGAGACGTGCCTTGACCATGCGGGCGGTGAGCTTGTCGCCGCCGCCACGGCCCGCCATCGGGGATGTGTTGACGCCGATGGTCATGGAGATGGCCGGGTCGTCGACCTTGATGCGCGGCAGCGGCTCGACGTTCTCCGGATCGGTCAGGGTATCGCCGATCATGATCTCGTCGATACCGGAAACAGCGGCGATGTCGCCCGCGACGACCTCACCGGTGGCGGGTACGCGGTCGAGGCCCTGGGTGACCAGCAGCTCGGCGATCTTGACGTTCTTGACGTGCTGGTTGCCATCAGCGTCGTAGTGGACCCACGCGACGGTCTGGCCTTTCTTCACGGACCCACGGTAGACGCGGATCAGCGCGATACGCCCGAGGAAGGAGGAGGAGTCGAGGTTGGTCACCTGCGCCTGGAATGGGCCGGTGATGTCGGCAGATGGTTCCGGAAGCGTGTCGTAGATGACGTCAAACAGCGGCTGGAGATCCTCGTTGTCCGGCATCTCACCGTTGCCCGGGTTGTTCAGCGAGGCGCGACCGGCACGGCCGGAGGCGTACAGGACGGGAAGCTCGAGGAGGTTCTCTGCGGCCTCCGCGGCCTCCGGATCCTCGAGGCCTGCGCCGAGCTCGAGGAGCAGGTCCTGGGCTTCGTCGACGACCTCGTCGATGCGGGCATCGGGGCGGTCGGTCTTGTTCACGCAGATGATGACGGGCTTCTTCGATTCCAGCGCCTTACCCAGCACGAAGCGGGTTTGGGGCAGCGGGCCCTCGGAGGCGTCGATGAGCAACACCACACCGTCGACCATGGACAGGCCGCGCTCGACCTCGCCGCCGAAGTCCGCATGGCCGGGGGTATCGATGACGTTGATGACGAGGTCGCGGCCGTCCTTGCCCGCGCCGGCGCGGCGGATGGCGGTGTTCTTCGCCAGAATGGTGATGCCACGCTCAGATTCGAGCTCGCCGGAGTCCATGACGCGGTCCCCGTGTTCGCCGTGGTCGCTAAATACGCCGGACTGCTCCAGCATGCCGTTGACGAGGGTGGTCTTGCCGTGGTCAACGTGCGCGACGATGGCGACGTTACGGAATTCAGGATGCGACACTGAGCCGGTGCTCCTTTGGGGTGAGGGGAAAGAACGACTAAACCCTACTCGCATTGGCTTTTTAACGCACTCTTACCGCTTGACTAGCGCCCCGTGGGGACTATTGTGGCTTACGTTAAGGAATTGCTCTGCTGTATATAATTTTCCCCACAAAAGGACTTGCGCCGTGCCCGCTTTCACAACCGCTTTCCCACGTCGCCGATGCTGCGCGGCCGCAACAGCAGCAGCTCTGCTTGGGCTTTCGACGCTGACCTCGGAAACAGCCGCACACGCCGTCGACCTCTCGTCCCAGTATGTCGACGAGCTGGGGCGCCCAACCGACCTGACGGTGTCCAAGGTCCACGAGTTCGCCGATCAGCCGTTTGTTCCCCCGCGCGTGGCCGACGCTCTGCGCACCGCCGTGGGATTTTTCGCGGGCACCGGAGAAATTGGCGGGCCGCCGTTACCGGATACGGCCCCGGGTTTTACTCAGTTCATCTGGCCCACCGTTTCATCGAACTGCATCGGCCCGGGCCTCCACTCCACCGCCTCCGCCATCGCGGTCCCGGGCCCAGCGAAAATTCCCGCCCCGGGTGCCGCAGCAGGCCAGACCGTTTTCCTCTTCACCGCCCTCGGCACCCCGCCCGCCGCGCAGGAGCAGGGACTCATGAACGTCTACTGGGTCAATGTGAGCAATTTCCGCACGGGTGTAACGCCGCTAAATAACAATCAGATAAACACAGCAGGACCGGCCACCCTGTCCGGCACCGCCGACACAGGGTCCGGTCAGATCCTGGCAGTCGTTGACGGGAGTGTCCGCACCGCCGACAACGTCTGTTCCTTCGCCCCGACCGCAACTAGTTTCCACGTGAGGTAATCATGAGCGCCGACCTTCACCCGGTGAAGCAAGAGACTTTTGACACTGCGTCGAACACGAACACCGACCCAAAGGGTTTCCTCCGCGAAGTCGACACGTTCAAGGTCACCGATTTCGGCCTCTACATGGCCCGGGGCGCGAACCACCCAGAGTTCGGCTACCTGGAGAGCTGGTTGCTCCCCGAGCTCGGGCTGCGGGCGAACATCTTCCACTTCCGGGAGGGCGTCGAGAAGGAGCAGGACTTCTACTTCGACGTAGCCAACATTGACGTCGAGGGCACCGTCTGGCGCGCCCGCGATCTCTACGTCGACCTGGTCTCCCTGACCGGAAACCCAATCGACGTCCAGGACATCGACGAGCTCGCCGCCGCGACCTCGGCGGGCCTGATCACCGCGGAGGAGGCGGAGAAGGCGATCGACGTCACACTTACCGCGGTCGAGGGCATCACCCGCCACGACGACGATGCCATGGAGTGGCTGCGCGCGCTCGGCATCGAGCTGACCTGGGCCGACGACGTCGAGCTCGCCCCTGCCGTTTAGCCCATGCGCACAGCGGCGTCGACAGGCACGCGCTCGAGCCGCGCCTCCTGCGCCGCCCACATGTCCCAGTAGCCCGCGAAATTCCTGTCCCGCGCCAGCGCGCGGGATTTTCTCGTCGCGGCGTCCGCCACCACCCGGAGCGTGTCCACGTCGCCAAGCCTTTTCGCGGCGCGTATCGACGCCTCGGTGACCGCGCCGACCCCCTCCACGATCAGGTCCTTACCTGGATCCAGCGCCACCCACCCGCCGCGCCGGTCGTTGGCCCAGTCCCACCGCCAGTAGCCGGGAAACTGCGCGTCGAGCACGTCGTCGGCCACCATGCGCGCACCCTCGGCCAAACCCGACCAGCCAGGGTAGAAATCGTCGAGGTGCACAACTCGGATTCCGAGGCGCCGCCCGATGAGCTCGGCGAGGGTTGTCTTGCCGGCGCCGGAGGGGCCGTCGATAAGCAAGGTGTAGCGGCCCACTAGCGCGAGACCGCCCACACCGGCCGCAAGTGCCCCGTATACCACGCAAGGCCCAAGCTGAGCAGCGCACCTGCGAGGCATACGACCATGACCACCCAATCGAGCTGCCCGAGCGCGGACACGCGCGCGTGCGTGCGGGGCCCGGAGCCGAAACCGCGGGCCTCCATCGCGGCGGCGAGCTTCCCCGCGCGACGCAGCGACATGACCAGCACGCCGAAAGCGAGCGAGAAGAAGTAGCGGAAGCGGCCGGAGTCAGCGACCCCGCGCGCCCGGCGCGACATGCGCATCGCGTCGAGGTCCTCGCGCAACAGCGTGAGCATGCGCAAGGCGGCTACCGCCCCGATGACGAAGCGTTCCGGCAACTTCAGCACCTGTGACAACCCGTCGCCGAGGTCGGTCGGGTCAACGTCCGCCGACAACACCGCCACAGGCAGCGCCACGGCGAGCACGCGCACGACCGCGGCGGCCGCCAGGCTCAGCGACAGCTCGGTGACATTAATCAACCCCCAGCTGAAAAAGACCATTCCCCCGCTGCGCCCGTACAGGGCCATGGGCACCCCCGCGATGGGCGCGACAACAAACAGCGGCCACGCGCGGCGGGCGAGGCGACGCCACGGCACACCGCACAGCGGCGCCGCAAGGACCGTCAGCGCCACGGTCACCGCGGCGGAGACGACATCGAGTGTGAGCATGAGCGGGGTGGTCAACAGTGCCAAACCGAGCAGGCGCGTGACAGGGTTGATGCCTCGAAGCAGGTTCACGGTGCGCCACCCCCCACGCGCACAACGTGGTCGCCGAGCGACGCCATGAACGCCTCGTCATGCGTGATGGACACCACCGTCACGCCTCGGACGGTCAACTCGCGGATCAGCCCGACAAGTTCGGTGAAGGTGGTGTCGTCCTGGCCGAAAGTGGGCTCGTCGAGAAAGACCAGCCGCGGCGCGTTGACCAGGGCGGTGGCAACCGACAGGCGGCGTTTTTCCCCGCCTGACAAGGTGAAGGGGTTCGCGGCGACCAGGTGGTCGAGGCGCAACCGCTCCAACAGATCACCGACCCGCTCGGCCGGTGCGCCCGTCAACGCCATCTCCTCTCGGACGGTGGAGGTGACAAACTGGTGCTCGGGCTCCTGGAACACGTAGCCGACCCGGCTGGCGAGGTGCTTCGAGGACCACGTGTGCGGCGGCTTCTTCAACCCTCGCGCGATATCCTCGCAGTACGTCACCCGCCCGGCCACCGGGGCGGTCAAGCCCGCCAGGGCGAGCGCCAGGGTGGTTTTGCCCGAGCCGTTCTCCCCCGTGATCACCGTTGAGCGCCCCTGGGGGATTTCCACAGTGTGCGCGGGTCCGAAGCGTGTGCGCAGCCGGTCGGCCCGCACTGCCACCGCATCTCCCGGCGCGGCCGGCCTCGAGGGTGGCAGCTGCGGCAACACCGGCAGCTGGTGGGCGGGAATTTCGCGCAAACCTGCACCGTCGAGCCGGTAATACGTCTCCACCACGCGCGCCCACTGGGCAGGGCGGTGCTCAACGACGATCAACGTGGCGCCTGTGTCGGCGCACACCTTGTCCACCGCGCGGATGATCTCGTCGCGGCCGCGCGGATCCAGGTTGGCGGTCGGCTCGTCGAGGACGATGATGTCCGCCCCCATGGCAAGCACCCCGGCCAGGGCGAGACGCTGTTTCTGGCCGCCCGACAGGTGGGCAGTGTTGCGGTCCAGCGGCACGTCCAGGCCCACGGCGTTTAGCGCCCAGCGCACGCGCGGCCAGATCTCCCCGGCCGGCACCGCGATATTCTCCGCGCCGAATGCCACGTCATCGCGCACGCGCGAAAGAATCGTCTGGGCCTCAGGGTCCTGCATGACCATCCCCACGGTGCCGTTGACCGACACCGCGCCCGTGAGGTGACCGTCCTCGTTGTCGGAGGCGAGGCCCGCGATGACGGAAAGCAGGGTCGACTTGCCGGATCCGGAGTCGCCCGAAATCAGGATGCGCTCGCCGCGCTCAACGGTTAAGTCGATCCCCTCGAACGCCGGTGACGTCCGCGTCGCGTGCTGGTACCCCAGCCCGCGCGCGACTATCACGGCCATGCCCTACGCCGCAGGCTGGGTGAGGCGTTCGCGGCCGGGGCCGAAGCGGTCGAGCGCCCCCGTCTGCGCCAGGGCACGCACTAGCATCCAACCGAGCACACCGGCGAGGACCGCACCAGAGAGGACGGTGCACGCGAGGTAGATCGCGTTGAAGGTCAAACTCATCGCGAGGTGCGCTTCTGTGACGAGCTCGAGGATGAACGCGCCGATGCCCGCGCCCACACCCGCAAGGATGGAGACCGTCAGCGAGAAGCGTCGATAAGCGAAGGCCGCGAACACGAGCTCCGCGCCAAGGCCCTGGGCGAGGCCGGAGTAAATGGTCTCGATGCCCCACTGGCTTCCGAGCGCTGCGGAGACGCTCGCTGCGAGCACCTCGACGAAAATGGCCGCGCCGGGCTTGCGGATCACGAGAGCACCGATGATTCCGCCGATAAACCAGACCCCGTTGAAGAGGCCGCCGAGGCCCGGGGTCAGCGCGTCCATGGCGGTGAAGCCCGCGTAGCCGACGCTGTTCCACACCCAGAAGATCAGGCCGCAGGCCACTCCGAGAACCGCGGCGGTGACAATGTCGATAACGCGCCACTGCATGCGTGCATGGGGCCGAGAGTTGCTCACTGTGAAAAGTCCTTCCTTGCGCCGGAATTACCCGGATCAGGTTCAACGGTTCGCGGCGGAGGCAGCGCCGCCGCGTCTCAGCCCCCTCGCTGACCTAGGGAGCACCCGTGCGTATGTGGTTGTGGCGCTCACTGTACAGGCTGCGGTGAGCGCTCCCGCCCATCTGGGTTAGTTCACCTCGATTCCGAGGTTCTCACCCGTGCCCAGCTCGATGTTGAGGCCCGGGACGGAGTTGATGAGGTTGCGCGTGTACTCGTCGCGCGGGTCGTCGAAGATCCGATCCGCGGTGCCCTGTTCCACGACCTTGCCCTGGCGCATCACCACGATGTCGTCAGCGGTCTGGCGCACAACGGCCAGGTCGTGGGTGATAAACAGGTACGACAGGCCGAGTTCGTCCTGCAGGCCGGTGAGCAGCTGCAGAATCTGGTTCTGGACCAGCACGTCGAGCGCGGACACCGCCTCGTCGAGGACTATGACTTCCGGGCCGAGCGCAAGCGCGCGGGCGATCGCGATGCGCTGGCGCTGCCCGCCCGAGAGCTCGTTCGGGTAGCGGCGCATGGCCGAGCGCGGCATCTGCACCATGTCGAGCAGCTCCGCGACGCGCGCCTCGCGCTGCTTGCGGTTGCCTACCTTGTGCAGGGTCAGAGGCTCTTCAATGCAGCGGTAAATGGAGTACATCGGGTCCAGAGAGCCGTATGGGTTCTGGAACACCACCTGCATCTTGCGGCGCATGTCGAACAGCTCGCGGCCCTTGAGGGAGGAAACGTCCCGGCCCTCGAACGTCACTGAGCCGCTCGTGGGCTCCAGCAGCGAAAGCACCATGTTGGCCACCGTGGACTTGCCCGAACCGGACTCGCCGACCAGGGCCAATGTGGAACCGCGGCGCAGGTCGAAGGAGACGTCGTCGACTGCGCGGAGCAGCTTCTTGGCGCCGCGTGCTCCGCGCACGTCGAACTCCTTGACCAGGTTCGCGACTTGGATGACGGCTTCGTTGCTGACGTGGCCGCTGGTCAGCGCCTCTTCCGTCTTAAGGCCCTTGGCCTTGGCCGATTGGATGCGTGCCGACGCCAGAGACGGAGCCGCCTTGACAAGGCGCTTTGTGTACGGGTGCTGCGGGTTGCGCAGGATCTGCAGGCTCGGGCCCTTCTCCACGATGCGGCCGCGGTGCATGACAACGAGGTAGTCCGCGCGCTCCGCCGCGAGACCGAGGTCGTGGGTGATCAACAGCAGGGCTGTCCCTAGTTCCTGGGTGAGCACGTCCAGGTGGTCCAGGATCTTCTTCTGCACCGTTACGTCGAGGGCGGACGTCGGCTCGTCGGCGATGAGCAGCTTCGGGCGCGCAGCCAGCCCGATGGCGATGAGCGCGCGCTGGCGCATGCCGCCAGAGAACTCGTGCGGGTACTGCTTCGCGCGACGCTGAGCGTCCGGCAGGCCGGCCTCTTCGAGCAGTTCGACGACACGCTCGCGACGCTTGGAACCCTCGACGACGTTGTTGGCGCGCAGAGACTCCTCCACCTGGGTGCCGATTCGCCACACCGGGTTGAGGTTGCTCATCGGGTCCTGCGGCACTAGGCCGATGCGGTCGCCGCGGACAGCCTGCCACCCCTTTTCATCCAGCTGAGTCAGCTCTTCACCCTCGAGCTTTATTGAGCCGTTGGTCACCTTGCCCGTGCCGGGCAGGAGCCCGAGGATGGACATGGCCGCCGTGGACTTGCCGGAGCCAGACTCACCGACAATGGCAACAGACTGGCCAGGGTAGATGGTGAGGTCGAAGCCGCGTACAGCCTCGACGGTGCCGGTGGTTGACTCGAAGGCGATCTTGAGATCGGAGATGTCGAGCAGCGGCTGCTCAACCGCGGTGCTAGAAATGCTGGAACTCATCGGGTCCTCGCCTTCGGGTCAAGAGCGTCGCGCACGGCGTCGCCCATCATGATGAAGCTCAGCACCGTCAGCGCGAGCGCGATAGCCGGGTAGAACAGCACCATCGGCTGGGTGCGTAGCGACGCCTGCGCCGCTGAAATGTCGCCGCCCCACGACACAACCGTCGTGGGCAACCCGATGCCCAGGAAGGACAACGTCGCCTCGGCGACAATGAACGTGCCGAGCGCAACAGTGGCGTAGACGATGATCGGCGCGGCGGCGTTGGGCATGATGTGGGAAGCGATGATTCGTGCGTCGGAGGCGCCGAGAGCGCGGGCGGCGGTGACGAACTCGTCGTTTTTTACCCCCATGACCGCTCCGCGGGTGATGCGGGCGATCTGTGTCCAGCCGAACATAGCTAGAGCGAACACCACCATCCAGATGGAGCGGTTGTTCTGGAACATGGACATGACGACGATCGCCGCGAGCACGAGAGGCACAGCGAAGAAAATGTCCGTCAGGCGCGACAGGATGGTATCCAGGACGCCGCCGTAAAACCCGGCGAGCGCCCCGACCAGTGCACCGAGAAGGCTGACGATCACGGTAGTCAGCACGCCCACAGTCACGGACGCGCGCGCACCGTAGATGGTGCGCGAGTAAATGTCGCAGCCCTGGCGGTCGAAGCCGAAGGGGTGGCCGGCCTCCGGCCCCGCCAATGAGCGCGACAGGACGCACTCGCGGGGGTCGACGCTGGTGAACAAGCTCGGGAAGATGGCCATCGCCAGTGCCAAGAGAATCAGGGCGGCCGAGACCCAGAACAGCGGGCGTCGGCGCAGGTAACGCCAGGCCTCACCCCACTGGCTGGAAGGGGCGGAGTCGTCGGGCACAGCGTCGACGGCGCCGAGGCCGGTCTCGTCGGTGTCCGCGATGAAGTATTCCTGCCCGCGTCGCAGGCGGGCGTCGACAAGGTTTTCTGCTCCTTGAGCTGGCACGGGGTTAGGCATAGCGGATCCTTGGGTCGAGAACGGCGTAGAGGAGGTCGACGATCAAGTTGGCCACAATGTAGACGATGACCAGCACCGTGGTGAAGGACACCACGGTGGCGGGCTCGCCTTTAATGATGGCCTGGTAGATCGTGCCGCCGACGCCGTTGATGCCGAAGATTCCCTCGGTGACGATCGCGCCGCCCATGAGCGCGCCCAGGTCTGCACCGAGGAAGGTCACCACGGGAATGAGCGAGTTGCGCAGCACGTGTCGGCCCATCACCTGGCCGTTGCCTAGACCCTTCGCTCGGGCGGTGCGCACGTAGTCGGCGCGCAGGTTCTCGCTCACGGACTGGCGCGTCAGCCTGAGAACGTACGCGAAGGACAGGGCACCGAGCACCACCGCCGGCATGAGAAGCGCAGTAAACGTTTCGTTGCGCCCCACCGTTACAGGCAAAAGCCCCCACTGCACGCCGACGACGTACTGGAGCACGAAGCCGATGACGAAGGACGGTACCGCGATGACGAACAGGGAGACGAGGAGGATGGTGGAGTCGAAGATTCCGCCGCGGCGCACGCCGGCGATGACGCCGAAGATGATGCCGAAGAAGGCCTCGAATGCCAGCGCCATGAGCGCGAGCTTGATGGTGACGGGGAAGGCGTTCGCCATCACGGAGGAGACTGGCTGGCCCGAGAACGTGGTGCCGAAGTCTCCGGTGAAAATGCCCTTGAGGTAAAGCAGGTACTGCACAATGAAAGGCTTATCGAGGTTGTATTCAGCCTCGATGCGCGCTCGCGCCGCCTCCGTCAGTCCACGGTCGCCACCGAGGGCTTGGACCGGGTCACCCGGCATCAAAAACACCAGCGCGTACAGAAGCAGCGTGGCGCCGAAGAATACCGGGATCATCTGGAGGAGGCGTCGCCCGATGTAACGCAACATGGTCGCGGGCTCTCCTATTCTGTTGATCTATATTTGCAATTGTTTGAATACTATTTATGGCGCAAAGACTGACGCCCCGCCGGCAGAGCGCGAGCGGGGCGGGTGGGACTCACTGAGCCGTTATTTCTTGGTCACTTCGTAGTAGACCGGTTGGGACTTCCAGGAGAAGGTCACATTGTCGACGTTCTCGGAGGATCCGCCTGTCACGTTGGAGTACCACAGGGGGATCGCCGGCAGGTCGGTCAGGAGAATCTCCTGCGCCTGGTTGTAGATCGGGGTTGCGCTCTCAATGTCGCCGGAGTTGGCAGCATCCTTGAGCAACTGGTCGAACTTCGCGTTGGAGTAGTCCCCGTCGTTGGAGCCGGCGCCGGTGGCGTACAAGGGGCCGAGGAAGTTACCCAGCGACGGGTAGTCCGCCTGCCAGCCGGTGCGGAACGCACCGTTGATCGTACGGTTGGTCACGTCGTCGCGCAGGGACTTGAAGTCCGGGTACGCGTTGCCCACTGCCTCGATGCCCAGGGTGTTGCGGATCGAGTTCGCCACGGCGTCAGCCCACGCCTGGTGGCCGCCGTCAGCGTTGTAGGAGATAGAGAATTCTCCGGTGAACGGGGAAATCGCGTCGGCTTCGGCCCAGAGGCGCTTGGCCTCCTCGGGGTCGTACTGGAGCACCTCCGCGCCTTCCAGGCTGTCCGAGTGGCCCGGGATCACCGGGGAAGTGAAGTCGGTGGCCGGGGTGCGGGTGCCCTGGAAGATCGTGTCGGTGATCTGCTGACGGTCGATCGCACGCGAGAGGGCGGCACGGCGCAGCTTCCCCTCCTCCCCGGAGAAGTGCTCGAGGCGCTCAGGGATGGTGAATGACTGGAACACTGCCGACGGCTGGTTGACCGCGCGGTCACCGAGCTCATCCTCGAACGTCGCGAACGCGGAGTCCGGAATCTCATCCAGCACGTCGAGGTTGCCTGCGAGCAGGTCGGCGTACGCGGCGTCCTGCTGCGCGTAGAAGACGAAATTCACGCCGTCGTTCTGCGCCTCGCGCTCCCCTTGGTACTCCTCGTTCGGAACAATGAGGGCGTCCTGGTTGTGGTTCCACTCCGCGAGCTTGTACGGGCCGTTGGAGATCGGGCTCTCACCGTAGGCATCGATGTCGTCGTAGGCGCTCGGGTGCATCGGGAAGTAGGCAGAGTAGCCGAGGCGGGAGGCGAAGTCGGCCTCCGGCTGGTTCAGCTCGATGGTGAAGGTTTTGTCATCGACGACCTTCAAACCCTCCATCTCGGGCTTGCCCTCCTCGTAGCCCAGGATGGGCTCGAAGAAGTAGGAACCGAGAAGCGCGTTCTCCACGGTGTAGTTCCACGCCTTGACAAAATCCTCAGCAGTGACGGGGGATCCGTCGGACCACTTAGCGTCTTTCAGGGTGACGCGGTAGGTCTTGTCGCCCTCGAGTTCGATGGACTCCGCCAGCTCGTTGTGGGCTTTGCCCTCACCGTCGTAGTACACGAGACCGGAGTAAATGTTATCCACGATCCGGCCGCCGCCGTTCTCGTTGGTGTTGCCCGGGACAAGCGGGTTTTGAGGCTCGACACCGTGAGCAAGCACGTAGTTGTCCCCGCCCTCACCCGCCGCATTGCTCGAGCCCGAGTCCGAACCGCCGCAGGCCGCGAGGCTCAGCGTCAGCGTGCTGGCCACGATGGCGGTAGCTACTTTTCCGAAGCGCAAAGCGAATCTCCTTCGTTGTCTGTCCAGATACAGATTCGCCCTTTTAGTGCGACTAGTCACACTTCGGCGAACTCCGTTTATTCCATCACAGAAAACGAACTTTTAAGAAAAATTGAAGAGACTCCTGAGAGTCCCTTCCGTTTCCCCTGCGTGTCACGCCTGGGCGAGTGAATAATTAACCCCCTGTTTACCCTTGGCTCCCCTCGCCGCCTGCTCGCACCCACGTGACCACGAGTCCATCGTTCGCCCCGAATCGGGCCAAATGGGTCCCTACGATCGCTTCGACACGCTCGATGTCGTGCACTGGCGCCTCCATCGCAAGGACCAAGACGTTGTCACCGCAGAGCATGTCGCACGTGCCCATCGGCACCCCGTCTTCCCCCTTCGGGAAGATCAGTTGGCCCCGCCCGGCATCGGGGTCGAAAGCCGTCTCGATCTTGCGGCTGAAATGGCTGGCCAGTTGCTTGGCATAGCGTGCGGGACGCTCGGTGGCGACGCGGGCCGTGGAGGTGACGAGTTCAGACATGACCACACCCTACCGAAGCACCCTGGTTGCACTAGGATTTCCATGTCTCCCCGTCTATACCTCTTAAAGAAAGGGGCACCCCATGGCCGGTGGCCTCCTCGCCCTGCTTGACGACGTCGCGCTCATCGCGCGCACCGCTGCCGCATCCACGGACGATATCGCGGCCATGGCGGCCAAGACGTCAGCCAAGGCCGCCGGAGTGGTGATCGACGACGCGGCTGTGACCCCGCAGTACGTCCAAGACGTCACCCCGGCGCGCGAGCTGCCGATGATCTGGCGCATCGCGAAGGGTTCGCTGCGCAACAAGCTGCTCTTCATCCTTCCGGTCGCGTTGATCCTCAACGCCGTCGCCCCGTGGGCGCTGGTGCCCATCCTCATGCTCGGCGGCGCCTACTTGTGCTTCGAGGGCGCGGAAAAAATCATCCACAAGTTCTCCTCCCACAGCGGCGAACCCGAGGACCACGGTGCGGACAAAGACCCGAAGGACGAGGACGCGCTGGTTAATAGCGCCATCCGCACGGACCTCATACTTTCCGCCGAAATCATGATCATTTCGCTCGATGAGGTAAAGGACGAGCCGATCTGGATGGAGGCTGCGGTACTGGCTACCGTGGGCATCTTCATTACCCTCGCCGTTTACGGCGCGGTAGCCCTGTTGGTGAAGGTGGACGACATCGGGCTCGGCATGATCCGCCGAGGCAATACCCCGGGTCTCGGCCGCGCGCTGGTCAAGGCAATGCCGTACGTCCTCAGCGCCATCGGAATCATCGGGACCGTGGCGATGCTCTGGGTCGGCGGGCACTTGATCATCCGCGGCTTCGACGAGGTCTTCGGCTGGCACTGGCTGCACCACCTCATTGTTGTCGGTCAAGAGGCACTCGGTGGAAACGGTTTCCTCAACTGGCTCGTGGACACCGGGGTATCCCTCATCGTCGGGTTGATTTCGGGCTTCGTTGTCGTTGCTGTCGTCACACTGGTGAAGAAGGCTCTGCCGTCGAAGAAGGCAGCGGCGTGATCGCGGCCCATGTCGCGGACCGGCACGACACCATCACGGTCGTCGGTGCCAACGAAAACAACCTGAAAAACGTCTCTCTGACGATCCCGAAGCGCCGCCTGACAGTTTTCGCCGGCTTGTCCGGTTCCGGCAAGTCCTCGCTGGTGTTCGACACCATCGCGGCCGAGTCGCGTCGCTTGATCAACGAGACCTATTCCACCTTCGTGCAGGGCTTCATGCCCTCGATGGCGCGGCCCGACGTCGACCGCCTCGAGGGCATCACCACCGCCATCACGGTGGACCAGAACCAGCTCGGCGCTAACGTGCGCTCCACCGTGGGCACGGCGACGGACGCCACCGCCATGCTGCGCGTGTTGTTCTCGCGCATCGCCGAACCCAACGCAGGGGGCCCTGGGGCGTATTCGTTCAACGTGCCTTCCGTCAGCGGCGGCGGCGTGCTTACCGACGCCCGGGGCAACAAAAAGGTGCTCAAAGACTACAAGCGCACCGGCGGGATGTGCCCCGAGTGCGAGGGCACCGGCAGGGCGTCGACCTTTGACGTTGAGCAGGTCGTCGACAAGCAAAAATCGCTTGACGACGGCGCCATCAACGTCCCCGGTTACAAACCCGGGTCGTGGCAGCTGCGCCACTACGCGGATTCCGGGTTTTTCCCCGCCGATAAACCCCTGCAGGATTTTACCAAGGAGCAGCTGGACATGCTGCTCTTCGCGGAGCCCCAAAAGGTCGACTACCTGGGCTTTAACACCACCTACGAAGGGCTGATCCCCAAGCTGACCAAGTCAGTCCTGAGCAAGGAGAAGGAGGGGATGCAGAAGGCGATGCGCGAGTTCGTCGAGCGCGCCGTCACCTCCGGGCCCTGCCCCTCCTGCGGCGGTACGCGCCTCGCGCCGCACGTGCTCGAATCGCGTATCAACGGCAAGAACATCGCCGAGCTATGCTCGATGGAGGTCGCCGACCTGGCAAAATGGTTCTCTTCCGTGGATGTACCGTCCGTTACGCCGCTCGTTGGCGCAATCCAGGAGACACTGGGTCACTTCGTCACCATCGGACTGGGCTACATCACGCTGGACCGGCCGTCGTCGACCCTGTCCGGCGGTGAAGTCCAGCGCATCAAGATGATCCGCCACCTGGGTTCAGCCTTGACCGACGTGACCTACATCTTCGACGAGCCCACCGCGGGCCTCCACCCCGACGACATCGAGCGGATGAATACGCTGCTGCTCGAGCTCCGGGACAAGGGCAACACCGTCCTCGTCGTCGAACACAAGCCGCAAACCATCGAGATTGCTGACCACGTCGTGGAGCTCGGCCCCGGCGCTGGAACAGACGGCGGTGTGGTGGTGTTCGAGGGCACCGTGGCCGAGCTGAAGAGCGCCGACACGGTGACCGGCCGGCACCTCCACGAGCGCTACAGCCTCAAACCCGATTCCGAGGCCCGCGCAGGTAGCGGCCAAATCGAGGTGCGCGGCGCCAGCGCCAACAACCTCACCGGCGTGGATGTCGACATCCCCCGCGAGGCGCTCACCGTAATCACGGGTGTGGCCGGTTCAGGCAAGTCGTCGCTGGTGCAGGCGATCCCCCTGGACGAGAACACCGTGTGGGTGGACCAGTCGCAGATCTCCGGCTCGCGCCGCTCCAACCCGGCGACGTACACGGGCGCGCTCGATCCGATCCGCAAAGCCTTCGCCAAGGCCAACGGGGTCAAGCCCGCCCTGTTCTCCCCCAACTCCGAGGGTGCGTGCGAAAACTGCAAGGGTGCGGGTGTGGTCTACGTCGACCTCGGCATCATGCAGGGCGTCGACGTGCCGTGCGAAGTGTGCGAGGGCAAGCGTTTCGACGACGCCGTGCTCGTGCACACCTTCGGCGGGCGCACCATCGCCGAGGTTCTCGACATGCCCGCCACCCGGGCTGCGGAGTTCTTCGCGCACAAAGATCACAAGGTGCCGGCCGCCGCGCGCATCGCGGGTCACCTTGTAGACGTCGGCCTCGGCTACATAACGCTCGGCCAGCCGCTGACAACCCTCTCCGGCGGAGAACGCCAGCGCCTGAAGCTGGCGAGCCACCTCTCCGACAAGGCCACCATGTTCGTACTTGACGAGCCGACCACCGGCCTGCATGTTGCCGACTCCGCTATCTTGGTCAACCTGCTCGACCGGTTGGTAGACAACGGCGCGACCGTGATCGTCATCGAACACAACCCGGCCGTGATCACCCGCGCCGACCACATCATCGACATCGGCCCCGGCGCAGGCTCGGCCGGCGGACGTGTCGTCGCCCTCGGCACACCCACCACGATCGCCGGTGAACCCGACTCTGTCACCGGGCGTTACTTGCGCTCATTCACGGCGTGAGAAAGTGCGTATCCTTGGGGGCACACACGTCCCCTGACTCTAAGGAGAGAGCATGTCCCAAGGCAAGGGCGACAAGGGCCCGAACCCCTACACCGTCAACATCGAGAAAGCGACCACAGAAAACGAAGCCTTCCGTGACACGCTGTGGACCGGAAAGAACTTGCAGCTAACCGTCATGTCCATCCCCGCAGGGGGCGAGATCGGCGCCGAGGTCCACGACGGCCACGACCAGTTCCTGCGTCTCGAAGCGGGAACCCTGCGCGCCATGATCGGTACCAGCGAGACGGAGCTCGAGCTCGATGAGATCGTTCATGACGACGACGCGATCTTCGTCCCGTCCGGCAAGTGGCACAACTTCGTCAACGAGGGCGACGAGCCCGCGAAGGTGTACTCCATCTACGCCCCGCCGGAGCACAAGCCCGGTACATTCCACGCCACCAAGGCGGATGCAGACTCCGCTGAGCACTAGTCAGTGAAAGGGCCGACCGTTTACCCCCTCGCCCCGTCGGCATGGGGGGCCGCGGAGGAAATCGCCGTCGACAACGTGCTGCAGCCGTTGCTGTTCAGCGACATCGGGAACATTTACGGCACTACTTACCTCAGTGTCACCTTGGAACCGGACCCGCTGACCCGTGGCTGGCGGGTGCACGCCCGTGACGCTGTGATCGGGGAGGTCGCCGAACGCCACCGCGGGCGCTTCCCGTCGCTGGAGCGCGTCCACGCTTCCGGCTTCACGCCGTCCACGCTGGCTGGGGTACGGTTCGAGTCTGAGCAGGGCCGGTTCGCGGTGGAGATTTTTGTCCCGCCGGCGGACTTCGCTGTCCCGCGCAACGACGCGCCGGGCGGTGCCCCCGTTCTGCCGCCCGGCGAGATGTTTTTCATCAACACTGGGACGGGTGAGTTCACTGGTGAAGAATTGGCGCTGCGCTCCCCCGCACAGTGGCTCGTCGGTTTGACCTTGGTGGGTGATGCTGTCGTCGCCACGCTCGACGGGCGAGTCTTGGGCACGCTTAACGACGAAGACAACCACCAGCTCGCCGACCTTGCCCGCGACCGCGAGGTGTGCGCGCGCGCCCACATCATCGAAGGTATGGTCGGCCTCGATGTCGGCGATTCTTCCGAGGAATCTCGTCCCGTGCCCGCACTGACGGTCCCGCCGGAATCTCCCCGACGCCCCTGGGACTTGACCGTTTTCCCGGATGGTACCTGGTCCGTGACCGTGGAGCGCGATAGTTCAGTCGACCCGGAGGATCTCGCCATTCCTGCGCTGGGTGCCCGCCCCGTATCTGGCCCTACTACACCGGTGCCCTCGATCGATTTCACCCCAACGACGAGCTTCCGCGCCTCCTCCGCTACCTATCTCACCGAGGTAGAGAAGCTTCGCATCCGTCGCGAACAACAGGGTCGAGGGCGGCACGGACGACACCGGCGCTGAGAAAATTCTCTGCTATTGTCAAGGTGTTTTTAAGCTTTCCTTCTAACGCCTAAGCGAGCTCCTCATGCGTCTTCCCTCCCGCGCCTTGATCACTCTCACCACCGCCGCCCTCAGCACCGGCCTAGTTTGCGCACCTCCCGCGGTGGCCCAGAGTTCACTGAGCTCCCTCAGCTCAGGGAGCTCCCTCAGCTCGGGGGGCTCGCGTCCCGCGGCGCCCTCCCCCATCCACCTGGAGCCGGGCGACCCAGTTGTCATGCCGGGCGGCTTCATCGTCCAGATCATGACCGACATCCTCGGCCCGGGCATCTCGGATCTCGTCGGTTTCCGCTCCGGCGACCTAGGCATGATGGCTCCGCTGGGTGACGGCACCTTCGCCCTCGTTTTCGGTGACTCCTTCCGCGAAACCGGTCTGCGCGGAGAGTGGATGAGCCCGGTCGGTGTGGTAGCCCAGCTTGTCGACGGCATCATCCAGATCATTCGGCCCCTCAACGCCGGCGACCGGGTGCAGCAGCTGATCGACTACTACCACAGGGACAAACTTACCCTTATCCCGTCGGACATCATCAACATCGACGGCACCCTCTATCTGCAGGGCATGTGGAACAGAGGCATCGGGAACGTCCTGTCCACCGAAATCTGGAAATCCACCAACAACGGCAGCACCTGGTCCAGTGTCGGCACGACATCAGCGAACTATATGAACGGCCTGGGTAACCTCATTTCCTGGGAGAAGGGCCCGGACGGTTACATCTACGTGGTGTCCTCGTCGTTCACCCGCTCGAACCCGGTGTACCTGTCGCGCTTCCAGCTGGCAGACATCGGCGACCGTTCGAAGTGGCAGCTGTTCGACCCCTCGACTGGGATCTGGTCGAACTCCGGCGCCCCGATCCTCAGCGCGAACGTCCGCGCGGGCGAGATGAACTTGCGTTTCATCGAGGGCCACTGGGTACTGGCAATGTTCAACGAGCAGACCCTCAAAATTGAGGTCCGAATCTCCGACACCCTCGCCCAAGACTGGAACTCCGTGCCGGTGGCCAATATCGCGCAAAACGGGCCGTGGCAGGCGGAGCAAACTCCGCTCAACTTCTCGCAACCGTACGGCGCCTACATCGTGACGGGCTCCACCCTGGCGAACATGGACCTCGTCGTTTCCCAGTGGAACACCTACAACAACAGCCGGTACAACTCGGTGCAGTTCAACGTCAAGGGCCTAGATAAGTTCTACGGCATCAACCAGCCGGCCGCCGCAACCACCCAGGTCCTCAACGTCGAGGAGATCCCAGCCCAGGTCATCTCGGAGCAACTCTTGGAAGATTCGCTCCTTCAGCAGACCCAGATCACCGAGCAGCCCCAGTAAGATCCCGCTCCGTGGGGAACCTGCGGGCAACTGAGGCGTAAATGGCGCCGTTGATGTTGTGCATCACGGCGGCTACCGCGCCTGGAAGGGCGGCTTCGGGGCTGAAGAATTTGCCTGCCATTCCAGAGGCCAAGCCCGCCGACTGTGTGCCGACTTCGATAGCGACGGTGCGCCGGTAACTTTCCGGCAGACCGGTGAAGCGCGCTGCGAAGTAGCCCAGCAAGAATCCGAGTACGTTGTGGAGGATGACCGCGAGAAAGACGAGCGCGCCGACCGATAGCAGCGCCGCGCGGTTTGCCGCGACCGTCGGAAAGACCACCCCGCCGATGCCGATGATCGAGATCCACGGTAGGACCGGCGCGATTTTCTCCATCCAGGCATCGAGGAAACAGCGCAGCACCAGCCCACCGAGAACCGGCAGAAGGATCGTCTGTGCCAGTGTCCATGCCATACCTCGCGCGTCGACGTCGACGTTCTCCCCGGCGAGCAGCAGCATGATCAGCGGGGTCATTACAGGTGCAATGAGCGTCGATACGCTTGTCATTGCCACCGAGAGAGCGACATCGCCCTTGGCCAGGTAGGCAATGACGTTGGACGCCGTGCCACCCGGAACCGAACCGAGCATCAGCAGGCCGACGGCGATGGCGGGGTCGAGATTGAGCACCTTCGCCACCGCGACTGCCCCGAGCGGCATGATCACGAACTGCGCAATCACGCCGATGACAACGGGGATCGGGCGCTTCAACACGGTTTGGAAATCGGGGATAGTCAGGGTCAGCCCCATGCCAAACATGATGATCATGAGGAAGTACGTGATGTACTGCTTCAAAGGCACGAATGGCTCTGGGATGAAGAACGCCAAGGCGGCGCCGGCGAGGATGAAAGCGGGAAACGCGGTGACAGCGATCGCGGCAGATCGGTCCTCGTTTGTTTCGACCGCCGTGGCGGATTGGGGGGGTAGACACGGTTGACCTCCTTGTGTGCTGGGTTTGAGATATCTTATCCCAGCCCATGGGAGGTGAATTCCACTAGCTAAGAATTTTTGTCACCCAGCCGTTTGCCTCGAAGCTGTACTCAACACGCGTGGCGTTGCGGGCATCGACCGCCTGGAAAAACTCGAGGCGAACCGGTTCGATCCGCCAAATGTTGAAGTGCTCGTTGGGGGCAGCCTCCAGACGGGCGGTTCCCCGGACGCGCACCGCGCGGTTCATTGGCTGCCACCAGAAGTTCAGCGCGGCGACGGGGCTGTCACTGAGCTGCTCGACCTTGGTCGACTCGGCGCCGGTACCGAAGCAGAAGCCCTTGCCGCTGAGCTCCATAAGGTTCATGACGCGCGCATCTGGCACGCCGTTCTCATCGACAGTGGCGACGGTAGCGGCGCGCACATCATCGCATCCCGCATCAACTGCCGCTCTGAACCACTCTGCGAACAGTTCGAACGGGTCGCCGGGGAGCTCGCCAGTGTCAAATTCGGGGGCATGGCCGGTCAGCGAGGACAGTCCGGAAAGGAATTCGGAATCCAGGTAGGTCATGACTCCGAACATACCTTTTAACAAGGCCATAATAGCTTGCGAATGCTTAACCCAGTGTTCAGATGCGGGGCACCTTGGGGCAACCTCACACCAATATGGTTACAACCGCATAACTCCCTGCATGCCCCGAAAGGACTCCCCCAATGCGGTTCCGCCCCTCCCTCGCCGCCGTGACCGTCGCGTCGGTCAGCGCTCTCGCCCTCGCTGGTCTCCCCCTCGCCACCGCTCAGACCACTGGCGAGTTCACCATCTCCAACTTCACTGACTTCCACGGCCGTTGGGAGCAGAAGCTCGATGAAAAGGATTCGGCGAACTCCATCCCTGGCGCGGTTGCGCTTAAGTGCGCCGCAGACCGGGCTGCGGGTACCCGCGCGCACGCCCTCACCTCCAGCGGCGACAATATCGGCGCGTCACCGTTCGCCTCCATGATTCTCGATGACGAACCCACAATCGAAGTCTTGAACCAAATGGGCCTCGACGTCTCTACCGTGGGCAACCACGAGTTCGACAAGGGCGCAGACGATCTAGTCAACCGCGTCGTCCCGGAAGCCGATTGGACTTACCTCGCTGCCGGCGCTGACGGCCTCGACCGCTCCACCGGCATCAAAGACTACAAGATCATGAACCTCAACGGGGTTAACGTCGCCTTCATTGGCGCAGTCACCGACGACATGCCGAACCTCGTATCCCCCGCCGGTATCCAGGGCATTACCTGGCAGAAGCCCGTCGACGCCATCAACAAGCTTGCCGACGAGCTCACGGCCAACAAGGAGGCCGACGTGGTCATCGCGATGCCTCACGCCGGTGGCATTCCCGCGACCGCGTGGTCGGCGAACGTCGACGCCGTGTTCATGGGCCACACCCACGAGTTCGTCGAGCAGACCGGCACCACCCCGATCGTCTTCCAGGCGGGCTCGTACTCCCAAGGCCTGGCCAACGTGGACTTCGCCTACGACAAGGCGAACGACAAGTTGTCCCTGCAGAAGGCCGAGCTTCTTCGCCCGGCAGACATCATCGCCTGCGATACGCCGAACGCGGAGATGCAAACAACCATCGACACCGCAAAGAACGAGGCCAAGGACGCTGGCGCCGAAGTCATCGGCACTTTGGATCAGTCCCTGTACCGCGGCATCAACGGGGACGCATCAGGCAGTGAAAACCGAGGCGTCGAGTCGCAGCTGAACAACCTGTTGGCCAACGTGGCCAAGTGGGGCGTGGCCAATAACTCCACCGTTACCCCGGACATCGGTGTCATGAACGCCGGCGGCGTCCGTGCGGACCTCCAGGCAGGAGAGGTCACCTACGAGGAGGCGTTCTCCGTCCAGCCGTTCGGCAACGAGATTACCTACACCACCCTGAAGGGCTCCGACTTCCTCGAGGCCCTCGAGCA
Organism: Corynebacterium qintianiae; assembly: GCF_011038645.2. Classification (NCBI taxonomy): domain Bacteria; kingdom Bacillati; phylum Actinomycetota; class Actinomycetes; order Mycobacteriales; family Corynebacteriaceae; genus Corynebacterium; species Corynebacterium qintianiae. The sequence goes on along the minus strand of NZ_CP064955.1, from coordinate 773,133 downwards.
GCAGTGGAAAAAACCGACGGACGAGCGCCCGTTCCTTTCCCTCGGCGTGTCCGACAACGTTTCTTACAGCTATGATCCGACGCGCCCGCAGGGTGAGCGCATCACCAACGTCCTCATCGACGGTGCGCCGATCGACCCCGCTAAGGATTACGTCGTCGCGGGCTCCACCTACCTGCTCGCCGGTGGCGACCGCTTCACGGCGCTTGCCAACGGCGCCGACGTTGCGCAGCTCGGTTACGTCGATATCCAGGCGTTCAAGGAGTACCTGGATGCCTACCTCGGCGGCAAGGGCGCTCCCGCCCCGCGCACCGGCCAGTCCAATGTGGGCCTGCAGTACACCAAGCCTATCGTCGCAGGCAAATCCCACACCTTCGAGCTGACCTCTCTGATCTACACCCAGGGCGAGACCGCCGAGAACGTTACTGTCGAGCTGGGCGGGGCAAAGCAGACCGTCGCCATCGACAGCGACTTCGGCCCGGCAGGTTACAACGAGGCTGGCAAGGCGACAGTGACCCTCACGGTCCCTGCCGACGTCGTCGGTGAGCAACAGCTCCGTATCACAACCGACGCAGGCACCGACATCTCGGTTCCAGTAACTGTGTACTCGACCAATCCGCCTGCCCCGACCGGCTCCACTGAAGGTTTCGGTGCGGGTTCCGCCATCGGCAGTCTTTCCACTATCGCTGCAGTTGTCGCCGCGATCGTCGCAGCCGTGGGCGGTGTGCTGGCGACTCAACCGCAGCTCCTCGGCTTCCTGCGCATGGTCGTGCCCGGTTTCCCCTTCTAAGGCACACCACTAGTTGAGCTACAAAACCGGCGCCCATCCCGGGTTTCCCGTTCTAATCCCCGCAACCCGTTAGACAAGAGACCGGTCCACACAAGGGGGCCGGTCTTTTTCGCAACCAAACCACCAGCACCCTACCTAGATATATGATATTTTTCTTATATGTTGAGCCGCTTCGACGAAACCCCCCTCCCTGGGCAGCCCCTCATTTTGGTTTTAGGAGACGACCTTGATGACGAGGACCACGACCTCCTCTTCCCCGCCCTGCGCGCGCTCGGAGTTTCCGTCGTCCGCGTTCACCCGCACGATCTCACAGTGCGAATGGATGACAACGCAATTGGCTTCTCCGCAGCTGGGATAGAGCTCAATCCGAGCCTCGTCCTCGGTTGGGTGCTCGACGACCTCCTGCCGCTCGGCATGGCCCACCTCGATGCGTTCGCCGCCGCCGGCATCCCCGTAATCAACCACGCCCTGACGCTCTTTCGCGCCCAGGACAAAGCTGTGTGCAGCGCCCACCTAGCGTCACACGGTATCGCGGGTTACTCCGTCATTACCGGCCGTGATCCGGAGGCCCTCGAAAAGTGGCTGCAAGAGACGGGACGGAGCGTGATGAAACCTCTGTCCGGTTTCGGCGGCGAGGGGCTTACGCTTATCGACGATCCCGCTGACGCCAGGGTGGCCGTCGATAAGCTAAAAAACGCTCCCGGAAGCTATTACGCGGTGCCCTACATCAACAACCCAGGGCGCGATATTAGGGTCTACACCGTCAACCATCACCCCGTGTTCGCCATGTACCGCTACGCCCCGGACGGCGGCTGGATCACCAACGTCCGCGCTGGTGGCGGTATCGCAATGTGCCCGCTCACCCCCGAGATCGCCTCCCTGGCGGAGAAAGCGTCGCGGACGTGCGGCACCCTGATCGGTGGCGTGGACATCGGTGAAAACACGACAACGGGTGGATTGGTCGTCTACGAGGTGAACTCGTGCCCGACGTTGGAGCCCCCGGTGATCGAGCAAGTGGCGCTCTTCCTCGCCGACGCTGCGCGCGACTACGACTCCGCCTTGCGGGATTGGCAGCCTTCCGTCATCTACGACACCCTGGACGCGGATCCCGCGCTCTTCCACCCCAGCAAACACGCCCAGCTCCGCCGCTGAGACCACCGGCGTAAAGTCGCCCCAGTGAACTCCAAAACCTCGCCGTGGCCCGCACTGTGGACGATGATGATCGGCTTCTTTATGATCCTCGTCGATTCGACCATCGTCACCGTCGCCATCCCTGCCATCACCGCAGCGTTCGAAGCCACGTACAACGCGGTCATCTGGGTCAATAGCGCCTACCTCCTCGCCTACGCGGTCCCCCTGCTGATCACGGGCAGGCTCGGCGACCGCTTCGGCCCGCGCACTCTCTACCTCGCGGGACTGGCCCTGTTCACGGTATCGTCGCTCGCTTGCGGATTAGCTCATGACATCGAAGCCCTCATCGTGGCCCGCGCGTTTCAGGGCCTCGGCGGAGCGATGGTAACCCCGCAGACAATGAGTGTGATGATCCGCACTTTCTCACCGCGCGAGCGCGGGGGCGCGATGGGCGTGTGGGGTGCGACTGCGGGTGTCGCCACGATCACGGGACCCCTTCTCGGCGGTTTGCTTGTCGACGCCGCCGGCTGGGCGTGGATCTTCTTCGTCAACGTCCCCATCGGCATCATCGGGCTCGTTCTCGCCCTACGCTTCGTGCCGAAGCTGGACAACACCGCTAGGTCCTTCGACTGGGCTGGCGTGGTGATCAGCGCCATCGGTATGTTCTGCCTCATCTTCGGTATTCAGGAGGCGGAGCGCCTGGAGTGGTCCTGGCCGGCGTGGGCGCTCATCGGCGCGGGCCTGGCCTTCCTCACCGGGTTCGCCGTTTGGCAGCGCCACATGACAGGAGAACCTCTGGTGCCCCCGTCACTGTTCAGCGACAGAAACTACACCCTGGCGGCCTTGGCCGTCTTCACCGTCGGTTTCGCGATTTCCACCTACATCATCCCGTGGATGATCTACATCCAGCAGGCCCGGGGCTTTTCGCCCACCCACGCGGCGCTGCTCATTCTGCCGGCGGGTGTGGTGTCCGGGGCGCTTGCCCCGTACGTCGGCAAGCTGACGAACACGATGTCGCCGAAGCCGTTCGCTATCGCCGGCCTCGCGCTGACCGGAGTGTCGATCGTGCTCATGGCGCTGATCACCAACTCGGCCGTCAACCCGAACTGGCTGCTCGCCATCTCGGTAGTCAGCGGGTTGGGCAACTCGATGATGTGGGGGCCGTTGTCGATGATCGCCACGCGCAACCTCGACCCGCGGCTTGCAGGTGCGGGTTCCTCTGTGTACAACACCGTGCGTCAAGTGGGCGCGGTCATCGGCTCCGCCGCCATTGCCACGTTGATGACGGCGCAGCTCAACCGCCACATGGGCCCCGGCGCGGGCGACGACGCCTTCGCCCGGGCCATGAGCAACTCGATGTGGCTGCCCGCCATCGTCATCTTCGCCGGTGCCGCAATCGCCACCGGGTTCGCTCGGACCAGGACGTGGGATGACTAAGAGGTTGATTAGGCGGCGGTAGAAACGTGCCAGGCCATGCCGTACTTGTCCTCGCACTGGCCATAGTGGTCACCCCACGGAGCCTGCATGAATGGCATCGTCACCCGGCCGCCGTCCCGCGTCAGCGCCTCGATGATGCGGTTGCCCTCATCCACTGAATCGACCTCGACGACGAAGGAGAAGTCGCCTCGGTTGAGCACGCCGGAGTTATCCTCCAGGTCGTCGCCGCCGGCGAGGTTGAAGACTCCGGTCAACGTGCCGTGCGCGACTGCGTCGCGCGGCGCCTCGAAGGGGAACTCGGCGCCATTGTCCATCTGCTCGCCGTAGGTCATGATCTTGAGCTCGCCGCCGAAGATGGAATGGTAGTAGCCGAACATTTCAGTTGCATTGCCATGGAACGAGAGATACGGGACGGTCTGTGCCATGGAGTGCTCCTCGTGTGCAGGGGTGTTTGCGCTCCCGACTATACGCAGCGGGTACACCCGTCGATATTTTTGGAACAAAGTTCCCACATTGCGGACATGTCTCATTTACGCTCTACGTATTCTGTAACCCCCGACTGAAGGGAATGACCCCGTGTTCCGTACGAGCCGCATCCGCATCACCGCCGCAGTGTTCACCGCTGCCACCCTCGCCCTCGCCGGTTGTTCCTCCGAGTCCGGTTCCTCCAATGCCGATTCCTCCAAGCCCGATGCAGGCAAAGAGTCCTACTCCATCGGCATCTCCCAGCTAGTCCAACACCCCGCCCTCGATTCAGCAACGGAAGGTTTCAAACAGGCATTCGCAGATGCCGGTATCGACGTCAAGTGGGAGGAGCAGAACGCCAACGGCGAGCAGGCCACTGCACTGACCATTGCGCAGCAGTTCGCCGGGCAGGACCTCGATTTGGTGCTTGCGAACGCCACCCCGGCCGCGCAGGCCATGGCGCAAAACATCGCCGACATCCCCGTGCTGTTCACCTCGGTGACCGACCCGGTCGAGGCGCAGCTGGTCGAGTCCCTCGAATCGCCAGGTGGCAACGCCACGGGTATCTCCGACAAGACCCCGCTGGCGGACCAGTTCGACCTCATCGAGCAGCTGGTCCCGGACGCCTCGACCATCGGCATCATCTATTCCTCCGGAGAGGTCAACTCCCAGATCCAGGTCGACGAGGCCACCGCGGAGGCCGAGGGCCGCGGCATGACCGTCAAGACGCAGACCATCACTAGCGTGGGTGAGATCCCGCAGGCCGTCGCCGCGCTCGGCGATGTCGACGCGTTCTACGTCCCCACCGACAACATGGTGGTCTCGGGGATCTCGTCGCTGATTCAGGCGGCGGAAGAAGCTAAGACCCCGGTCATCGGCGCCGAGGCTGGCACCGTCGAGGGCGGGGCCGTGGCCACCATCGGCATCGATTACTTCGAGCTCGGCCGCCAGACCGGTGAGATGGCGATCCGCATCCTGCGCGACGGTGAGGACCCTGCAACGATGCCTGTGGAGACCGCCAGCGAGTTCGCGTACTACGTCAACGAGGACGCTGCCGAGGCCCAGGGCGTGACCATCCCGCAGGACATCCTCGACCAGGCCGAACGCGTCTAACCGCAATGCTCGGAGCTCTCGAACTCGGACTCATCTACGGGGTGATGGCGCTCGGCGTCTACCTGACTTTCCGCGTCCTCAACTTTGCGGACCTCACGGTGGACGGAAGCTTCACGACGGGCGCCGGCACCGCCGCCATCCTGATAACGAACGGAATTAACCCGTTCGTTGCCACTTTCGCCGGTTTTCTCACCGGGTTTCTCGCTGGTGTCATTACCGGCCTGCTACACACGAAGGGCGGTATCGACGGGCTGCTCGCCGGCATCTTGACCCAGATCGGCTTGTGGTCGATCAACCTGCGCATCATGGGCGGGGCGAACCTGGCCATGCTGCGCGAGACGACACTTTTCACGCCGCTACGAGAGTCAAAGCTGCTGGGCACCTGGGTTAGTGTCGGCATCCTCGCCGCCGTCGCAACCCTGCTCATCCTGCTCGTGTACTGGTTCCTTACCACGGACCTCGGCCTGGCCATCCGCGCAACCGGTGACAACGGCCCGATGATTACCTCCTTTGGTGTCGGCACCGACGCAACCAAGATCATCACGCTTGCCCTGTCGAACGGCCTTGTCGGTTTGACCGGCGCACTGGTCGCCCAGTACCAGGGTTTCGCGGACATCTCGATGGGCATAGGCCTCATCGTCGTCGGCCTCGCCTCCGTCATTGTGGGCCAGGCGATCGTCGGACAGCGCCACTTGCTGCAAGCCATCGCAGCGGTTGTCGTCGGCGCTGTCGCCTACCGCCTGATCATCTTCTTCGCCCTGCAGGTCGGCCTCGACCCGAACGACATGAAACTGGTCTCGGCTGTGCTCGTGGTCGCTGCCCTGCTTCTGCCCAAACTCACCTCCCGAGCAAAGGGGAAGGCTCATGCTTGAGATCCGCGACGTCCGCAAAACTTTCTTCGCCGGTACCGCGAACGAGCGCGTCGCGCTCAAAGGCGTGAACCTCACGCTCGGAGAAGGCGACTTTGTCACCGTCATCGGCTCCAACGGCGCGGGTAAATCGACGCTCCTCAACATCGTCGCGGGCCGCCTCAGCCCGGACGCGGGCAGCGTTGCTATTGACGCCCGCGATGTCACCTCTCAGAAAGAGCACTCCCGAGCGAAACTCATCGGCCGCGTTTTCCAGGATCCTCTCGCGGGCACCGCCCCAAACCTGACTATCGAGGAAAACCTCTCCCTGGCCTATTTGCGCGGCAAACGCCGGGTCCTGGGGCGTTGCCTCACGCAATCCCGCCGCTCGTTCTTCCGAGAACGCCTCGCCACGCTGGAACTGGGTCTCGAGAACCGGCTCGAACACAAGGTAGGCCTGCTCTCGGGAGGCCAGCGACAGGCGCTCTCACTTCTCATGGCCGGGTTCACCAACCCCAAGGTCATGCTTCTCGACGAGCACACGGCCGCGCTCGACCCCGAGCGCAGCGACCTGGTGACTAATCTGACGCATTCGATCGTGGAGGAAGGCGGGATGACAACCCTGATGGTCACCCACAACATGGAGCAGGCTATCCGCGTGGGCAACCGCCTGATCATGATGCACGAGGGTGACATCGTCTGGGAGGCGTCGGGTACGGAGAAACAGAAACTCACCGTGCGCGACCTCATCGCCCAATTCGCGGCGGTCAAGGGCGCCACCCTATCCGATAAGGCGTTTTTGGGATGATCACCTCTAAGCCACACACACCGAATTGGCCTAGCCGCCGGTGTCCCGACTCGCAACGCAAGAAGACGCTGCGTTAACCGGAAGACCTCAGCGTGTTTTTGCCGGGAAGATCCTTCCTTAAATGCTCTGACTTCTTCCTGACAGCGGCTAGCCATCGAACGGAATTCCCCTCAATGCGAAAACCCCGGATGCCAAAGAAACGCATCGAAGGCACGTACCCCATCGACACGGGAACCGCCAGCATCATCGAGGATCCGCTGCGAGACGGCGGGTTCACCCTCGAGGTCAACGACGTCCCCTCTTCGTATATCGTCCTCGGCGCCCCCGAAGTGCTCACGTACGACTACATGGAGTGGATAGCAGATGTCGTGGCCGAAGCTGGTGACGGCAGCTCCTTCACCAGCACCCACCTGGGCGCGGCGGCGTGCGTGCTGCCGTCCTATTTCCACCAGCGCTGGGGCGGCGAGCACACCGCGGTGGAGGTCGACGGAGCGCTAGCGGACCTCGTGCGCTGGGCATTCGAGCCCGCGGTCCCGATCGCGGTCGCGGAGGCCCGCGCCTACACCCACGCTCTGACAGCGGGGTCCCAAGACGTCATTGTGCGAGACGTCTTCGCCGGCCCAGCCACGCCGCGACCCCTAACTACGGTCGAATTCTCCCGAGCGGCACACGCGGCGTTGAAACCCGGGGGGCTCTACATCGCCAACGTCGGCGACCGGCACGGGTTGCCCGAGGCCCGCGCCGAGCTCGCGGGCATGCGTGAGGTGTTTGCGCATGTCGCGGCCGTCGCCAAGCAAGAGATGCTCGACGGCCGCGCGTATGGCAACATCGTGCTCGTGGCCTCCGACCGCCCGCTTCCACTCGGGGCCAGCAAGCTTATCGACGCCACCCCGCCGCGGCGCGACTAAATCTGAATGCCGAACTGTGCCGCGAACTGCTCAACGGCGGAGCGGATCTGGGGGAAGTTAGCCACGATGGCGCCGATAACACCGGTTAGAACCGCCGCGACACCAACGCCGATGACGGCCTAGGACGAAGACTCCTCTGCGGGCACATTCGGCTTCTCGTCACTGGGCTCCGCGGTTTGCCCGGAGCGCACGAGAGTGACGTCGTCAACCAGCGAGCCGTCGGCGGAGTTGACACTGCGAATGTTGAGTTTGTCGTCGCTGACGTTCACCACGGAGTAGTCGGTGGTGTAGTCCTGGTTCCAGAATGCGATGGTCGGCTGGTTCAGCCCGCGCTCGCGCGATTCGGCGAGCGTCATGCCCGGGTACTCCTTGCCGTCGTTGCCCTGGTAGTCGTAGAATTTGCCGCCGCCGGCGGTGTTGAGCGTGAGGTAGAGCGTCTCGCCCTTGTCCTTCGTAAGCACGTCGCCCGGGGCGGCGGGGGCCTCGGGCACCTTCGGGGTCAGGCCGTTCATCAGGTACGAGCGGTTGTGCATGTGGTCGTGGCCGTTGAGAACCAGGTCAACGCCAACCTCGGAAAAGACCGGGCTGAGCTTGTTGCGCATGCGGACGATGTCACTGGATGTGTAGCGGCCACCGTGGGAGTGGAACGCGAAGTGGTCGAGCACGATGACCCAGTCCTTGTCGCCGCCGTGGGAGGCAACGGTGTCGCGCACGAACTGAGCCTGCTGCTCCAGGCCAGCGTCGTCTTTGTTGTTGGAGTTCAGCGCGATGAACAGAGCGTTGTTCTGCTCGAAGAAGTAGTTGGAGGTGTCGCCCAGCTCGTTCGGCAGGTTCCAATGCTCCTTGAAGTGGCGGGTGCTCAGTTCGGAGGGGTAGGTCTCGTGGTTGCCCGGGATAGCGGCGAAGCGGAAGTTACGCAGCTGCGGTGCTGAGAAGAAGGCGTTGTACTGGCCGTTGGAGCCGATCAGGTCACCCCACCCCTCGACCTGGTCGCCCAGGGAGAGGAACATCGAGGCGTCGGGGGCGGCAGCGGCGGCGTTGGCTGCGGTCTGGCGCCAGTTCACCGCCTGCTCGGCGACCTTGAGGTCGACGCCGATCTGTGCGTCCGTCACCGCGACGAACGTCCAGTTGTCGTCCCCGTCATCGATAGTGAAGGTCTCGGGCTTGCTCCACCCGCCGTCGTCCGAGCCGATCTGGTACTCGTATGTCACACCCGGGGTGAGGTCGTGAACCTCGGCGAAGCGGGACAGGTACGCGATGGCACCGTAATCGGCCTCACGCGAAGGAACTTGCTGAGCTGCGGTAGGGTCGCTCACCGGGTAGTAGCGCACGAACTCGGCACCGGCGTAGGCGGAGCGCCAAGAGAAGTTGACGCTCTGCGCGTCGGCGCCCACACCGGCCACGGCGCGGTAGATCGGTCCGGAAACGTTGCTCGTAGACGGCGCGGAGGAGTTGGGTGACGAGCTCGACTGGGCGTGGGCGACAGGGACGGCGGTGAGGCTAAGCGCCAGCGCGCCAGCGGCAATCTTCTTCAGCATGCGTACATAACAGCACAAAATCGTCACTTTTTCTCGCCGAGCACCCGCCGCAGACTGACCGCCGCCTCCCGGCCGGCGCGGTTTGCCCCCACCGTCGACTGCGACGGGCCGAAACCAATGAGATGAACCATCGGTTCCGACGTCGCCGCGGTTCCATTGACGGCCACGCCGCCGCGCTCATTGACCAGACCGAGCGGCGAAAGATGGCTTATCGACGGCCTGAAGCCCGTGCCCCACACCAGCGCGTCGAGCGGGGTCACCGAACCATCGGCCGCCACCACCCCCTCGGGCACGATCGACGTGAACATTTCCCGGCGTCTGAGCACCCCACGCTGGCGAGCCGCCACGACATAGTCAGTGCGTGGGTTGAGCCCGGTGTAGGACACCACCGAGCGCGCGGGCTCGCCGCGCTCTACAGTTCCCGCCACGCGCTCCTCCACCCCGCGCCCGTCGAAACGCGCACTGAACTCAGGCTCTCGTCGGGTGTACCAGAACGTCTCCGCGTGCCGCGAAATCTCCTCGAGATGCTGCAGCGCTGAAATACCGGCGCCGACAACCCCGACGCGTTGCCCCGCGAATTCCTCCGGGCCCTGGTAATCGCGGGTGTGTATCTGGCGGCCCGCGAAGCTGCCCTGACCTGGATAGTCCGCGCGCAGCGGATTGTCCCAGGTTCCGGTTGCGTTGATTACCGCGCGGGCGCGTACACGGCCCGCGGTGCTGTCCACCAGGAACTCCCCGCCGCTTTTGCGCACGGTGAGAACTCTCACCGGACGCAGGATATTCAGACCCATGCGCCGCTCGAAGTCCGCGAAATAGGCGGGGACCGCGGTGGAAGCTTTCTCCTCCGCGGCGAGAGACGGGGCACGGAAAAGCGGAAGTCCGAAAATGCTGTTCAGGCTCTCGACGGTAAGCGTGTCCCAGCGCTGCAGCCACGCTCCACCCGGCGCGGTCGAGGCATCGAGGGTGAGGTGGTCCACGCCACGGCGCTTCAGGTGGAAAGTGGCGGACAACCCAGCCTGCCCGGCGCCGATGACGACGACATCGGCGGCCAGCTCCCCGAATCTCATGGCGCTACGTCGTCGCGTCCTCGAAGCGCAGGGTGTCCAAGAACGCGTCGAAGTCGTCGTACAGCTCACCCGCGTTGCGCGTCTGAGCCGACATGACAACGCACAGCACGTGTTCCTCTCCCGCGCTACCCGCATCATCGGGAAGCCGGTAGAAGACCTGGTACTGCGTCAGCTCGAGCGCGCCGTGCGGGGAAGCGACGGCGAAGCTCAGCGTCTGGCGGCCGACAGTGCCGTCGTCGTTGATCGCCTCCTCACCCACGCTCAGGTTCTCGGAGCTCGAGGCGGTGGAGTTGGCGGAACTTGCCATCACTTCGTCCAGCGGCGTGCCCGCCCCGACGCCGATCGTGGTGGCGCCGATGTTGGGGCGGAACGCCGGGAAGTCTCCGGCTCGCGCAACGATGAAGTCGTAACCGGACGGGGCCTCACCGATGAACCAGTCGTCGTTGGGGAGATCGAAGCGGTAACGGGTACTCACGCCCCCCATTCTAAAGCACGAGCTCGGCGCCGAGGCCGGGTTGGTAAAAGGCGGCCCGTTGCGCAGTAATCGACGTAAGGTGCGGGCTGGTCGCTTCCGCCAGCGCTTCGATGTACCCGGGAACGATCGCTTTCGGGATGCGCAACCCCATCGTCAGGTGCGGGATCCACCTCGGACCGCGCCCGTCGGGGTTCATCGCGCTCACCCGGCGAGCCGCGACCTCCAGCTCGTCAGAGGCCTCAAGCAGCCAGGCCACCGTTTGCTTGCTCTTGGTGCCGAACACCACGGTGCCCACCCGCTCCATCCGCGCGGGCAGCAACGGCGGCAGTACCACCGCGGCTTCCCCCACCACCCGCCGGTCCATCGTCGGAGCGAATGTCACGCTCACGTGCGGGCGCTGACTCTGCTCCGGGAAACCGCGGCGCGCCAACTCGGTGTAGATTGCGCGCACTTGGCTCTCCTGCTCGCGCGGCAACCGCAGCAGGATGTTCTCGGGCGACACGCTCACACCTCCCAGCGAACGTCGGCCGGTTCCTTGTCCTCGCGCCAGCCGCGCCACGACGCCTGCCTCAGGCTGCCGCCACCGGTTTTGCCAGCCACCTGCACCTCGGCCACGAACTTCGGCGTGACCCACCACGCGTCCTTCGCGTCCGAATCCGGCACTTCAATTGGCGGGGTTTTGCGCTCAGCTGCGCGCAACTTTTTCTCGATGTCTCTCAACTGCGCGGCGCTGAAACCGGTGCCCACCCGCCCGGCATAGGTCAACTCACCGTCGGCGTTGGGCACCGCCACGAGCAGCGACGATACTGCGCGCTTGCCGGTCCTCACGCCCACGACAACCACCTCCTGATGCAGCTGTGTCTTCAGCTTCAGCCAGGCTCTCGAGCGCTCGCCCGGGGTGTACACCGAGTCCGCCCGCTTCGCCATCACCCCCTCCAGGCCGAGCGTGCGGCTCGCCTGCTCCGCCGTTTCGAAGGAACCGGTAAACCTCGGCGGGATCGCCACATGCTCTGTCTCCTCCAATGCCTCCAAAGCTTCTCGACGCCCCGTGTACGCCTCCCCCACCATCGAGCGCCCTCCGACCTCCAGCACGTCGAACGCCATGTAGCGCAGCTCCGCGTCGGACCCTTCCCGGTCCGCTGCGTGCAGCAGCGAGAAGTTGGGGCGCCCCTGCTCATCAAGGGCGACAAGCTCGCCGTCCAACACGCCGTCGCCGCCAAGCACCTCGGCGATTTCATTGGCGTGGGGGAACAGGTGGGTGTAGTCCTTGCCCGCCCTGCTGCGCAGCGTGACCTTGCCCCCGTCCACGAACGCGAGGATGCGGTAGCCGTCCCATTTCATCTCGAACTCGTAGCGCACCCCGTCCTTCTCGCCCAGTGTCAAATCCCCCGCGCTACCCATTGTCGCGAGCATGGGCGTCAGCGACTTTGGCTGCGAACTAGGCTGCTTTGCCATCAGCTTCATCAGCCAGTTCTTCCCGTTGGTGTGGATGAGCGCGTAGCGGCGGGGCCCGCCACTGCCGCGGAACACGGCGACGACCTCCTTCCCCTCGCGCCACTTCTCAATCTCCACGGTGCCCGAATCCCAGATGCTCATCTCGCCGGCGCCGTACTCTCCCTTGGCAATCGTGCCTTCGAAGGTGGCGTACTCGACCGGGTGATCTTCGGTCTGCACCGCCAACCGGTTCTCCTTCGGGTCCTCTGGCGGCCCCTTCGGCACAGCCCAGGACACCAGCACGCCCTCGTGCTCGATGCGCACGTCCCAGTGCAGGCGGCGCGCGTGGTGCTCCTGGATGACAAAGATCGGCTCCCCGTCGCGCGGCATCGGTGCCTCCTGCGGGACCGGCTCCGCGGTCTTGCGCGGGTCGCGCATGGAGCGGTAGGTGGCCAGCCTGTCGACCACCGGTGCGCCCAGTGGCGCCATTGGGTCAATGCCGTCGTCCACGCGCGCGAGGACTTCCTCGAGATCCAGGTGTTTCAGAGCAGGGTCCTCGATCTCCTCCCACGTCCTCGGCGCCGCCACCATGGGCCGCTCACGCCCGCGCAGGGAGTACGGTGCCACCGTCGTCTTCGACCCATTGTTCTGACTCCAGTCCAGAAACACCTTGCCCTCGCGCGAAGTTTTCTTCATCACCGACGTCACCCTGTCCGGGTAGTCCTCTTCCAATCCGCGGGCCAACGCCTTCGCCACCTTGGCCACGGTGTCGGAGTTGTAGGTGCCGTCCAGCGCGGCGTAGAGGTGGATGCCCTTCGACCCAGACGTCACCGGCACGCACTCCATGCCCATCCCGTCGAGGATCTCCCGGCACCACAGCGCCACCTGCGCCGTCTGCGCCATGGTCACACCCGGCCCGGGGTCCAGATCCAGCACCATCCTGTCGGGGTTGGCGTGCGAGCCGTCCGGCGCGAAGCGCCACTGCGGGGTGTGTAGCTCCAGGGCGGCGACTTGGGCGAACCAGGCGAGCGTGGAGGGGGCGTCGACAAGCGGGTACCTATTCACCGATGTCGAGTGCTCGATCTCACCGACGGTGACCCACTCCGGCGCCGACTCCTCGAGGTCCTTGCGGAAGAAGCTCTCCCCCTCGACCCCGTCCGGCCAGCGCTTGCGTGTCACCGGGCGCCGCGTGACCTGGGGGATCATCACCTCAGCGACGGAGAGGTAGTAGTGCATCACGTCCGCCTTCGTCGTGCCGGTGGACGGGTAGAGCACCTTGTCCAGGCTCGTGACGTTGAGGCTGCGGCCGTCTACCTGGAACTTCACGCGCCCTCCTTGCGCTCGTGATAATGGATAAGCTTCATCCTATGCGCGCGATTTGGACAGGCTCCATCACATTCGGTCTAGTCAACGTCCCCGTCAAGGCCTACGGGGCGACCGAGGACCACGACATCTCCTTCCACCAGGTCCACGACAAAGACGGTGGGCGGATCCGCTACCAGCGCCGTTGTGAGGTCTGCGGCGAGGAAGTCGAGTACAAGCACATCGACAAGGCCTACGAGGAGGACGGCGACACCGTCGTGCTGGACAAGGAGGATTTCAACGCGCTTCCGGAGGCCGAGAACAACGAGATCGAGGTGGTCCAGTTCGTGCCGAACGACCAGATCGACCCGATCCTGCTGGAAAAGTCCTACTACCTCGAGCCGGAGGGCAAGACCCCGAAGTCGTACCTGCTGCTGCGCGAGACCCTGAAGAAGACCGACCGCACCGCCGTTGTCCAATTCGCGCTTCGCCAGAAGACGCGCCTCGGGGTGCTGCGCGTCAGCGGCAAGGTGCTCATCCTCCAGGGCATGATCTGGCCCGACGAGCTTCGTGCCGTCGACTTCGCCGGCACTAAATCTCGCGCCAAGATCTCCGACAAGGAGCTCGACCTTTCAGCCCAGCTCGTCGAGTCTTACGCCTCCGACTTCACCCCGCAGGAGTTCGAGGACGACTACCAAATCGAGCTGCGCAAGCTCATCGACGCCAAACTTGCCCAGGGCGACACCCTCGACACCGAAACGACCTTTGGGGAGAAACCGTCCGGCGAGGAAGAAGACGCCGATGTGGTCGACCTCATGGAGGCACTCAAGGCGTCGCTGGACCGCAAGCGGGGCGGCAAAAAGAAGGGCGCGTAGGAGCGCCGACCGATACTATCCTTGAGTATGACGCACACCACTTCGTCCGCGCCCCGCAATCGGATGGCCGAACTGTGGGACCAGGTCGCCGACTCCCCCATCAAGCGCGGGGCGTTTTCCGCCTTCTACTGGTTCAAGGCGCCATATTTCCGCACAGTGATGCCCCGGATTCAAGAGCTGGTACCCGGGAGCCACTGCACATTGCGTATTGCCAAGTGGTGGGGCGTAAACAACCATATCGGCACCTACCACGTCATCGCCGCCCTTAACGGCGCGGAAGCCGCGATGGGCCTGCTGTGCGAATCGACAATGCCGGAAACCCACCGCTGGATCCCGCGCGGCATGCGGGCCGAGTACCCGGCGAAGTCCACCGGCGGTCTCACGGTCACCGCGTCGGCGCAGTTCCCCGACTTCACCGCCGTCACGCGCGAAACCGGCGGTCAGCTCGTCACGGTGACCTGCCAGCTTGTCGACGACTCGGGCAACGTTCCCGTCACCGCCGACATCGATGTCTGGGTCAGCGCGAAGAGGTAAATCTACGTCGCCGAGGGAGTAGCCGAATAACCCGCGCCCTCCCGGAGCTCAAACACGGGTAGGCCGTGCCTTGAGTGGCACCCCATCTAACTGGACGTTTAGCGAAGAGATGAAAGTCGGTCCGAAAGTATATTTACGGGCTTATGTGTGTGGACTTATCGTTCTTCTTGCCCCAGAAGGCCCTCGGACTGGCTCATTGTGCCCCAGCCCAACCAGACCGAACCACTTCGCTTCGCCTACTTTTATTTGGAGTGTAATTTATGTACCTGTTTATGGTCGGCGCAGGCGCCTCGGCTGCAGTCGCCATGAGATCGTTTCGGCGACGCGAGCGTCGGCACAACGAAACCCTTGACAACCTCGATGTGAACATCCACGTCAACGGCATCCGCGGCAAATCCACCGTGACCCGCATGATCGGCGGGATGCTGCGGGCAAGTGGCATGAACGCCGTCGCGAAGACCACCGGCACATACGCCTGCGTTATTGATGGCGAGGGCTACGAGCACCCGATCAAGAGGGTCGGCCCGCCCAACATCAACGAGAGTTCATGATTACCGCCGAAGAAGGCGGGGCCGCGGACTCCCCGTCCGAGCCGCTGGTCTTGGTGCCCCTGGACTAGATCGCGCAGGTTTCGCAGGCATCGGGGCCGATGACCCCGGCGCGCTGGAGGCGTCGATAAGCCCAGCAGCCCGCGCAGAAGCCGAGGAAGGCTTCCGCGGACGCCGCGACGACCAGCAAGGCCAAGGTGATCTGCAGGACTGTGAACTCCCCGAAGAGCGCGAAGACTAGGGCCGTCAAGGAAAAAGCGAGGCCGATGCACTGGGCGAACTGCTTCGGCGCTCCCGAGACAATGTGGGTGGTGCCGAAGACCGCGTCTGCAAGGTAGCGCACCGAGAGCTGGCCGAACAGCGAGTACTTCGGGCCCGCATAGACGCGCAGGGCGAACCCTGCTGCCAGCAGCGCGCTGAGCGCGACGGTGACGGGGCCCGGCGCGAGGAACGAGGCGGCAATCGTGACAAGGGCGAGGGCCACGACGAGCATCGCGGTCGTGCGGGCGGCGTACTCGTTGAGGCGTTCTGGGAACTGTCCAAACAACATGCCGCAAGAATTGACCAGTTGGTTCTCTTTTGTAAACCGCTCGGTCTAGTCGTGGATACCTATCGAACGTTCATACGTTTTTGCACGGCTTACTAGGAGCGGGAAAGGGTTCGCCGGACAAAATTGAAAAGTGTCTACTTTCGTGCATTGTTCGCAGCCTAACCTGCCCCTAACCTTGCATATGGCTCTGCGCCACCCGCAGAATATCCCACCCTTGGAACGCGCACGCTCGCGCGATCGGCATCTCGATCACACGATCGAAAAATCCGAGACACATGTCACCTTCTCATAACCCGGAGTTCACTTCATGCTGACCTTTTTGGCCGCCACTGGCGTCTCTACCGCCCTCGCCATGGAGGGTTTTCGCCGTCGCGAAAGCCGCCACACCGCAACCCTAGACACGCTTGACGTCAACGTCCACGTCAACGGGATCCGCGGTAAGTCCACCGTGACCCGCATGATCGGTGGCATGCTGCGCGCACAAGGATTTACCACCATCGCCAAAACCACCGGAACCTACGCCTGCGTCATCGACCACGAGGGCACCGAGCACCCGATCAAGCGTGTCGGCCCGCCCAACATCAACGAGCAGTACGCCCCTTTCATCGGTAAACCTCTCGGCGGTGCCCGACCCTGAGCACGAGTACCACCAGTTCGTCGTGGTGGATGTCGTACACGACTCGGTAGTCTCCGACGCGAATTCGGAACTCACCGCTACCTCCCTTCAGCTGGATGCTCCCAGGAGGACGGGGATCGCTTGCGAGCGATTCGATTGCATCCAGCAAGCGGCGTGCCGTCGACCTGTCGAGCTTCCGGATCGCCTTCGCTGCTGAAGGGACATAAGTGATCGTGTACGACATCTAGCAGGTTCAAAGACCGAGCTCGCGCACGAGTTCTTCGTGCGAGACGCGCCCCTTCTCGTTGCGCGCTTCAGTAGCGGCGCAGATATCAGCCTGATCCTCCAGTGCGCGTACCGCACGGTCGTAAAATTCCGGCGACACGACAACCGCGCGGCGGCCCGCGCCACGCGACGTGATTTCAACGGGTTCGCGCTGAGCTGCGGCAATGTAATCGCTCTGCTGGCGACGGAACTGGGACAAAGTCACGGAAGTCACGACACCATCGTACAACTTGTACAAGTTGTACTCAATTGGCGTGCAAGGCCGCAACCAGACGTTAGACGTTGAACTTGAATTCCACCACCCCTCTCGTGCACCTGATTAATCCAGCCCCGCCTTCAGAGGGCAAACGAGACGCGGCTGTGCCATGATTTCAGTATGAGTGAAGAGCTAAGGGACGCGGCCTGCGCGACCTTCGATGTTGTAATCCACAAGCCTCTAGTGGAAGGCGGGCAAAAGGAGGTGTACGTGGTGCGAGACAAGGCGGGCACTACGAGCGTCCTTAAGTTGATCGATCTTGGGACCGCACACGATCCCGCAGCACTCGAACGGGCGCGCCGCGAAGTGGCTCTATTACAAGGCATAAGTCACCCGAATGTGGTATCGGTGCGCTCAGATCTAACGACTCTAGGGAAACCACCAGTGGCCGTGTTCTGGCTCGAGGATTTTCTCGATGGAGCCGACCTCAGGTACACTGGGAGGATATCAAATGCCGATGATCTGAAAACGCTCGGTCGGGACGTTGCAGCAGGATTGGGCGCGCTTCACAGGGCAAAGGTCATCCATCGGGATCTCAGCCCCGGAAATGTGCAGCAACTCGCTTCCGGAAGATACGTTGTGCTCGACCCAGGTTTCGCGAAGCACACGCTCCGCAGCGGACTAACCGTTGGACAGCAGCCGGGCACCCCTGGGTTCATGACCCCTGAGCACCTCCAGGCGTATTCAGGGGCCCCCACCGCTGCCTCCGATGTATTTGGATGCTGCGCCTTGGTCTACTTCGCAGCAACCGGACACCCCCCAGTCCCCTACCGTGGTGATGACCATGAATACCGGCAAAGACTACGCGCAGCCGACCACACCCCTCTCGGCACAGTTCGACCCGATCTTCCGGAGAGCTTGATAGCAGTTGTCGAGCGCGGTCTGCATCAGCAGCCGGCTCGTCGCTATCGCAACGGAAATGCTCTCTGCCAGGCATTCGAGGCGGCATGATGGGTATCTTTATTAGCGACACCGCTCGAAACAATCTGGCCAGTTGGACCATCAATGGTCTGGACGGGGGATACGCAGCCGGCGCTTACCTTTCGCCTTTCACATCGCCGGTAGCGAGTAATAGGTTCAAGAAATCTGCAGCAGACATTGCAGAACAGATTCGGAACGCCGGTGGTGAATTTTGGTTCGACCCGATGAGTTACGTACTGGGAATGCCCCACGCCGGGGACTTCCGCCACTACGACACTTGGAATCTGTGGAGCGGGACGCGCGGCGATGTATCTTCCCAGGAGTCCCGGCGCGACCACATCGACCGTGTCTACAAAGTTCAGGAGAGTCTTGGATCGCCGAAACTAGCGCCCTCCGTGCTCGTTTCTTACCCCGATAACCAGCTGAGCCAGCAAGCGCTCGAGCTCAGCCAGGAGGCAATGGAATCCGACCAGAGCGCATGGCTCACGATCGCTGGTGATCAGCATTTCTGGTCTGAGGGAGCAGTGCTCGATGCGCATGTGGGAGCTCTCGATCAACTAGAGCCCGCAGGTTGGCTGCTCGTGGTCGGGCGCAGCGATTCCTCCATGCCTCCCGCAGCGACAGCTAACGAAATATTCGGACTCATGCGTACAACCTACGCACTTAGTCAAGACAGACCCGTGCGAGTTGCCTTTGGCGACCTTGCCGCACTGCCCGCAGTAGCGGCTGGCGCCGAAGGCATCTGCACTGGCTGGGACCTCAGGCAGCGAATTTGCGCCTATAAGGACTTCGAGGAGAGGGGCGGGGACCAGTCTGGCGGAGGTTGGTACAACCGCCCAACCCTTCGCGGCTTAATGGGTGGCCTCACGAAACGAGAATACGAGACTTTATTGTCTGAGAATGCCGACCTAGCAGCTCGTCTTACCCCGGGAGCAATTAGTCCTAAAATCGAGCCGGCGTTCAAACACCACGCAGAAACACTGGGTGCAGTAATATCCGAACTACTTGAACTCTGTGGCCGGACGCGCGTCGAGGCCCTACGAGATCGCTATATTCTCGCCTACCCGGAATGGGACAAGGTTGAGCGTATTACAAACACCTCGCTAGGCCCCGAACGCTGGATCAAACCGTTTCTCGAGGGGTTGAACAAGTTCAGATCATCCGAGGGATGGTGCTGATATCGCGATGGCAGCGAACAGATGCTCGAATCCCCACATTCGCGAAGCTGGGCTGGACCTCCTTCGCTTAGGGCGAACCAACCATCCTCTTGCATTAAAGAGACCGGCTCCATCGTGAGCCACACTTACATTAGCGCGTTGCTCGGCGACTGGACCGACTTGCCCAAGCAAGAGCACGTAATTATCAGCCCAAGATCGGTAAGCACGTCCTTGGAAGATTCCACGTTTCCAATCCTTTACTTTGGCTTCCAATGCGAACAACGTACCGATGGGGGTCATTCCCTGCGTCAACTTATATGCTCGGCCTGGCGTAACATTCAGCGCACCGGAACGCTCTAGCCTTCGCAATACGGGAGTGAGTGCGCTGTCGGTCCACCCGAGACGGCGAGCTAGTGATTCAGGCGACAGCGCCCGATTTTCGTACAGCGCAGCTAGAACGGCACAGTCTGCTTGAGCTAACTGAGGAGCGACACCGGAAGCCCTCCGCCGGGCCAACCACTCCACCCCTCCCGCCAAAGCCACGAAGTCGGGTTGCCCCAGTGGTCCTGGCATCTCTGGAATCAGAATTACTCCTCGCCCAGCCCCGGGCAGGGTAGCCGCAGCTGGTTCACTCAGCGCATGAAGATTGACTTCCTCTCGGGGCTCAAACCGGCGCCCACCTCGCGATGAAAGGGGATGGACGACCTTGACTTCACCCACAGTGTCCCCTTTTACGAACAAACGAATCTATCCACGCTCAGCCCTTAGAAGGCAATTCGCATATTACACTTCGGGATCCCGCATCGTAGATTCGAGGCCCCCTTCAAGGAGGTTCTTCCAGCCTCACAGCGAAGTCGAGTATAAAGCTACCTGCTTCGGAGCGTAACCTCCCCTGTGCAGAACTTGCCTATCACAGTCTAGTCGCTAACGCACTCACTGATTCAGGATCCCGGAACCGTATTCACCTCGCAATCAAAAAAGTTCGGAAAAAATTCTAGCCCCGGTCCTGCGCCCCCGTAAAGACAGCAATGTGAACTGGGTAGCTCTTGGCGAAGTCGGACGAACTGGTTTAGACGTACCATTGCGGGCTCGTGCGTAGAGGAGGCTTCGGGTATCCGTATCATCTATGAGCTGATGCGCGAAGGACAGCACAGCCAGCACCTCTTCCGGATTGGCCGGGATCAGGACACGCGACATAAAGTCAAAGAGCTTCTCATTCGGAGCCTCGTCATAGATAAGGTTGCGTGCGTGAAAATTCCGCTCACCTTCTACCCCCGGACGTTGCATTGAAACGAAACTCGACGCAGTTGCGCTTACTGAACTGACGCGAGGAGACGCCATGCACGCTCGCATGGCGCGAGTGGTAGTTCGGCACCTTGTCGCCCTTGTGCTTCCAGAACTGCTCGTGGGCGTTCCAGATCGGCAGCCAGACCATCGCCTCGTGGACACTCATCTCGTCAATGGCGCCCGGCACGTCCGCGCCCTTCTTCCGATTCGTGATGAGGCGTCGGGCGGCCTGGTCGGGATAGAAGCGGTAGATGAGCGCGTCGGTGAACATCGCCTGGGCCGAGCGGAAGTGTCCAGAACGCATCGCGCCGAGCCCGTCGAGTACTAACTTCAGCTCGTCGCCGACTACGTGGCGATTCGCCTGCTCAAGAACGGCAGCACAGTCGTCGGTGATCGACTCGTAACAGTCGCCCATCGGGGCGGACGCACTCGCCAACCGCGCCTGGGCCACGTCAGCGAGGTGACCTACTTCTTTTACACTCGCAAGCCCGTCCTCATTGCCGGAACTACGCACGGGCCCGTTCAGTGGGTGCGGTGGCTAATCTGCCTCGTGGAACGCCTCCCCCTCGATCTCAACTTCCAGGCTGGGTGCGGCACGCACAAAAGCGGGAAGATCTTCAACAAAGAACTGGTCGATGTGATTGATATGCTCAGCAAGCAATGGGTCAGTCTGCATCTGCGGAAGAAGATCGCAGTAGTAGACACCATCGAGGGGGTTAAGTTTGACCGTGTACCCCTTGAAGTGCCCCCTCAGGAACGTTTGACTCGTACCGTAATTTGGCTCTTTCCCCTTCCTCTGCACATCATTGAGGAAGATAGCAAAGTGCGGTGTAGCTACACCGGTTAGACGATTATAGAGAAACTTGTCGATAAACACCTTGTCGATACGGTCCTTACTCGAGGTCTTCACTGAGCCTATGGCTTTAAGATCCCCTTCGACTTCGAGCATCAAGTCGTGCTGATAGTTCATCTTGAACTGTTCGACGCCCTGGTCGTCTGCAACTGGGATCCGCAGGACCCCTGAACGGCATTCAACACCGCAGTGATTTATAGCGAATCCAATAAAGCGTTCAAACAAGTCGCCATTGAGTTTCCGTGCGGCATTAGACTTGCCCGCTGGCAATGAGTCAAGAGCAGCGCCGATCGATTGCTGGGTGGTATAGATCACTCGATTCAACGCTGCTCGGTGCTCTGCACTGAAAGCTGCCGCGTCGTCATCCAAGACGCGGTCAAGGGCCTCCAAGAATAGCCGGGAAGCTGCGTCAAACTCATCAGCGGAGTAGAAGAGCTCGGTGTTGATGGGGCGTGTCAGCTGGAAACTGGCGTCCTCGCCGAATTGAAAAAAGCGATACTTCGGCGTATTGCGCGACACCAGTTCGGCCTGCAAATTGCCTCCCGCTCGATACTCGAGAAAAGCGCCTCCGAAATCGATAAAGTCTTCCACTGACAGGAATTTACTCTTATCTACCGCCCAATCACGCAGCTGTTCAACTTTCATCGAATGCCTCCACGGCGCTGCATGTTTGTACGATCGTACTCAAACCACTCCATCGGCGTTCTCTGAGGCATTACCTGCAACCGTTTGGCAGCCCACTGGTTGTATTGGGGATCGAGATCACAAGCCAGGAACTTTCGCCCAAGCTGAGCGGCAGTCACAGCGGTCGTCCCGGATCCAGAGAAGGGATCAAGAACGACTTCGCCCGGATGAGAGCTGGCAAAGACGAACTTTCGAACAAGTTCCTCTGGTTTCTGCGTCGGGTGGGGAGTCTTTTCGTGCATGCCGTTACAGGTCGTTGGGACCTCGATGACGTCCTTGGGCTTCGCCCCCATCGGATGCGGCGTCCAATCGTCGCGCTTGCCTTGCCCCTTGCCATATGCAGAGGACTCAGCCTGGGGATGCCCCGGATACTTCAAAGTGTGAGCGCCGTAGGGAATCCGCACATAGTCAATTTCGGCAAGCTTCTGCCGCTTGGACTTACGCAAATGCAGAATTGATTCGTGGGACCGACCCCAGTCACTCCCGAGGTTGGCTTTGTTCTTGTAGTACCACACCAGCCAGCGCGAGGCTGCGAAGTACTTCGACGCCGGGTGCTTCAGATCGGCGAGGATCTCCGAGAATCCGCAGATGTAGAGACTGCCGGTTTTCTTGAGGACACGACTTGCTTCAGTGATCCATTCAAGGCTCCAGGCGATGTAGACCTCTTGGGAGGCGAAGTTATCCCAGTCCGCCTTCTTGATGTTGTAAGGAGGGTCAGCGAAGATTAGGTCCACTGAGTCAGCTTCGAGCGATTTGAGCCACGCGATCGAGTCGCCCTGATAGATGATTCCTTCAGGAGCCACGACTTGGGGCTGATACTCCCCCGCACCTAGGGCTCGAAAGTCGGCGCGCACGGAGAGATCCTCTACTGCGCGGTTGGCGGCTTCAGCGAAACTGAAGAGAGATCCCTCTCTCGAATCGACCATTTCAGCTCCATTCTCTTCGTCCTGCTCAAGTTGAGTCACTTCTTGTTACCCGAGCCAGACATAATTCCTCTACGGAACTCCACCACGTCGCCAATCAAATCGGATCTCACGGTGACCAGCCCGCTTGACACAGCCGGACTATCGCGAAGATTCAGCCCCAAGCTCTGAATATGTGCCGGAATCCGATCCGTCTTGAGTTCGGCATCGTCATTGCAAGCACCTCGATGGGCCAGGCAAAGATTATCTACGCCGTCTAGCCAGTCCGGTGTCAGGCCCCAATCGACTACACCAATCTTGAATGGCACTCGATGGGCCAATTGGATCGGAGCGCACCCATCGGCATCACCTTCCCCACAGATTGAGCAACATTCTCCATCGCGGATGGCTACCTCTCTGCGAGACTTCTGCGGATATCGAACGGCGACCCTTCTCCGGTATGTTTGCCATTCTTCGACTGACAGCCACGCTCGACCTTCGTACCCTTCAGTCAAAACAAGTGAGGCTTTCTGACTCACCTCTTCCCCCCAGACGTTGCATTGAAACGAAACTCCACAACGTCCCCGTCCGCCATGACGTAGTCCTTCCCCTCCATACGTACTTTGCCCTTGGCGCGGGCCTCCGCCATAGAACCGAGCGAGTCCAGGTCGTCGAAGGCGACGATTTCGGCCTTGATGAACCCCTTCTCGAAGTCGGAGTGGATCACGCCTGCCGCCTTCGGCGCGGTGTCGCCCTTACGGATGGTCCAGGCACGCGACTCCTTCGGGCCCGCCGTCAGGTAGGTCTGCAGGCCGAGCGTCTCAAAACCGGCCTTCGCTAGGGTCTGTAGCCCCGGCTCGTCTTGGCCCACGGCGGCGAGGAGCTCGGCGGCGTCTGCGTCGTCAAGCTCGAGCAGCTCGGTCTCCGTCTGGGCGTCGAGGAACACCGCCTCGGCCGGCGCGACGAGCTCGCGCAGCTCTGCCTGGCGCGCCTCGTCCGTAAGCACGGCCTCATCGGAGTTGAACACGTAGAGGAAGGGCTTCGCGGTCATCAGGTGCAGGTCGCGCACGAGCGCCAGATCAATCTCGCCGGACTTCGCGGCCGCGAATAGCGTGCGGTCGTCCTCGAGCACAGACTGGGCTTTTTTCGCCTCCGCCGCGGACGCCGCAATGTCTTTGTCCTTGCGGCCCTCCTTCTCCAAACGCGGCAGCGCCTTTTCGATTGTCTGCAAGTCCGCGAGGATGAGCTCGGTGTTGATCACGGAGATGTCGTTGGCCGGGTCGACGCGGCCATCGACGTGGATGACGTTGTCGTCGGAAAACGCGCGCACAACTTGGCAGATCGCGTCGGCCTCGCGGATGTTGGCCAAAAACGCGTTGCCCATGCCTTCACCCTCGGACGCGCCCTTGACAATGCCGGCAATGTCCACGAACGACACGGTCGCCGGCAGGATGCGCTCGGAGGAGAAGATCTCCGCCAAGCGCGTCAGCCGCTCGTCCGGCAGCTCGACCAGGCCGACGTTGGGCTCTATCGTGGCGAACGGGTAGTTCGCCGCGAGGACGTCGTTACGCGTTAGGGCATTGAACAGGGTGGACTTGCCCACGTTAGGCAGTCCGACGATTCCAAGAGTAAGGCTCACGGGGTCTCATCCTATCCCACGGGAGGAAAGCGTCCGGGAAGTCGTCGCTAAGCAGCGCTCAATGGGGCAAGATGGAGCGGGTGAGCAACCCCGCAGAGCCCGACGCCACGCCCGCCACCGAGCGGCAGGGCGAATCCGCCTCAGACCACCCGAACATCAGCAAACCGGAGGATGACCTGGTTGACCGCGGTGTCGTGGTCAACAGCTGGCTGAAATCCGCGGCGATGTTTGCTCTGCGCGTCCTAGTCATCTGCATCTTCCTCTACGCTCTCAGCCGGCTCGTCGGCGCGTTCTGGGAGGGAATCCTTCCCGTCGTGCTCGCCATCATCGTGTGCACCGTCCTCGCTCCCGTCGCTACCGCTCTGCGGCGCAGCCACGTCCCCGCAGCCCTCGCCGCGCTCCTAGCTCTGCTCGTCTTTTTCGGCCTGATCGGGTTCCTGATTTCGATCATCGCCCCGGACGTCGCCGCCCACTCCCGCGTGCTCTACCTGCAGGCCCTTGAAGGGGTCCAGCGGCTTCAGCTGTGGCTCCAGGGGCCGCCGGTGAACATGAACCCGGACGACCTCAACGAGGCGGTCAACGGGATCGCCCAATGGCTGCAAAACCGCGCGGGTGCGATCGCCGGAGGGGTCTTCGCCGGCATTGGCACCGCGGCCGGGCTCATCGTCACCTTCGGCGTCGTGCTCGTGCTCACGTTCTTCTTCCTCAAAGACGGCCACCGCTTCCTCCCGTGGCTGCGCGGCGCGACCGGCGGACGGACAGGCCTGCACGCCACAGAGCTGCTCACCCGCGGGTGGAACACCCTGTCCGGATTTATCCGCGCCCAGGCGATCGTCTCACTCGTGGACTCCTTCTTCATCGGTGTCGGTATCTGGCTCGTCGGCGTCCCGATGGCTTTCACCCTTGCCGTGATCACGTTCATCGCCGGATTCATCCCCATCATCGGCGCCGTCGTGGCCGGCGCCCTCGCGGTGCTGATCGCGCTGGTGTCCCTCGGGTTTACCCAGGCGCTCATTGTTCTCGCGATCGTCATTGCCGTCCAGCAGCTCGAGGGCAACATCCTCTCCCCTATGC
Organism: Corynebacterium qintianiae; assembly: GCF_011038645.2. NCBI lineage: Bacteria > Bacillati > Actinomycetota > Actinomycetes > Mycobacteriales > Corynebacteriaceae > Corynebacterium > Corynebacterium qintianiae. Next base: position 747,639 of record NZ_CP064955.1, on the reverse strand, counting down.
TGCAGTCGAAGGCGATGGACCTGCACCCGGTCATCGTCCTTGTCTCGGTCACTGTGGGCGGCGGGTTGTTCGGCCTGGTCGGCGCGTTCCTCGCGGTCCCCGCGGCCGCGATGGTCGCCGTGATGTTCCGCTACATGATGGACATGATCAAACTCCATTCCGGCGAACGCACTGCAGACCAGATTGACTTCTCCACCGAGGAGGGCCGGGCGATCGCGGAGCTCGAGGAACGCGAGTCTGTCTACGAGCGCAAAGAATGGCGCGGTGAAAGGGACTGGGCAGCCGCGCCTGTGACGGCCGACGATGTCCAGGCGGCCACGCACGCCTCGGGCAGCAGCAGCTGGCGGGCGTTGCGCCAGAGCGGCCAGCTATGGAAGTTTGCCCGCTCCAGCAGGCTGGGAAACCCGTTCACCCGGCGCGGGCACGAAGACGAGCGCCCTACATCAGCAGGAGAGGGATGACGGCCCCGCGCGGCGCCGTGTGGCACAGTGTCGCACATGCAGGCTGCTACCGTACTGATCATTTTTGTCCTCGGGGTGCTCCTCGGCGCCGCTATTGCCTACGCGCTGCTGCGTCGGCCGCCAGCTCCACCAAATTCCCAGCCTGCGCTCGACATCCAACCCGTCTCCCTCGCCCTCGAACGTCTCGCGGTCCAACTCGACGAAATGGACGAGGACCGCACGGTCGCTCTCTCCGCGCTGGCGAGCCACGTTCAGGCCATCACCCGCACCTCCACTCGCCTCACCGACCGGACTGACCAGCTCATCTCCGCACTGCGCTCACCGCAGACTCGCGGCCGCTGGGGTGAAATCCAGCTACAGCGCGTCGTCGAGCTCGGTGGCATGGTTGAGCACTGCGACTTCGACGTTCAGGCAACCACGCTTATCGACGGCACCCGCGTCCGCCCCGACATGGTCATCCGCCTGTCCGCCGGGCGCAACATCGTGGTCGACGCGAAGGTCCCGTTCGCCTCCTACCTCGACGCCCTGAACACCGACGACCCGGAAGAGAAGCAGGCGTATCTGCGCCGGCACGCGCACCTGCTGCGCTCCCACGTGGACACTTTGTCGTCGAAGTCCTACATCGGTGCTTTTCAGCCGACACCTGAGTTCGTGGTCATGTTCGTCCCCGCCGACCCGTTCCTCGATGCGGGCCTCAGCCTCGACCCCGAGCTGCTCGAATACGCCTTCGCCCGTGACGTCGTTATCGCCACGCCTACCACTCTTTTCGCCCTGCTGCGCACCGTCGCGCTGGGGTGGCGCCAAGAGGCCGCCACGGCGCAGGCGAAGGAGATCCAGCACCTCGGTGCAGAGCTGTACCAGCGCCTGGGAGTCATGGGTGCGCACTACAACAAGGTGGGCCAGTCGCTGGAGCGCGCCGTCGACGCGTTCAACGCAACGCTCGCATCCATGGATTCCCGCGTTATGGTGACCGCCCGCAAGTTTGAGGAGCTCGGCGTGGTCAGCTCGCGGCGAGCGCGAAACGTGGAGCTGGAAAACATTTCCGCCGCACCGAGGCATGCCGCCGAGCCGGAATGATAAGACCCGCCCGGTAGAGTTAGGCAGCGTGTCACACGCGTCGCCTAGGAATCCCCGCGCCTCCCGCGCCACATTCGAGGGCCTGCCCACCGGGTCGGCCATCGGCATCATGTGCGCCGCCCTGTTCACCGGCTCCCTGTTGTCGGTCTACGCCGGGCAGATCTCTTGGCCTTTCCTCGCGCTGTTCGCGATCGCCGCCATCATGTCCGCCACGCTTGTCAACCCGCGCGGGTTGTTCGTCACGGTGGCGCTGACCCCGATCCTGTTCGTCGCGGCGGTGGCCGCCACGGGCTGGTTCATCGCGACAGGCGCGTCATCCGGCGCGACGGGAATCTCGCGCACCGACGTCTTGGTCATCTTCTACCCGTTGCTCCAGCTCTTCCCTGTCCTTGCAGCCGCGACGATCGGATCCGTCGTGATCGCGGTGGCGCGGGTGCAGCTGCTGAAGCGCCACAACGAGGCCCTCGCCCGCAAGGAACGGGCGGAGCGCCGACGCGCCGCGCGGAGCAACCACCGCACGTCGACGGAAGGCAAACGGGCGAGGGAGCGCACTGTCACCGTGAGCGAACTGCGCGAGATCATGGAGCGGCGGGAAGGAGCCGGGGCGCGTTCCGCGAGCCGTCGTCAAGCACCGCGCTCGACGCGAACTCGCCGCTCCCTCACCGAGGACCTGTACGGCGGAGAGCGCTAGACGCGGGACGGGCGCAGGTCGCGGGGCAGCGAGAACGTGATCGTCTCGGTCGTCGTGGTGACCTGTTCAACGTCGTTGTAACCGCGGTCGTCGAGGAACTCCACGACCTCCCGGACCAGGATCTCAGGTACGGACGCGCCCGAGGTGACGCCGACGGTCTGGACACCCTCGAGCCACGCCTCGTCGATCTCGCGGGCGTAATCCACTAGATAGGACGCCTTCGCACCGGCGTCGAGAGCAACCTCGACGAGCCGCTTCGAGTTGGACGAGTTCTGCGAGCCCACGACGATCATCAGGTCGCACTTCGGAGCGATGGCCTTGACCGCCACCTGGCGGTTCTGGGTGGCGTAGCAGATGTCGTCGCTCGGGGGATTTTCCAGGTGGGGGAAGCGCTCGTGCAGCTTGTTGACGATCTCCATGGTCTCGTCAACGGAAAGCGTCGTCTGAGAGAGCCAGACCAGCTTCTCCTCCGGCCCAAAGTCCGGCAGCGCGGCTACGCCCTCGAGTCCATCGACCAAATGGGTCACCTCAGGTGCCTCGCCGGCGGTGCCCTCCACTTCCTCGTGCCCCTCGTGGCCGACGAGCAGGATCTGATAGCCGTCGCGGGCGAAGCGCTTGGCCTCGTTGTGGACCTTGGTCACCAGCGGGCAGGTGGCATCCAGCGTGAACAGGTTGCGCTGGACTGCGGACTCGCGGACTGCGGGGGAAATCCCGTGGGCCGAGAACACGAGGTGCGCGCCCGCCGGAACCTCGTCGGCTTCGTCGACGAAGATGACGCCGCGCTCCTCCAGGGTCTCCACGACGTACTTGTTGTGAACGATCTGCTTGCGCACGTACACGGGGGCACCGTACTTCTCGAGGGCCTTCTCCACGGTCTCGACCGCGCGGTCGACACCGGCGCAGTATCCGCGCGGGGCGGCGAGGAGGACGTTTTTTCCCTGTTCAATCATGGAACCTAGGGTATCTAACTCGAGTCTAAAAGGATAGACGGCGCTAAACTCAGGTGGAATCGAGAGAGGGAGCACATGTGACGGAGCAGAACGCCCCAAAAAGCTCGCCCGAGAACCCGTGGCCGGTAGCCAAGCTTAACGGCACGGTGAAGAAGTGGATCGAACGTCTCGGCTGGCTGTGGGTCGAGGGGCAGCTCACCCAGATCAACGTCAAGCCGACGTGGAAAATGTCCTACCTGACGCTGCGCGACACTCAGGAGCAGATGTCCGTCCAACTCACGGCGGACACTGCCCTGCTGCGGTCCCTGCCGACGCCCCTCAAAGACGGTGACCGCGTCGTCGTTCTGGGCAAGCCCACTTTCTACGCAGGCCGCGGTTCTTTCTCCATGTACGTCACCGATGTCCGCCACGTCGGCGAGGGCGAGCTCCTGGCACGCATCGAGCAGCTACGGAAGCAGCTCGCCGGGGAGGGGCTTTTCGACGCCTCCCGGAAGCGGCCGCTGCCCTACCTCCCCAGCACAGTCGGGCTGATCACGGGTAAGGGCTCCGCCGCCGAACGCGACGTGTTGTCGGTGGCGCAGTCGCGCTGGCCTGCGGTGCAGTTCCGCGTGATCAACACCGCCGTCCAGGGCGCCAACGCGGTGCCCGAGGTTATCGCGGCGCTGCAGCAACTCGATGCCGATCGCGAGGTGGACGTCATTATCATCGCCCGCGGCGGCGGATCTGTGGAGGACCTGCTTCCGTTCTCCGAGGAGGCGCTGCAGCGCGTGGTGGTAGCGGCGCGCACACCCGTCGTGTCAGCGATCGGCCACGAACCAGACAATCCGGTCCTAGACAACATCGCCGACATGCGCGCGGCCACGCCCACGGATGCGGCGAAGCGCGTCGTGCCGGACGCCGCCCAGGAGCACGCGTTCGTCGCAGAGGCGCGCTCCAGAATGAACGCCGCCCTGCGTGGCTGGGTGGAGCGCGAACGCGCGGGTATCGCCTCGCTCCGCACCCGCCCGGTTCTGGCAGACCCCATGACCTCCCTGACTCAGCGGCGCGAGGAGGTCAGCCGCGCGTTGGCCATGATCCGCCGGGACGTGTCCTATCTCTTGCGCCAGGAATCCAACCGGGTCGTGTCGCTACGCTCGCAGGTCTCGGCCCTAGGCCCCTCAGCCACGCTAGAGCGGGGCTACGCCGTCGTGCAGGTGCTGCCCCGCGACGGCTCCGGCCCGGAAGTGGTCACCAGCATCGGGCAGTCCCCGCCCGGGTCGCAGTTGCGCATCCGCGTCGCGGACGGCTCGGTCACCGCAGCGTCCATGTCCACTACGCCCGCAGATTAACGCCCGAAGATTTAGGAGACACATGAGCGAGAACACCTTCGGCTCCGGCCAGGCCGGCGAAAACGCTTTCCCCGACCCAGCAACCCTTTCCTACGAGCAAGCGCGAGACGAGCTCGTCGAAACCGTCAAGATCCTCGAGCTCGGCCAGATGAGCCTCGATGAATCACTCAAGTACTGGGAGCGCGGCGAGGCGCTAGCCAAGCGCTGCGAGGTGCTTCTCAGCGGCGCCTCCAAGCGCGTGGAAGAAGCGATCGGCGGCGCCGACTCTTAGGAGGCTGCCAGCGGCGGGGTGGATACCGCGACGCCGATGAGCTGTTTAAATTCCTCAGGAGTCGCGGCGCCTGTGAACAGCAGGCGCGCGTCACCCGTGTCGACGGCCCAGACATCGCGCACGTCGGATTCCTTAGAGCTGTAGACCTGCACCTCCGTGCCACCGACTTCTTCGGTATTGGAGAGCTGGCGGGGATTGGCGTCGATGCCCCGGACGGCGTCGTCAAGCGGCGCGCCCGTCTGCGTCATCTGCACGAATCCGCCTCCGGGGGTAACCCACCCGATAACGGGTGCGGGCTCGCCCCCGAGCATCGCACGGCGCGCGGAGTTGGTCGTCCACTCATTCGCCATTTCCGGGTAGCGCACCGGGAAATCCACGGCGCGGGACTCGAGTTCCACGAATGAACGCGCATCCACCTCCTGCACGGGGCCCTGCTCGGGAGCGCCCGGATTGAAGGTGCACAGTCCGGTGAACCCGACCACGACAAGCATCGCGACGATGATGACCGCAACATTGATCATCATGTCGCGGCCGTCCTGGAAAATACGGGGTTTGTCGTCGCCTGCCACGCGCTCAAGTATGGCACGGCCACCCGCTCACCCCCGAATTGGCAGCGCGGGACCAACCGGGTGCCCGGAAGTGTCACAATGGGGGGAAATCTTTCCCACATTCTGTAGCTCAGGAGGCTGCCTTCGATGACTGACCAGACCGCATCGGACTTTGTATACCCGGACCGTAACCTCGCGCTCGAGCTCGTGCGTGTGACTGAGGCGGCGGCGCTCGCGTCGGGTCGCTGGGTCGGCCGCGGCAAGAAGAACGAAGGTGACGGCGCGGCGGTGGACGCGATGCGCAAGATGATCAACTCCGTGACCATGGACGGCGTCATCGTGATCGGTGAGGGTGAGAAGGACGAGGCCCCGATGCTCTACAACGGCGAGCGCGTGGGCAACGGCGAGGGTGCCAAGGTCGACCTCGCGGTGGACCCGGTCGACGGCACCCGCCTGATGGCAGAGGGCCGGCCGAACGCGATCGCCGTCATCGCCGCGGCCGAGCGCGGCTCGATGTACAACCCGAAGGATGCGTTCTACATGAACAAGATCGCCGTGGGCCCGGAGGCCGCCGGCACAATCGACATCACCGCGTCGGTGGCGGACAACGTGCGTGCCGTGGCCGCGGCCAAGGGTGTCAAGCCGTCCGAGGTTACGGTGGTCGTACTCGATCGCCCCCGCCACGAGAAGCTCGTGGCCGAGATCCGCGCGGCCGGTGCGAAGGTCCGCTTCATCATGGACGGCGACGTCGCCGGCGCCATCTCGGCGGCGCAGGACACCAACTCCATCGACATCATGATGGGCGTCGGCGGAACCCCCGAGGGCGTCATCGCGGCCTGCGCGCTGAAGTGCCTGGGAGGAGAGATCCAGGGTCAGCTCGCTCCGCAGAACGACGACGAGCGCGAGCGAGTCCTCGCCGCCGGCCACGACCTGGACCGCGTTCTCGGAATTGATGACCTCGTGTCCACCGACAACTGCTACTTCGCCGCCACGGGTGTGACCAACGGCGACATGCTGCGCGGCGTGTCCTACCGCAAGAATGGCGCGACGACCCGCTCGCTCGTGATGCGCGGCAAGTCCGGCACGGTGCGCTACGTGGAGTCCATCCACCAGCTGTCCAAGCTGCAGGAGTTCTCCGTTGTCGACTACTCTGACCCGACGGAATAGTTAATAACCCCATCGAAAAAGGAGACATTCATGGCTGATCAGGAATACCGCATCGAGCACGACACCATGGGCGAGGTCAAGGTGCCGGTTGAGGCCCTGTGGCGCGCGCAGACCCAGCGCGCCGTGGAGAACTTCCCCATCTCGGGCCGCGGCCTCGAGGCGCAGCAGATCCGCGCCCTCGGCCTGCTCAAGGCAGCCTGCGCCCAGGTGAACAAGGACATGGGCAACCTGGACGCCGACAAGGCCGACGCGATCATCGCCGCCGCGAAGGAGATTGCGGATGGCCAGCACGACGACCAGTTCCCGATCGACGTCTTCCAGACCGGTTCGGGCACCTCGTCGAACATGAACACCAACGAGGTCATCGCATCGGTCGCCAAGGCCAACGGCGTCGAGGTGCACCCGAACGACGACGTGAACATGGGGCAGTCCTCCAACGACACCTTCCCCACCGCGACCCACGTCGCCGCCACCGAGGCTGCGGTCGAGGACCTCATTCCGGGCCTCAAGGTGCTCCACGCCTCTCTGGACGCAAAGGCCAAGGAGTGGCACACCGTGGTCAAGTCCGGCCGCACTCACCTGATGGATGCCACCCCGGTCACCCTCGGCCAGGAGTTCTCCGGTTACGCCCGCCAGATCGAGCTGGGCATCCAGCGCGTCGAGGCCACGCTCGAGCGACTGGGTGAGCTCGCCATCGGCGGCACCGCCGTGGGCACCGGTATCAACACCCCGGCGGACTTCGGCGCCAAGGTAACGGAAGAGCTCAAGGCTCTCACCGGCGTGCAGCAGCTGTCCGAGGCGAAGAACCACTTCGAGGCGCAGGCCAACCGCGACGCTCTCGTCGAGTTCTCCGGTGCGATGCGCTCCGTTGCGGTGTCCCTGTACAAGATCGCCAACGACATCCGCCTCATGGGCTCTGGCCCGCTCGCCGGCTTCGGTGAGATCCACCTCCCGGACCTGCAGCCGGGCTCCTCCATCATGCCGGGCAAGGTCAACCCAGTGCTCTGCGAGACCGCTACCCAGGTTTCCGCCCAGGTCATCGGCAACGACGCTGCCGTGGCGTTCGCGGGCACCCAGGGCCAGTTCGAGCTCAACGTGTTCATCCCGGTGATGGCACGCAACGTGCTCGAGTCCTCCCGCCTGCTGGCCAACACCGCACGGCAGTTCGCCACCAAGCTTGTCGACGGCATCGAGCCCAACGTCGAGCGGATGCAAACGCTGGCCGAGTCCTCGCCCTCGATCGTCACGCCGCTGAACTCCGCGATCGGTTACGAGAACGCCGCCAAGGTGGCCAAGACCGCGCTCAAGGAAGGAAAGACCATCCGCGAGACAGTGATTGACCTCGGTTTCGTCGACGGCGAGAAGCTCACCGAGGAGGAGCTGGATCGCCGCCTGGACGTGCTGTCGATGGCGAACACCGACCGCAACTAGCGGGCGAATAGACAAACCTTGCACGGGGTGTAATATTGCACCCCGTGACAAATTCACCTGGATTACGCGAGCGCAAGCGCCTGACAACGCTGCGCCGAATTTACGGCGAGGCAATGAACCTCGTCGAAAAGCGCGGCTTTGACGCCGTGACAGTGGAAGACATATGCGCCGCGGCGGACATCTCGCGGCGCACCTTCTTTAACTACGTCGACTCCAAGGACGAGGCCATCCTGGGTGCATTCCCCTTTGAACTCGATGAGGGAGCCCTGGAGACGATCGAGTTGACCCCCTCGGGCAACTTGGTCGAGCTCATCTTCTCCCAGCTCACCGAGAAAGAGGGATCGCAAGACCACGAATGCCTCGAGCGGCGCCGCGCCCTCATGTCCGGCAACCCTGCGCTGGCTCACGCCGCCCACAAGAGGCGCGTGGAGACTCTTACGGCGCTGGCACGGGCCGTCGAAAAGCATCTTGCGAGATTCCCCGAAGACCGCAAACTGCCTGACGTCCCCGCCGAGGTGGAGGTCCACTCGGTTGTAGAAATGTGCCGCACAGCGCTCTCCCTGTACCTCGCCAGCCCCCACTTCCCCACCGGGGACAAAACCCCCATCGAATGCGTGCGCGCCGCAGCGCACATCCACACCGATTTTTGCAAGGAGCTGGCATGGTAGAAACTAGAACCCGAAAAGAGCCGCACATCGGACTGATCTTCGGCGCGCTCATGCTCACGATGCTGATGAGCTCGCTCGGCCAGATGATCTTCGGTACCGCCCTGCCCACCATCGTCGGTGAACTAGGCGGCGTGGACCACATGAGCTGGGTGATCTCCGTGTTCATGGTCACCATGACCATCGCGATGCCCGTGAACGGCAAGCTTGGCGACGGCCTGGGCCGCAAGTGGCTCTACATCGGCTCCATCGCACTGTTCGTCATCGGCTCCGCGATCGGCGGGTTCGCCCACACCATGGAACTGCTCATTCTCGGCCGTGCGATCCAGGGTCTGGGAGCCGGCGGCATGATGGTGAATTCACAGGCGATTATCGCCGAGGTCGTCCCCGCCCGCGAGAGAGGCAAGTACATGGGCGCGATCGGCGCGGTGTTCGGCGTCGCCTCCGTCCTGGGCCCCGTGCTCGGCGGGTTCTTCACCGACGGCCCCGGCTGGCGCTGGGGACTGTGGATGAACATCCCGCTCGGCCTGCTAGCGATGGGTGTCTCAGCTGCTGTGCTGCATCTGCGCCAGCGCGGGGACAAAGCCCTACGTTTCGATTGGCTGGGAACTGTGCTCATGGTGGTGGCCACCAGCAGCATCATCCTCACCACCACCTGGGGTGGAACGGACTATGCGTGGTCCTCGCCGACCATTATCGGGCTCATCGCCGCCGCCATCCTCTCCGCCGCTCTCTTTGTGGTGGTGGAACTGCGCGTGTCCGACCCGCTGATCCCGATGCAGCTTTTCACCAACCGCAACATGGTGCTCACCACCGCCGCGGGCGTGGTACTCGGCTTCGCCATGATGGGTGCTCTCGGCTACCTGCCCACCTACCTGCAGATGGTGCACGGGCTGACCCCGACCAAGGCCGGCCTGATGATGATCCCGATGGTGCTCGGCATGCTGGGCATGGGAGTGTCTGTGGGCTTCATCATCTCGCGCTGGGGCCGGTACAAGATTTACCCCATCGTGGGCATGGCCATCACCGCCGTGGCACTCGTGCTGTTCTCCCGGCTCGAAGCGTCCACGACACTGACCGTGCTGGGTTTCTACATGTTCATCTTCGGCTTCGGCCTCGGCATGGTCATGCAGGTCCTGGTGCTGATCGTGCAGAACTCTTTCCCCGTTGCCGTGGTGGGAACGGCTACTGCGACGAACAACTTCTTCCGCCAGCTGGGCTCGGCGCTCGGCGCCTCCCTCGTGGGTTCGCTGTTCATCCACAACATGAAGGGCAACCTCGAGGAGCGTTTACCCGCAGCACTGCAGCAGATGGGGCCGGACGGCGCGCAGTACGCCGAAGCGTTCGCCTCCGGCGGCGCGCGCAACAGCCTCACACCCTCGTTCGTGGCGGGGCTGCCTGACGCTTTGCGCGAGGCCGTGGTGACAAGCTACAACGACGGCCTGACGCCGGTGTTCCTGCTGATGGTGCCCCTCGCGATCGCAGCCATGGCGCTGTTGCTCCCGGTGAAAGAAGAGCCGCTGAAAGAGACTATTTCCTAGTGCCCTTGACGCCTTTTTCGCCGGGCTTCGGCAACAGGAGCTCGTAGACGTCCGTGTCGCGCCACTCGCCCTCGAGCTCCCCGTAGGCCATCTTCGCCATGTGGTGGAAAGTGCCCACCTTGGTGAAGCCGCGCGAGAGGTGCAGCTTTGCGGATCCCTCGTTTTCCGGGAAGATCCACGAGTGGATGGACCACTTGTCTAGGGCGATGCAGGTATCAATGAGCTTGTCCAGCAGCGCACCGGAGACTCCCTGGCCCCGCGCGTCGGGGTGAATGTAGATCGAATCTTCCACAACGCCGTGGAACACGCTGCGTGTCGTCGCCTTGGCGGCCGACACCCAGCCTAAAACCCGCTCGTCGTCGTCCGCATCCACGGCCACGAAGACGGTTTCCATAATTTTCTTCTGGCGGAACTCTTCCCAGTTCTGCCCCTTCGACTCGTAGGTCGCGTGCCCGGAGTTCAATCCTGCCTCGTAGATCTCGCGGACTTGCGGGTAGTCACTCGGGCGAATCGGGCGGAGACGGAAACCGCTTCGGGTCGTATCAGACATGGTGCCTAACTCTAGTTGGTGACGTTAACGTTCGCCTGGAACAGCCCATCCTCACCGCGCGCCCACTCGATGGTGCCGTTCTCGAACTCCTGAACCCACCCGGAGCCATCCTCAAGCGGGGTCTCGGCTGCGACCGGGAAACCGAGGCCCTGCTCGGGTTCGACGGTGGTGAGCCAGTTGTTCGCGATTTCGCCCCAGGTCGGCGCGCCGCCGGTGTTCTCGTTCCACGTGACGTAGTGGCCGCCGTCGTAGGCGGTGATCCAGCCTTCCTCGGTCTCTTCGACGCTGAGCGGCTCGCCCCATTCGGCCTGGGCGTAGGTGTCCATCGCCTCGGCGAGACCGGCCGGAACCATCGCCTGCGCACCGTCTGCGGTGTCGACGGCCACGGTGCCAGCCTCAGCCTCAGTTGCACCCTTAGATTCCGACGGGGTAGCAGTCTCCGTGGCCGTGTTGGTTTCCGTGGCGGTTTCGGCCACCGTCGTCTCAGCCGTCTCTGCCGCCTTGTCCTCCTGGGCGGAGCACGCGACGAGGCCGGTGGTCAACGCTGCGGCGGCGACGGTCGCAGTAATGGTTCGGGTGATATTCATGAATACTACCTTTCGGCTCGGGAATACATACGGTAACCATTATGCAAATTTCAGGTTAACGGCGGCGTCCCCTCCCCCGACCTTGCTTCGGAACCGGGCGCTTTTTCGAGGGCTTCGCCGAGGGCACAGCGCTTCTCGACGACCTCACAGTGCGACCCTTAGCCACCCCCACGAAGTCCTGGATCGCGTCACCATCGTCGTTTTTGCGCCACACCAAGGCAATCGGCGACGCTTCTCCTTCGACATCGAGCACCGTGACTTGTTTCTTGGAAAGCGCCTTGAGCAGCGGCTTGGGGGCATACGCGACTCCGACGTTCGCGGCCACCAACTGAAGGGCGGGCCGCAGCCGGCTTATCGACGCCCCGTCGACGTAACGGTAGTTCACGGGCTCGCCCGCCAAGTCGTCGACAAGCACGCGCTCCCCGACTTCCGCGTAGACCGAATCTTTTGAGACGGCGACCCCGGCGGCCTCCTCGTAGAGGACGACAACGTGGTAGTCGTCGCTGACGCGGGGATCCGGCAGCCGCGCGAGCGCGACGTGGCACTCCCCCGCTTCAAGCAGTGCGATGGGATCATCCGCGTCCCGGGTGTCGAGACCGTGGTCGGTGGCTTCTGTGTAGCGCCTGAACCATTTGCCGGGCTCGGTGCCGGTTGCGAAAGCGAGAGAGAGCATGCCTGAATGCTACCGTCGAGGTCATGACTGACAACTCCACCGCGATCAACTCCACCGCGAGCAACCCCTTCGACAGGGAGCCGTCCGGCACCGCGATGAAGCCGGCCACCGCCGCCGCCAAGCTGGGTATCTACCTGCCCGCCACCCCTGCGGAGTTTCGCAACGGCGCGGTGACCCACGCCCAGCTGCGCGAGCTGCAGACCAACCCACCCGAGTGGCTCTCCGAGCTGCGCCTCAACGGACCACACCCCCGCCCCGAGGTTGCGCGCAAGCTCGGCATCAGCATCACCGCCCTGAAGAAGAACGGGATGGACGAGCCGCTGACCACCGAGCAGATCTCGGAACTGCTGCAGAACCAGCCCGAGTGGCTGCGCCTCGCACGGACCGTTAAAGCATCTTCCAGCTCTCCAGATCCGGATACAGAGGGTACTTCTTAGCCAGCGCGTCGACGCGCGAGCGAAGCGCTTCGGTGTCGGCGGCCTCGCCCTTGATCAGGGTCTCCGCGATGACTTCGGCGACCTCAGTGAAGTCCTCGCCACCGAAACCGCGGGTGGCCAGCGCCGAGGTACCGATGCGCAGGCCGGAAGTCACCTTCGGGGGACGCGGGTCGAACGGCACGGCGTTGCGGTTGACGGTAATTCCCACGGTGTGAAGCAGATCCTCGGCCTGCTGCCCGTCCATGTCGGAGTTGCGCAGGTCCACCAGCACCAGGTGGACGTCGGTGCCACCCGAGACAACGTCGACTCCCGCCGACTTAGCGTCCTCGCGGGTCAGGCGGTCAGCCAGGATGCGCGCGCCGTCCAAGGTGCGCTGCTGGCGGTCCTTGAATTCGGGGGTGCCGGCGATCTTGAACGCCGTGGCCTTGGCGGCGACGGCGTGCATGAGCGGGCCGCCCTGCTGGCCCGGGAACACTGCCGAGTTGAGCTTCTTGTGCAGCTCCAAGTCGTTGGTGAGGATGAAGCCCGAGCGCGGGCCGCCGAGCGTCTTGTGCACGGTCGACGACACCACATGGGCGTGCGGCACCGGCGACGGGTGCAGGCCCGCGGCCACGAGACCGGCGAAGTGCGCCATGTCTACCCACAGGTAGGCCCCAACTTCGTCCGCGATAGAGCGGAACTCCGCGAAATCCTCCTGGCGCGGGTAGGCGGACCAGCCGGCGATGATCACCTTCGGCTTGACCTCGCGGGCCTGCTCTCGCAGCTTCTCCATGTCGATCAGGTGGGTGTCCTTCTCCACCTGGTAAGCGGCGACGTTGTAGAGGCGGCCGGAGAAGTTGATTTTCATGCCGTGGGTGAGGTGGCCGCCGTGCGCCAAGTCGAGACCGAGGATGGTGTCGCCCGGCTCCGCCAGAGCCATGAGGACAGCCGCGTTGGCCTGCGCACCGGAGTGAGGCTGCACGTTGGCGTACTGCGCACCGAAAACCTCCTTGGCGCGGTCGCGCGCGAGGTCCTCAATGACGTCGACGTGCTCGCAGCCGCCGTAATAGCGGCGGCCCGGGTAACCCTCCGCGTATTTATTCGTCAGGACGGAGCCCTGCGCCTGGAGAACGGCGCGGGGAACGAAGTTCTCCGACGCAATCATCTCCAGCGTGTCGCGCTGGCGGCCGAGCTCGTTGACAATGGCCTCGTGTACTTCGGGGTCCAGGGAAGCGAGGTCCTGGTAGCGGAGATCTTCAGACACGTAAATCGGGTCCTTTCTCGTCGGTTCTCGTCGGGGTCTCGTAAGGTGAGCCTTTCGAGCCAGTATAGGCACCTGGTGACACAATGGGGGCCATGTCCCGCCCCGCTGATTCCAGCCCCTCGAGCCCGTACGTGGACTTCCGTCGCGAAGACTGGCGCCACCTGCGCGCCGCGATGCCGCAGGTGCTCACCGAGGAGGAGCTGGCGCAGCTCGCCGGTATCGGCGAGAACCTCGATCTGCGCGAGGTAGCCGACATCTACCTGCCGATCTCCCGTCTCATACACATGCGCGTGGAAGCCGCCCAGCGACTCAACGCCACGAGCGCGATGTTCCTCGGCGAATCCATGCGCGTTCCCTACATCATCGGAGTCGCGGGCTCGGTGGCCGTCGGCAAGTCCACCACCGCCCGCCTCCTGCAGGTGCTGCTGCAGCGCTGGGACTCCCACCCCCGGGTCGACCTAGTCACCACGGACGGGTTTCTCTACCCCACCGACACACTGCGTGAACGAGGGCTGCTCAAGCGCAAGGGCTTCCCCGAGTCCTACAACCGCCGCAACCTCATGCGCTTCGTCACCGAGGTCAAGTCCGGCGCAGCCGGGGTCGAGGCTCCCGTCTATTCACACAAGCTTTACGACGTCATCCCCGACAAGCACCAGCTCGTGGACAGGCCCGACATCCTCATCCTCGAGGGCCTCAACGTCCTGCAGACCGGCCCGACACTGATGGTCTCGGACCTCTTCGACTTCTCCGTCTACGTCGACGCGAAGACCGAGCACATCGAGCAGTGGTACATCGATCGCTTCCTCGAGCTGCGCACCACCGCTTTCCGCGAGCCGGGCGCGCACTTCGCCAAGTTCGCCGAGCTTGACGACGCCCAGGCGACCCGCGAGGCCCGCGAAATCTGGCAATCCATCAACCTGCCCAACCTGGTGGAGAATATCCTGCCCACCCGCGTGCGCGCGTCCCTCGTCCTGGGCAAGGGAGCCGACCACTCGGTGCAGCGTGTCCGCATGCGCAAGATGTGATTACTTACCGAAGCGGCGGGAACGCTGCGAATAGTCGCGCAGCGCGCGAAGGAAGTCGATCTTCCTGAACGCCGGCCAGTAGGTGTCCGTGAACCAGATCTCGGAGTAGGCTGCCTGCCACAACAGGAACCCGCTGAGCCGCTGCTCACCCGAGGTTCGGATCACCAGATCCGGGTCGGGCTGGCCGGACGTGTAGAGGTTGTCCCCGATGGCCCCGGCCGTAACCTTGTCCGCAAGCTGCTGCGCCGTGGTTCCGGCCTCGACTTCGTCTCTAATTAATGTCTGTACCGCGTCCACGATCTCCTGGCGCCCGCCATACCCGACCGCGATGTTCACGCTGAGACCGCCCTTGTCCGAGGTCGCCGCCGCGGAGCGCTGCATGCCCTCCGCGACGGCATCCGGCAACAATTCCAGGTGGCCGACGAGCTTGATCCGGCAGGAGTAGTCCTCAGCAGCCAGGTCTTTCACCACGTCCGAGATGATGTCGAAAAGTAGCTCGACCTCCTCCGTCGTGCGCTGCAAGTTCTCGGTGGACAGCAGGTAGATGGTGATTACGTCGATGTCCATCTCAGCGGACCAGCGCACCAGTTCACCGATCTTAGCGGCACCGGCGCGGTGCCCGTGGGACACGTCGGTGTAGCCGGCCTCCCGCGCCCAGCGCCGGTTGCCGTCCGCCATCACCGCTATATGCTGGGGGCGCTTTTTCCCGCGCAGGTCGCGCTTGAGCCGCGCCTCGTAGAAGGGGTAAAGGATCTTCGCCAGCACGGTCACGGCTGCTCCCTACCTTTCACAACTTCTCCCGGCGTCAGATGAACCGTTGGCGGCTGCGGTCCAGAATCCCCGCCTCGGCCATGGCCTTGTCGATGGCTTTCTGGTCGAACGGGTCAATCCCGTGCGCCTCGGCGAAAATCTTGCGGCGGTTGAACCGCGACAGGCGACGGTGGAACGCGAATCCGAGGCTCAGGATCAGCACTGCCAGCGCCACGATGATGAGCATCCCGATCGGGGACGCCTTGCCGAACTCCGGCCCCACCGGCGTCTGCGGCGGCGCTTGAGCCACGATTATTGCAACGGTGTCTGTCACTGCTCATCCTTCTTGTTATCCAGCCCGTTATTTAGGCCCGCGAACAGGTCGTCCTCCGGCAGGTGCGTCGATACGCGTGTACGCGCGAGCTCGAACTCCTCGGTCGGCCACACTGCTTGCTGATCCTCCACCGGGCTGGCAAGGAATGCGCCGGCGGGGTCGATCTGGGTGGCGTGGGCGGTAAGTGCCGCGGCGCGGTTGCTGAAGTAGTCGCCGCACTCGATGCGGGTGGTCACGCGGCCCATGACATCGGCCTCGTTTTCCTTCCAGCGTTTGATCATGTACCCGTAGGGGCTTTCCGCTCCCTGCCCGAGAAGCCGGTCGTGGAGGAGCTGCATACGCTGCAGGACAAAGCCGTGCGTGTAGTACATCTTCAGCGGCGTCCACGGCTCGCCCGCCCCGGGCGCGAATTCCGGGTCGCCCGCCTTATCCCACGCCACCATCGAAATCTCGTGCACCTTGAGATGGTCGGGATGCGGGTATCCCCCGTTCTCGTCGTAGGTGATGATCACATGGGGGCGGAACTCCCGGATCACTCTCACCAGGGATGCAGCCGCCTCGAGCGTATCGACGAGCGCGAAGCACCCCTCCGGCAGAGGCGGCAGAGGGTCGCCCTGGGGCAGGCCGGAATCCTCGTAGCCCATCCACTCGTGCTCCACCCCAAGCGCCGCAGCGGCGCGCGCCATCTCGTCCTTGCGCACGTCCATGATGTTCTCGAGCACGCCCGGGCGGTCCATCGCGGGGTTCAGGATGTCGCCGCGCTTCCCGTCGGTGCAGGTCACAACCTTAACGCGGTGCCCCTCCGCAGCGTAGCGGGCCATGGTGGCCGCGCCCTTAGAGGACTCGTCGTCCGGGTGTGCGTGTACTGCCAGAAGGCGCATGCAGTATCTCCAATCGTTGAACTCGGGCCCATCTTAGTACTATCGGTGTGGTGACCAATAACGAGCTTGCCCGCCCAAAGAGCCGATACGGCGACCAGGACTCACCGAACCCGACTTCCGGAATCGGCGGCAAGGTTCTCGCGATCGCGGCAGTACTCATGGTCGTGCTCGTCCTCGTCGCCGGAGCCCGCACCTACATGCAGCGGCAGTCCGTTCCCGTCACTGCCAGCTTCGTCACACAGGAGGCCGTCGACGATGAGACGACGCGGTTGTGGATCGACGTCACGCGTCGCGACACCTCTGTGCCGACGTACTGCATCGTCACGGCCGTCGACTACGACTTCGCCGAGGTGGGCCGTCGAGAAGTTATTGTTCCGGCGGGCGGTGACGAGCTCATCCACGTCGGCGTCGACCTCCCGGTGCGCAAGCCGGCGGTCTCAGGACGAATCTACGGCTGCTCGGAAGACATCCCCTTCTACATGGACACCTCCCAGACGTACACCGCGGCTTATTCGGCACCAACCGCGTGATAGAATTCGGCCCAGTATTGGCACGTGACGGAAGGTTTACATATGGCTGAGATCCAGAAGCAGTACATCACCCCGGAAATGAAGGCGAAGCTCGAGAACGAGCTTCAGGCGCTTATCGACAACCGCCCCGTCATCGCCGCCGAAATCAACGAGCGCCGCGAGGAAGGCGACCTCAAGGAGAACGCAGGTTACGACGCCGCCCGTGAGCAGCAGGATCAGGAGGAGGCGCGGATCAAGCAGATCTCCGAGATCCTGGCCAACGCCACCACCGAGCGCACCGGTGTTGTCGAAGGTGTCGCGCAGGTCGGCTCCGTCGTCCACGTGTACTACAACGGCGACGAGAACGACAAGGAAACGTTCCTGATCGGCACCCGCGCCGCCTCCACCGGTAACAAGGATCTCGAAACGTACTCCGAAAACTCCCCGCTGGGATCCGCACTGATCGGCGCCTCCGAGGGTGAGACCCGCAGCTACAACGCCCCGAGCGGCCGCGAAATCTCCGTCACCATTGTCTCGGCAGAGCCGTATGATTCAGATAAGGCTGCTACCCCGCGCGCGGGGTCCTAAGAAAGGACAACATCACCGTGAACACCACCACCCGTAAGTCGACGGCCGCCGGGTTCTTCGCCTTGGCCGCGCTCGGTCTCGTCGCTTGCTCCCCTCCGCACCAGGTGGATTCTGGCCACAAGGTTGCTACAGCCACCAGCCAGGACCCCGATTCGCTGTCGGGTGCAACCACTACCGCTTCCCGCGCAAACGTCGCGGAGGCCTCCAAGGCCCAAGCCACGACATCCGCCGCAGCTGCAGGCCAGCAGCCGGTTTACGTCAATTGCGGCAACTCGCTGGGTACCGAGCCTGACCGCATCGTCCTCACGTGCCAGGACGAGAACGACTTTATCGAGAACATCACCTGGGATGAGTGGACCGAGTCGATCGCCACCGGCACCGGCACCCGCGTCACGGTGGATCCGGACCGCCGCGAGGAGGAGACCCAGATCATCCTGGCGAACCCGCAGCAGGTCAACGGCGAGCTGCAGTTCACCAACGTGACGGTGGACGGGATCCCGGTCAACCCGGAGAGCCAGTACTAGACGTCTCAGCGTGCAGGTGCGCACACAAAATCCCGCGCAGGCCACTCGGGCCGCGCGGGATTTTTCATCGACCGCTAGTTCCGGTTGAAGTAGGACAGCAGGCGGAGGATTTCGGTGTAAAGCCACACGAGTGTGACCGCGAGGCCGAGCGCCACGCCCCACGCCATCTTGGCCGGTGCGCCGGTGCGCACAAGGCGGTCGGCGAGGTCGAAGTCCTGCAGGAACGACAGCGCCGCGAGGACGACGCACACGACGCCAAAGATGATGGCCAGCGGGCCGCCGTCGCGAAGCGGGCTCATGCCGGTGAACAAGAAGAGCAGAAGGTTGCCCAGCGCCATGACGGCGACGCCGACGATTGCGCCAGTGAGGATGCGGTTGAAGCGAGGGGTGACGCGCACCGCACCGGTCTTGTACACGAAGAGCATGCCCATGAACACGCCGACCGTGCCGAGGATGGCCTGGAAGATCATCGCGCCCGCGTCAGCGCCGCCCACCATCCAGCCAGACAGGATGAGGGAGAAGCCGCCGGCGAACAATCCCTCGAACGCCGCGTAGATCAGGGTGACCGTGCGGGAACCGAACTTCTTGCCGAATGCGTGGACCAGCACGGTGATGAAACCACCGATAGCGCCGACGAAGGTCAGAATGACCGCGAGATCGGGACGGCCCGCCAACGCAATGCCGAAGTTAGCCACCGCGAATGCGACGATGACGGCAAGGGTGATACCCGTCTTGGTCACCACGTCGTCGACGGTCATCGGGCGATCGGCATCAGAGTGCACGGGGCTGTAAGGCTGCGGGTAGCTCTGCTGGTACCCGTAACCCGCACCGCCCCCTGCCTGCGGGAGCTGGGTCAAAACAGGGTTGTTGCTTTTCACTGTCCCCGGTTTCCTTTCCTTATGTAAACCTTGGTAGGTGTTTCACGTTCACGCTATACAACGCCGCGGATGTACCTTTAGTTCCCGGACGCACGTCTGCCGCGCAGGAAGCCCCGTCTATTCTTGGGTGCCGTGACCGCCACCCCCACAACCCTCGTCTGGTTCCGCGACGACTTGCGCCTCGCCGACAACGCAGCACTGTCCTGGGCGGCCGAGCGCGGGCCCGTCGTCGGGCTCTTCGTCCATGAGACCGTGGGGCGCCCGCTGGGAGGGGCCGCCGCGTGGTGGCTGCGCCGCAGCCTGGAAAACTTCCGGGCTTCTTTCCCCGCCCCGCTCATTGAGCTTTCCGGCGACCCCCGCGACATTGTCCCCCGTCTTGCCCGTGAGCTCGGCGCCGAGGTGACGTGGAACCGCCGCTACCACCGCAACGAGGTAGATGCCCCGATCAAGGAGGCCACCGGCGCGGTCTCGCACCCGGGCTACCTCCTGACCGAGCCGTGGGAGGTGCGCACGTCCGCGGGCAGGCCTTACCGCGTCTTCACCCCCTTCCACAAGGCGGTGCAGTCATCGCTTCTCGACGCCCCTCCCACGCCCCTGCCCGCACCCGACATCATCCCGGCCGAGGTGGAGCCGGTCACCGCGGATCGCCCGCCCGAGCCGACGTGGACCGCCACCCTCGCCGCGCATAACACCCCGGGCGAGCAGGCCGCCCATACGCAGCTCGACAGGTTTCTCGGGGCTCTCGCGGACGAGGGCACTTACGACAACGATGCGCTTGACGGTGTGACTTCAGGCCTTTCCGCGCACCTGCGCTTCGGCGAGATCAGCCCGGATTATGTGTGGCACCGGGCTGCGGCGGCCGGTACGTGGGCTTTCCTGCGCCAACTGGTGTGGCGCGATTTCGCCTGGCACCGCTTCTACCACCTGCCGGACATGGCCACGCGCAACGTGCGCGCCCAGTTCGACCGCTTCCCCTGGGAGTGGACCCCGGGTGACGTACCGGGCGACCTCGCGGCATGGCAGTCAGGCCGCACGGGTGTCCCGCTTGTCGACGCCGGGATGCGCGAGCTCTGGGCCACCGGACGCATGCACAACCGGGTGCGCATGGTGGCAGGCTCGTGGCTAACGAAAAACCTGGGCATCCACTGGCGCCACGGTGAGGAGTGGTTCTGGGACACGCTTGTTGACGCAGATGCAGCCTCCAACGCGTTCAACTGGCAATGGGTCGCGGGCTCGGGTGACGACGCCGCGCCCTACTTCCGCGTGTTCAACCCACTGACACAGGCCGAAAAATTTGACCCGCGCGGCAACTACGTGCGGCGCTGGGTTCCGGAGGCAAACACCCCGCTCTATCCCGAGCCGATGGTCGACATTAAAGAGTCGCGGCGCACGGCTCTGGCGGCCTACGACGGCATTAGGACTGGTTGAGGCGAGCGATCCGCCCCGTCAGCACTGTCGCGAATGCGCACCACAGCGGGTAGGGGGCCAGAAGCGCAGCCCGTGTCGGCGAGCGGCGGTACGCGCGGCGGACGAGGTCCGCGGAGGAGGCTGCGAGGGCTGCTGCCCAGGCCGTCGACAAGCCTCGCCTACGGGAGCGGAAGAACACGCCACTCCATCCGGCGTTCAAGACCAGGTTGCCCGCGAGTGCGAGGGCGTCGCCGCGCGCCGCGTCCGGCTCGCCTTCTTCCAGTGAGTCCGCGATGGTCGTGGTGGAGATCACCGCGAGGTCGACGTACAGCAGCGTCCACACGAGGGGAAACGCCGCAGCCGGGGGCTGCCAGGACGGCTTTTTCAGATTCCTGTACTCGCGCGAATCCGGGTCCGTGAGCAACGAGCCCGCGACGGCGGCCGCGAGCACCGACAGGTGAACCGTCGTCGCGATCCTGCCGTAGCGGCCCGCGTCAGTGCCCTCGGCCGCGATCGCAACCGCTTCATCGAAGGGCTGGTTCCCGCCTTCCGGCGTGCCGACGAGTGACTCAAGGTCACGCTCCTCGAGCACGGTGTCGGAGGAAACGCTGTCGAAGATGGGCAGGATCTCCTTCATCGACAGCGGGGTCAGCACCGATAGGCCGAAAGAGGCGAAGCGCCTCGTCATGATCGGCGCCGCAAGGAACGGACGGCGGTTCACGCCCTTTACCTGGGTGTATCGCTGCATCATGTCGACATACGGCATTGTGTCGGGGCCGCCAATGTCGAAGGCCCGGTCCTGCTCGGGCGACAAATCGGCCGCAGCGACGAGGTAGTGAACGACGTCGCGCACAGAAATCGGCGTGATGCGGTTAGTGATCCAGCGCGGCGCGGCGAAGGTGGGCACGCGCTCGGAGACGTGGCGCAGCAGCTTGAAAGACAGGGAGCCGTCGCCGATGACGACCCCGGCCTGCAGCGCGGCCGTCGGCACGCCTGCGGACCTCAGTTCCTCGCCGACGCGGACGCGGGAGGCGAGGTGCTCCGACATGTCCGCGGCCTCCGGCCCTTCGGGGTGCAGCCCACCCAGGTAGACGATGCGCCCGACCGATTTCTCGGCCGCCACTTCGCCGAACTGGCGCGCCATGCCCGCCTCCTTTTCGGCGAACCCACTACCCGAGGACATGGAGTGCAGCAGGTACCAGGCACAGTCCACACCGTCGAGGGCGCGTTCGACATCGGCGCGCTCAGCGGCGTCGCCCACGACGACCTCGACCTCGCCCGAGTCCACATACTTCGCCC
Organism: Corynebacterium qintianiae; assembly: GCF_011038645.2. NCBI lineage: Bacteria > Bacillati > Actinomycetota > Actinomycetes > Mycobacteriales > Corynebacteriaceae > Corynebacterium > Corynebacterium qintianiae. The sequence continues at coordinate 725,824 of NZ_CP064955.1, read as the reverse complement.
ACGGCATAGACATTGCCTTATCGAGGCTGCGGCACAGGCAGCGCACCCGCCAGCCTTTCTTGACCAGGTCGAGCACGACGCGCTGCCCGATGAAACCGGTGGCGCCTGTAACGAGAGCGAGCTTCATGGGGTCGAGCCTATACTTTTCTGCAATGCCACTACCCAGACTCGCGTTCCTGCTCCCCTGCCTCGTCGGCGCCGCCGGCCTGTTTGCCGCGCGCTGGGCGGGTGACGGTACCCCGGGCTTCTACCTGGCCACCGTGATCACGGCCCTGGTCTACGCCGCCGCGTGGTGGTTCATGGGTTCCCGCGACGCGTTCGCGGGCCCCCGCCGCGCGCAGGAAATCGGCCGCGGCATCGTCGTCGGCGCGCTTCTGGCGGCGCTGTTCGTGGCGGGTGCCGTGGTGGTCAGCCGGATCCCGGCTCTGGCGGAACCCGTCGATCAGCTGCTGTCCACGGTCGACCGCGGCGGTTGGGGGCCGACCCTCTTCGTTCTTGTAATCAACGGCATCGGCGAGGAGCTCATCTACCGCGATGCCGTGCCGCGCCAGCTGCGCGCCCGGGGCTTAGTGACAAGGACGGCGGCGGTCGCGGCGGTCTCGGTTTCCCTGTACTGCCTCGTCACCGTCGCCATGGGTGTGCCTCTGCTCATCCTCGCGGCCGCCGTGGTCGGCGCCGTAGCCCACTTCGAGGTCGTGCGCAGCGAGCGACTGTATTCCCCGATTGCGCTCCACCTGACGTGGAGCATCGGTATGCTGTTCATTTTGCCGCTGTTCTTCTAACAATTCCCCGACAGTTGGGACACCCCGTGATCGAGTTCCGAGATGTGACGAAGACCTATCCTGGGGCCACCGCGCCCGCGATCCAGAGGTTCACCTACACCGTGCGCGAGGGCTCCACCACATGTTTCGTTGGCCCGTCCGGTTGCGGCAAGACTACGTTGCTGCGCATGGTCAACCGCATGATCGAGCCCGACGCCGGTGCGGTGGCGGTGCGCGGCAAGGACATTGCGGGCACCGACCCAGTCGCGCTGCGCCGCAGCATTGGCTATGTCATGCAGCACTCAGGGTTGATGCCGCACCGGACTGTGCTGGACAACGTGGCTGACATCGCGATGTTGTCCGGTGCGGGCAAAGCGGAGGCGAAGCGCCGCGCCGGGGAGATGCTGGAGCTGGTCAACCTCGATCCCACGTTGTTTCGGCGCTACCCCGCCGAGTTGTCCGGCGGGCAGGCGCAGCGCGTCGGCGTGGCGCGCGGCATGGTCACCCGCCCCGACATCCTCATCATGGACGAGCCCTTCGGCGCGGTGGACCCCGTTGTGCGGCGCAGCCTCCAGAAAGAGATCCTCGCGCTGAAGGACACCATGGCTACCACCGTGCTCATGGTTACCCACGACATCGACGAGGCGTTCCTGCTCGGCGATGACGTCGTCATCCTCGGCGCGCAGGCCCGCATCGAGCAGTCCGGCGCACCGGATCACATCGTCGCCCATCCCGCCAACGACGCGGTCCGTGAGTTCATTGGCGCCGAAAGCTGGGACCTGCGCGCCGTCGAACGCGACGGCGAGACCCTCGTCGTCGACGCGGCCGGCAAGGTCAGGGGCGTGCTGAAGTGAATTGGACGTGGCTCGTCTCCAACGCGGGGCGCATCGGCTCGCTCGCTCTGGACCACCTTGTGATCGCCCTGCCCGCGATTGCCGCCGCTTTTCTCGTCGCGGTGCCGATCGGCTGGCTGGCACACCGCTCGGGCCGCGCTCGCGAGGTGGTAGTGGTGGCCTCGAGCTTGATCTATGTCGTTCCTTCCCTCGCCATGTTCGTCCTCCTGCCACTGGTGCTGGGCACCTCGGTCCTTTCCCCCGCTAACGTTGTTGTGGCGATGACGCTCTACGGCATCGCGTTGATGGTGCGCTCGAGCGCTGATTCTTTCGCCGCAGTGCCCGCGGCCGTGCGTCAGTCGGCCGTGGCAGCGGGGTATTCCCCTTTCAAACGGATTGTCGGTGTCGAGCTTCCCCTCGCGGGGCCCGGTTTGCTCGCGGGCGTGCGGGTCGTGGCGGCCTCGACGGTCAGCCTCGTCTCCGTCGGCGCTTTGATCGGCGTGCAGTCGCTGGGCACCTTGTTCACCGAGGGATTCCAGCGCTCCTTTCCGACGCAGATCATCGCTGGGCTCGTGGGCACGATCCTTCTGGCCGTGCTTATCGACGCCCTCCTAGTCGCCATCGGCCACGCCGCCATGCCCTGGACCCGGAAGGCGGCACTGCGATGAACTACCTCTTCTCCGCCCAGAACTGGGCCGGTGATTCCGGGTTCGGTGCCCGCCTGGTGGAGCACCTCGGATATTCGGTGCTCTCCGTGGCCATTGCGCTTCTCATTGCGGTGCCGCTGGGCATTGCGGTGGGCCACTCGCGCCGTGGCGCGAACGCCGTCCTGTCCGTCGCGGGGGCGCTGCGCGCGCTCCCGGCCCTCGGCCTGCTGACGTGGTTGGCCATCTCGATTCCCCGCGGTGTGACAGTGCCCCTGATCCCGGCGACGATCGTTCTCGTTCTCCTCGCCGTTGCCCCTCTAGTCGCCGGCATCGTCGCCGGTTTCGACTCCGTTGAACGCGACGTGGTGCATTCCGCGCGTGCAGCGGGATACAGCGAGGCACAGGTCCTGACGCGAGTGGAGCTTCCCCTGGCCGCACCCGTGATTGTTGGCGGCCTGCGCTCATGCGTGGTGCAGGTCATTGCCACCGCAACGGTGGTCGCCTACATCGGCCTCGGGGGGCTGGGACGCTACCTCATCGACGGTCTCGCGGTGCAGGATTACCCGCGCATGGTCGCCGGTGCGGTGCTGGTCACGGCCCTGGCACTGGTGGTTGACCTGCTTCTGGCGGGGGTACAGCGGCTCTGCACCCCGCCTGGGGTGTCCGCATCACGATAAAGTGGGCTCGCATGAAACGCACAGTCGCCGCAGGCGCCACCGTCCTTGCCACCTTGACCTTGACAGCCTGCGGGACGCAGGATCCCTTTGCGGAGGAAACCCCGGCCCCCTCGAGCGCCGCGGAGCCCGGAACCGTCGTCATCGGGACCGCGAACTTTCCGGAGTCCGAGATCATCGGCCAGATCTGGGCGGAGGCACTGCGCAAGGAGGGCTTCGACGTTGAGGTGTCCTCCGGCATCGGCTCCCGCGAGGTGTACCTGGGTGCTTTGCAGGAGGGCTCCGTCAACGTCGTGCCGGAGTACTCCGGTAACCTCACGCAGTTCTATGGCGGCGGCGAACTCGCCGACGCCCTGCCGGAGGACCTCGTCGCCGGAGAGCTCAGCCCCGCCGAGTCCAAGGACGCCTACCGCGTCACGCGTGACCTGGCCGACGAGCAGGGTCTGGTCACGATCGCCGACCTTGACAAGCTGGACACGATAACAATCGCCGCGCCTCCGGAGTTCGCTCAGCGCCCCTACGGGCCTGAGGGCCTGACCACGGTGTACGGTATCGATGCGGGCAAGATCAAGGTCAACCCGATTTCGGACGGCGGCGGCCCGCTTACCGTGCAGGCGCTGGTCGAGGGCGCCGCCAACGTGGCCAACATCTTCACCACCTCCCCCGCCCTGCTCAAAAACGGCGAGGAGGCGGACCTCGTCATCCTCGAGGACCCGGAGAATCTAATCCCGCCGCAGAACATCGTGCCGGTGATTAAGGCGGGTTCGCTTCCTGACGGCGCCCTCGATGTGATCAACTCCGTCGACGCGCAGTTGACCACCGAAGATGTGGTTGCGATGAATATGCGCAACGTCGGGCCGGAACGCGCCGAGCCGGCGACGATCGCGAAGGACTTCGTCGCCTCCCTGGATTAGCCCGAAACTGACACCCGCACGCCGGACTCGGGGCGGGTAAGGATCTGGGTCATGGAGTACGTGGTGTCGATCGCCTCGGTGGAGATCTTCACCTCGGGACGCGCCATGGCAGATACCGCAGTGGACAGCGCCGTCACGGCGATTTTCTCGCCCGGGCAGCGGTGCCCGGTGCGCACGTCGGCACCGCCCTGCGGGATGAACGCCTTGATGGATTCCGCCTCGGACTGGTTGGCGTACGGCATGAAGCGCTCCGGGTCGAAACTCGCCGGGTTCTCCCATTCCTCGTCCGATCCGAGGGTGCCGGTGAAGTCGAGCACGACACGCTGGCCTTCGTGGACGGGGCAGCCTTTGAACTCGGTGTCCTTGATTGCCTTGGCCGGGAACATGGGCACGAAGGGGTAAAAGCGGCGCACCTCCTGGGCGAACGCGACGGACTCGCGGTCCGTTTCCGCACTGTTAATGCGCTCGCGCCACTGCGGGTTCTCGGCCAAAGCCACGGCAGCGAAGGAGGCGAAGATCCCGACGGCGATTGTCGGCCGGGTCAGGTTCTGCAGCTCGATGCCGGCAGTGGTGGCGTCGACAAGCTCGCCGCTCTCATCGGTGAGGTTAGCCATGTGCGCGAGCACGGAATCGGGCCGGGCGCTCACGCGGCCCTCACGCACGTCGGTGATCAGCTCGCCCGCCCAGTTGTCCAGCTGGCGGCGCTGCCAGAAGGCTTTCGGCGTGCCGGCGACCTTGCCGAAGTTGTCCAGCAACGTGATCATCCGGCCGACCTTCTCGTCGGTGTCCTCGGGCGACAGTTCGATGCCGGCCCAGCGGAAGGCGGCGCGACCGAACGCGAGGGACATGTCCTGGAAGACGTTTCCTTCCTCACCCTTCCATGAGCGCACCATGCGGTCGACCTCCTCGGCCACCAGCGGTGCGAACTCGGCGACGCGCTCATCCTCGTACGCCATGGCCACCATCTGCGCCTTGCGGGTTTTGTGCGCCTCGCCGTCGAGCGTGTGTACCGCGCCCTTGCCCACCAGTGCGTCGCCGATCACCTGCGGCATCGCGCCGTCGCGCTTCATCAGCTCCTCGTTGTAGAAGAAGTCTACTGCCTCGGAGCCGCGCACGATGGTCGCGTCCTCGCCGAGGAACTTGGTGGTCACGGGGCACATGGACTCGGGCGGCAAGCCTGCCTTCTTGCGCAGGTTGGAGGGCAGGAGGTAGCCGTCGGTCAGGAGCTTGTGGGAGTGTTCGCCGGACACGTTGTTGTTCTCGTGGGAAGTCATGTCCCCCACCCTACGTATACTTTCGCCGTGTCCGCTCCCACTATTGGTCTCGTCATCCCCTGCCTCAACGACGCGCATCTGCTTGCCCCGTGTCTTGATTCCGTCTCCCGCCAGGTCCGCCCGTTCGACTGCGTCATCGTCGTGGACAACGGCTCGACCGACGACACGGCGGCCGTTGCCCGTTCGCGAGGCGCAGTCGTGGTCACGGAGGCCCGGCGCGGCGTTACGTGGGCGTCGCACGCCGGTTACGACGAAGCAGCTGCGCGTGGCCTGGACCTTATTGTGCGCGTGGACGCGGACGTCCTGGTCGACCGGAGGTTCAGCCTGCAGTGGCTCCAGGCGTGGGATGAGGTATCACGGCGCGGGGGCAAAAAGGTCGTCGGCATGGCGGGGGCCGCGCTTTTCGACGTCCCCGGCTGGCGCGGCCGCTTCATCAGCGCCCTGTACCTGCGCGCGTTTCGCTACAGCGTGGGCTCCGCACTCGGCCACGCCCCGTTCTTCGGCACCAACTGTTCGCTTACCACGCAATGGTGGCGCGACATCCGCGGCTCGGTCGATTCCAGCGACACCGAGTCCCACGACGACATCCAGATGTCCTTTGCGGTCCGCCCGCACGAAACCGTGTTGTTCCGCCCGGAGATCACGTTGCACACCGACGATCGCGCCCTGCGCGGCGCCCGCCAGCTCGCGCGCCGATTTTCGCGCGGGATGCACTCGATGCGCCAGGGGTTCAAGCTCTCCCCGCCGCAGCACCGCCTCATTGAGCGCGTATAGGCTTGCCTGTCATGGAGCCCCCCACCATGCTGGCCCGGTACGACCGCATGTGCGACCGCGCCGCCGCCGAAGTCATCTCCCAGTACTCCACCAGCTTCTACCTGGCCACTCGCTTCCTCGCGCCCCGGGTGCGCACGGACGTGCGCAATCTCTACGCCATGGTGCGCATCGCGGACGAGATCGTCGACGGAACTGCTCGGGCAGCGGGCACGGACGCCGCGTCGCTTCTCGACGCCTACCAGGCGCACGTCCTCGCCGCCCCCGCCTCCCGCTTCCACACAGACCCGGTCCTCCATGCCTGGGCCAACAGTGCGCGCCGGTGCCGCTTCGACGACGAACATGTCGCCGCCTTCTTCGCCTCAATGCGCCGAGACCTGTCGCAGTCGTTGTACGACCCCGCCGATTTCGACGCCTACGTATACGGCTCCGCGGAGGTCATCGGCTTAATGTGCGTCGCGGCGTTCGTAGCGGAAGATCCCGTGCCCGCCTCAACCCGCGCGGAATTGGATGAGGGCGCCCGCGCACTCGGCGCGGCGTTCCAAAAGGTCAACTTCCTGCGCGACCTCGCCGAGGATCGCGACGATCTGGGCCGCACCTACTTCCCGCAGCTGGGCGACCGGGACATTGACGACACAGTGAAAGCCGAGCTGGTCGCCGACATCCGCGCCGACCTCGCCCGCGCGCGCCGTGCCGTCCCCTTGCTCCCCAAGCCCGCTCGTGGTGCCGTCGCCGCGGCCGAGGCGCTCTTCGCCGAGCTCACCGAGCGTATCGACGCCATCCCGGCCGCCACCCTGTACACCACCCGCATCTCGGTCCCGCGCCACCGCAAGCTTTACGTGACCGCCCGCGCCTTGAGGAGATACCGTGCGTAAACAATCCGCCATCGTCGTCGGCGCGGGTGTCGCCGGCCTAGCCACCGCGGCCCTACTGGGCCGGGACGGTTACGATGTGACCGTCCTCGAGCGCCTCGACACCGTCGGGGGCCGCTCCGGCGAGGAAACGATCGAGGGGTTCCGTTTCGACACCGGCCCGTCGTGGTACCTCATGCCCGACGCCTTCGACCACTTCTTCGGCCTGTTCGGCAAACGCACCGCGGACATACTGAACCTGGTCGACCTCGCGCCCGCCTACCGCCTCTTCCCGGAGAACGCGTCCCCCGTCGATGTGCCCTCGGGGCGCGAGGACGCCATCCGCCTCTTCGAGTCGATCGAGCCGGGGGCCGGCGCCGAGCTAGCCGCCTACCTGGACTCGGCGGGTGACACTTACGACATGGCCGTCGACCGCTTCCTCTACACCACCTTCAGCTCCCTCCGGCCGTTCGTGGATTCCGAAATTCGCGGCCGTTACGCCGACCTCGCGCGCCTCCTCACCGTGCCGCTAGACAAGTTCGTGGCCTCCCGGTTTACCGACACCCGGCTCCGACAGATGCTGACGTACCCGGCGGTTTTCCTTTCCTCCCATCCGGAGCGCACCCCGTCGATGTACCACCTGATGAGTCACACAGACCTCGTGCAGGGCGTGAAATACCCGCAGGGCGGGTTCACGGCGGTGGTCAACGCGCTGGTTTCGCTCGCGGAAGAAAATGGGGTGCGCATTCGCCGGAACGCGGACGTCCGCGCCATCACCTATTCAGGCGCCCGGGCGACGGGCGTGCGCTTGACCGGCGGTGAGCAGCTCGCGGCCGATGTCGTCGTTTCGGCCGCTGACCTACACTTCACCGAGACCCGCCTCCTCCCGCCCGAGAAACGCACCTACGACGAGAAGTGGTTCGGTGCGCGCGACCCCGGGCTGGGCACGGCGCTCGTCATGCTCGGTACGAATCGCAAGCTCCCACAGCTCGCGCACCACAACCTGTTGTTCAGCGAGAACTGGGACGAGGACTTCGACGCAGTTTTCGATGGCCCCGTCGCCTCGCGGCCCCTCGACGCCTCGCGCAGTATCTACGTATCCATGCCGTCCGCCACCGACCCGTCAACGGCTCCCGAGGGTTGCGAGAACCTGTTCGTCCTAGTGCCGGTTCCTGCCGCCACGGATTTCGGGCATGGCGACATGTACCAGGGCGAAGCGTCCCCCGCGGTCGAGGCGGTCGCCCAGCACGCGGTGGACCAGATTGGGCGTTGGTGCGGCATCGACGACTTCCGCGACAGCATCACGGTGATGCGTACCCTGGGCCCCTCCGACTTCGCCGAGCGCTACCGCGCGTGGTCAGGCGGCTCCATCGGCCCGGCCCACACGTTGCGCCAGTCAGCGTTCCTGCGCGGCCGAAACGTCTCGCGCAAGCTGAACAACCTCTACTACGCCGGCGCCACAACGGTGCCGGGTGTCGGCGTTCCCATGTGCCTGATCTCCGCGGAGAACGTGATCAAGAGACTGCACGGCGACCGCTCGCCCGGCCCCCTGCCGGAGGCGATGTAGTGCACTTGGTTTACCTCACTTTCCTCCTTGTCACCATCGGCTGCATGATGCTGTGCGACTGGCGTTGGAAGCTCGCTTTCTTCCTTGATGCGCGCCGCGCCACCCTTCTCACGGTGTCGGTGGTCGCGCTGTTTCTGCTGTGGGACGCCGCCGGGATCGCCACGGGCACATTTTTCCGCGGTGACTCCCCGTTCATGACCGGTATCGAGCTCGCCCCCGAGATGCCCGTTGAGGAGCCAATATTCCTGTTCTTCCTCACATATCTCACGATGAACCTCACATCCGGCACGCGAAAGGTGGTGCGCCCATGACTTACCTGCTCATAAGCCTGCCGTTCCTCCTGGGGTCCGCCGCGCTGTGGTTGTGGCGTCGTCACGCGTACGCCTCACAGTGGAAGGTGACCGCGGTCGTCACCGTTGCCGTGCTCGCACTGACGATCGTCTTCGACAACCTCATGGTCGCCGCTGGCCTGGTGCAATACGACGACGCAAACAACCTCGGGCTATTTATCGGCCTCATCCCCATCGAGGACCTGTTTTATTCTGCGTTCGTCTGCCTCGTCGTGTGCGCCCTGTGGCCGGAGGGCGAACGATGATCCGCGCCATCCTCGCCGCGTCGCGCCCCATCAGCTGGGTCAACACCGCAGTGCCGTTCGCGCTCGCCTACCTTCTCGACACCTCGCGCTTCGACTGGCTGCTCCTGTTCGGTTTCATCTTTTTCCTCGTTCCCTACAACATTGCGATGTACGGGATCAACGATGTCTTCGATTACGAGTCCGACATCCGCAACCCCCGCAAGGGCGGAATCGAGGGCGCGGTCCTGCCGAAGTCCCTGCACCGGCCCCTCCTCGTTGCGGCGGGCGTAACGACGCTCCCGCTAGCGCTGATCCTCTACGCCAGCGGCACAACCTTCTCCGCGGTGTGGCTAACAATTGCGTTGTTCGCCGTTTACGCGTATTCCGCCCCGCCGTTCAGGTTCAAGGAGGTGCCGGTCTTGGACTCGGTCACCTCTTCATCCCACTTCGCGCTCCCCGCCCTTGTCGGCGCCACAATCACGGACCCCTCCGTCGGCCCGCGTTTCTGGCTCGCGGTGGCCGCATTCTTCTTGTGGGGCATGTCCAGCCACGCCCTCGGTGCAGTGCAGGACGTGGTCGCGGATCGGGAGGGCGGTTTGAAATCCATCGCGACGGGCCTGGGCGCCCGCTTGACGACGCGCCTCGCTTGCGCCGGCTACCTCATTTCCGCGGTCATCTGCATTGCGCTGCCCTTCCCCGGCTGGGTCGTCGGCTTGCTGGGGCTCGGGTACGCGGCCAACACTGCCCGGTTCCTTGACGTCACCGATGAGACCTCCGCGGAGGTAAACCGGGCATGGCGCGTTTTCCTCTGGCTCAATTTTGCAACAGGCGGGGTCATCACAGTCGCTGTCCTGTTTTTTCTCTTTCCCCCTCAGTAAATGGAATCGCCGTATTTGAGGTACGGGTCGTTCTCGATGAGCCGCTGAAGGCGGGCTTCGTAGTCCTCGACTGCTTCTGGTGCTTCGTCGATGAACCCGGCGTTGTGGATGATCATGGGTGGGGGCGGTTGGAACGGGAACTTCATGCCGAATTCCTTCTCCAGCTCGCCGATTGCTAGTTTGCACGCCTCCATGTCGCGCTCCCGGTCGAACTCGTCGAGGATTTTGTGTCCCCGCGCGTAGAAGCTGTTCGCCTTGTCTCGTTCTCGCTGTCTCGTGTCGAGGTCGGTGTTCCATCGCGGGTTGCACTGGTTGAGCTGCTCGCCGATGAATCCCTCGGGTTCCGAAAGCTGGTAGGTGCCGTCGGGGAATAGCCAGACCACATCACCGGTGACAAGGTCAGGCAGATAGTATGCCCTGCGGTCCGTTTTGACGTTGTGGTGTTTCTGGCACAAGGAGTACAGATTGGCCGGGGTGGTCGCTCCGCCTTCCTGGAACGGGACGCGGTGGTCGAGCTGGCAATGCTCCGCCGCCCGATTGCACCCTGGCCACACGCAGACACCGTCTCGCGCCGCGGCGTACGCCCTCATATTCACCGAGGGGACGTAACCCTCCACATCGTGGTGCGCAACCTCATCCAGGTCCACAATGCGGGGCGGGTTTCCATCCACCATGTCCTCGAACGCTTCGGTCCCGCCAGCATCGGTCCAGCCGCTGCCTGGGAAGTAGATGGACGCCCCAGGCACGAGATCACCCTCCGGCGTCAGCGGCGCGTACCCGAAGATGGTGACTTTCGGCTGCGCCTCGAGGCGCCCCGTGAGGATGAGCTTGGCTGCCTCAGCCTCGCTGAGCTTGTGTTCCCTGGCGACCTGCTGCCGGAACTCGCGGATCGCGGCATGCGTGGCGTTGTCGCACTCCACAGTCAGCCCGAAACGTTTGCCCGCCGTAAAATCGTGGAGAGTGAAGTCTCCCGCCGGATTGTTGCGGCGGGTCCGTTTTTCCGGGTCGTAACCTACCCGCTCATCCAGCTTCGCGATGAACCTTCGCAGCCGGTGAGCGATCGCCTTCGGGGTCGGCAACGGCTGGTTGGCTTTCTTCGGCGTGAACATGGCCGCCAGGAACTCGTCGAGCACCATCAGCACCTCTCCGGACAATTCCGGGCCGAGCTCCGCGATGACATTGTCTATGGCAATCAACCGCTTGAGGTCGAGCACCCGGGTGGTGTCCTGTATGGCTCGCAGCCAGGGCAGGTCAGCGAGGCGTCGATAAGCAAAAATCGCTTTCTCGACGGCTGTCTTGCCTTCTCCCGTCGCTTCCTGAATCTCGGTAATTTCGAGCTCGAAGTCGTCGACGAAGAAGGTCGGGTCGGTCCACGGTGAATAGAGCTCGTAGTCGATATCCCTTTTGCGTTGCGCAAGCTCCGCCCGCGCCTCCCCCGGACGCTGCGTCCGAAAAAACCGCTGGGCCGTGTCCGGCTCGTGAGTACCGTTTTTCATTGTTCCCCCTTCCTCACCGACAATCATAATCGAACAGATGTACGCCGTCAAGCGTTATACAAAGGGCTTTTAAGATATTTTTCATTCATACGTTCGATTTTATGGGTTAGCGCGAAAAGCGCGCCCAACCAGTGGACGCGCAAGGACGAAACTACAGCTCGACGGTAGAGGTCCCGTCGGTCGACTCCTGGCCAGTCACGCGGGTGCGCACGAGGTCGAACAAAGCAGCGGCGCGGCCGTCCTTATGGCCCCAGAACTGGGCGGACTCAGAATCGAGCAACATGACCCCCAAGTTCGGGTCGTCCCTGCCGTCAAAGTAGGAGGACATGGAGTCGTCCCACAGCTGTTCGATCTTCGCGGAGCGCTCCTCTCCCTCGAGGAAGCGGACAGTGCCCGCGACGGAGAGCCAGGACCCGGCGTCGGAGTACGCCATGTTCACCTGCGGCGTGTTCTGCAGCCAAGCGCCCTGCTCGCTGTCCTTGCCCACGACGAAGTACACGTCACCGTCGTCGGTGACTTCCTGGGTGTCCATCGGATGGGAATACAGGCCACCGTCATCACCCACGGTGGTGAGCATGCCGATGGACTTGCCCCGCATGATCTCGATGATGTCACTCTTTGTTACGTCGTTGTCAGCCATGCCGGCCAGTGTACGGACTAAAAGTGCCCCCAGTCGGACTCGAACCGACACTGCGCGGATTTTAAGTCCGCTGCCTCTGCCAATTGGGCTATAGGGGCGTGCCCCGATACTTTACTCGCCCACTGCAACGACCTTCTTCTCCACCCCGAACATCTCCGAAAGGAAATCGGAGACCCACTGCAGCAGCTCCGTGTCGCGCAGGTTCGGCTGGTTCACACCCTTCGCCGCGCGGGGGAACGGCACCTGCAGCGCTTTCGCCGCGGCGCGGTAGTTCGAGCCCGGGTACAGGCGTTTGAGGCGCACTTGCTTGGAATCGGGCAACTCGACGGGCTGGAACTTGATGCGCGTGCCTTGGACAAGTATGTCGGAAACCCCGGCGCGGCGCGCCTGGTGGCGCAGGCGCGCAACCGCCATGAGGCGCTCGACCTCCTGCGGCAGCGGGCCGAAGCGGTCGGCCATTTCATCGGCGACGGTGGCCAGGGCGGCGTCGTCACGCGCCTCAGCGAGCTTGCGGTAGATCTCCAGCCGCAGGCGCTCGGAGTTGACGTAGGTTTCCGGGATATGGGCGTCGACGGGCAAGTCCACGCGGATCTCTTTCGGGCCCTTGTCCGTGGCATCGACCGTCTCACCCGTCATGAGAGCCTTGAACGTATCGACAGCCTCCCCAACGAGCCGGACGTACATGTCAAAGCCGACACCCGCGATGTGGCCCGACTGCTCCGCGCCGAGAACGTTGCCGGCGCCGCGCATCTCCAAGTCCTTCTGCGCCACCGCGATGCCGGATCCCAGGTCGTTGTTCTGCGCGATCGTGGCTAGGCGGTCGTAGGAGGTCTCCGTCAGCGTCTTGTCCTTGGGGTACAAGAAATACGCGTAGGCGCGGTCACGGGAGCGACCGACGCGCCCGCGCAGCTGGTGCAGCTGTGACAAGCCCATGTTCTGTGCGTTCTCCACGACCAGGGTGTTGGCGTTGGCGATGTCCAGGCCCGTCTCCACAATCGTGGTGCACACCAGCACGTCGTACTCGCGGTCCCAGAACCCCTGCACCGTCTGGTCGAGGACCTGCTCCGACATCTGTCCGTGCGCGACCACGACGCGCGCCTCGGGCACTAGGTCGCGGATCCGGCGCGCCGCTTTCTCGATGTCTGCGACTTTGTTGTGGATGTAGAAGACCTGGCCGTCGCGAAGCAGCTCGCGCCTGATCGCCGCCGCGATTTGCTTGTCCTCCTGCGGGCCAACGTAGGTGAGCACCGGGTGGCGGTCCTCGGGAGGGGTGGTGATCGACGTCATCTCGCGGATGCCGGTCAGCGACATCTCGAGGGTGCGCGGGATCGGGGTCGCAGTCATGGTCAGCACGTCAACGTGCGCCTTCAGCGCCTTGATGTGCTCCTTGTGCTCCACACCGAAGCGCTGCTCCTCGTCCACGACGATAAGCCCGAGGTTCTTCCACTGCACGCCGGTGGCGAGAAGGCGATGGGTGCCGATGACGATGTCCACGGAGCCGTCGGCGAGCCCCGCGAGGGCCTCCTTGGATTCCTTGGCCGAGGTGAAGCGGGACAGCTCGCGGATGTTCACGCCGAAGCCGTCCATGCGCGTGGTGAACGTGGTGTAGTGCTGCTGCGCCAACAGCGTGGTGGGCACGAGCACGGCGACCTGCTTGCCGTCCTGCACCGCCTTGAACGCGGCGCGCACGGCCACCTCGGTCTTGCCGAAGCCGACGTCGCCCACGATGACGCGGTCCATCGGCACGGGCTTTTCCATGTCGTCCTTGACCGCGTCGATCGCGGCGAGCTGGTCCTCGGTCTCTACGAACGGGAAATTGTCCTCCATCTCCGCTTGCCACGGAGTATCCGCCGCGAACGCATGGCCCGGCGCGGCCTGCCGCTTGGCGTAGAGCTGCACCAGCTCGCCCGCGATCTCGCGCACGGCCGCCCGCGCCTTCTTCTTCGTGTTCTTCCAGTCGGAGCCGCCCATTTTGCTTAGCGACGGCTGCTCCCCGCCCGAGTACTTCGACAACAGGTCCAGGGATTCCATGGGAACCCAGAGCTGGTCGTTGGGCTGGCCCCGCTTCGCCGGCTGGTACTCGAGCACGATGTACTCCCGGCGCGAGTCCTCGTCACCGGCCTTGATCGTGCGCTCCGCCATTTTGACGAACTTGCCGATGCCGTGGGTCTCGTGCACCACATGGTCACCGGGTTGGAGCGACAGGGGGTCGACGCGGCCCCGGCGGCGGGGGGCGCGGCGCTTCGCGCCCGCGATATCGCCGACGCGGTTACCGGTCACATCGGTCTCAGTGACCACCACCAGCTTGGGCCCCGGGAAGACGAGACCCGCGTGGGATAGGGCCTGGTATAGCGTGACCTGGCCGTCGACAGGCTCGAGACCCGGTGTAGCAATGCGCGCGGAGACTCCGTGCTCGCGCAGGCGCTCGGCGAAGCGCTCGACGGTTCCTTTGGCGGGCGCGACAAACGCCGCGGTGCCGTTGTTCTTCTGCACATGCAGCTTCAGCGTGGCGTAGAGCTGCTCAATCGCCTTCGGCTCACCCTTCGGCGCGGGCGCGGCCTCGAATTCCAGCGGCAGGGTCTCGGAATCATCGGCCGCGAACATGCCGGGCGGTGCGAATGTCCACCACGATTGACCCGCCTTGCGGGCGGAAACCTCGAGCGAATCGAAGGAGCGGTACGAGGACGCGGAGACGTCCAGGCCCTCCACGGCGACGGGGCCCTGCGCCCCCATCGCGGCGGCCTCCCACCCGGCCTCGAGGAACTCCTTGTCTGTTGCCTCGAGGTCCGCGATGCGCGCGCGGACCTTCTCCGGCGAGGTCACGAGCACAACTGAACCGGCGGGCAAGAGCTCGGGCAGCACCTTGTAAGGCTTGTCCGTCAGTGCCGGGATCAGCGCCTCCATGCCGTCGGCATGATGGCCCTCGGAGATGCGCGTCAGCAACTGCACAAGGGCCGGGTTCGAGGGGTGCTCGCGCGCGAGGGTGTCAGCCTTGGCGGCCACGGTGGCGTCGATAAGCAGCTGGCGGGCGGGGAACAGCTCGACGGAGGCAACGTCATCGATGGTGCGCTGATCCGCGACGGCGAATGTGCGGATGTCGGTGACTTCGTCACCCCAGAACTCAATGCGCACCGGGTGCTCGGCAGTGGTGGGGAAAACGTCGATGATCCCGCCGCGGGTGGCAAACTCCCCGCGCTTGGCCACCATGTCCACGTGTTCGTAGGCGCAGTGGGTGATGTCGCGGGTCAACTCCTCGAAGTCGTACTCGCTTCCCTGTTTGACCGTGATCGGAGGGACCGCGGGCAGCACCGGTTGGCACGCGGCGCGGGCCGCGGCGACGATGACGCGGGGCATGTCGTGCAGGACCTTAAAGCGCCTTCCCACCACGTCCGCGGCCGGCGAGAGGCGCTCGTGCGGCAAGGTTTCCAGCGCGGGGAACAGCGAGACCTTGCCGGCTCCAATCAGCGCCGCGAGCTCCGCGCTGAGGTCCTCCGCCTCATGCCCCGTGGCGGTGACCAGCAGAACCGGAACCTCACGGGAGATCGCCGCGGCGGCCCAAGAGCGGGATTGGTCGATGCCCGTGACATGTAGGCGCTCCTGCCCAATATTGTTGACCAGCCCTTTCAGTTTCGGATCGGTCAGCGCGCGAGTGAGCAACCCGCCCAACGCTGGTGCGGTTTCGGTCATACGGTCTACTTTGTTCCCTTCTCGGTTTCAATAATCTTCGGCTGCGCCTCCAGCCCAGCCAACCCATTCCAGCACAGGTTCGCGACATGGGTCGCCACCGCATACTTGTCGGGCGAACGCTGGTCCAGCCACCACAGGGCAGTCATGGACACTGCCCCGACAATTGCCTGCGCATGCAATTCCGCCAGCTCCGGTTCGAGACCACGGTGGCTGAACGCCTCCCCCAGCAAATAGGACACCTGGGCCGTCAAGGTGTTGAGCAGAGTCGAATAGGACTTTTCGCCGCCCGGCATATGGCCGTGCACCAGAATCACGAAGCCGTCCGTGTGGTCCTCCACGTACGTCAGCAGGGCGAGGATACCGCGCTCGATACGTTCCCTCCACCGGCCTTCCCCGATAGAAGTAACGATGGATGTCAGCAGCCGGTTCTGCTCGGCCTCGATCACCGCCAGGTACAGGCCCTCCTTGCCCCCGAAGTGCTCGTAAAGGACAGGCTTGGACACGTCCGCGCGGGACGAAATCTCTTCGACCGAGATGCCGTCGAAACCGCGTTCCGCGAAGGCAGCCCGGCCGATGCCGATAAGTTGGTCCCGGCGCTGCGAACCGGTCATACGCTGACGAGCCATGCCCATTACCTTACTTGCGGGCGCGTGCGCTACACTATCGCCTAATAATTCCCCATGGTGTAATCGGCAACACTACGGTTTTTGGTACCGTCATTCTAGGTTCGAGTCCTGGTGGGGAAGCTGTAGCCTGGCGAGAGTGGACAACCAGCAGCACAACGCCAACAGGTTCATCTGGGCCAACGGTTTGCAGGGCATCGGGGACCAGATCGTCGCCGCTAAAACCCTGCTGCCGTGGCTGTTCACGGCAGCAGGAGTCCCCGCTTTCTTTACCGGCTTACTCGTCCCGGTGCGCGAATCCGGCTCCATGCTCCCCCAGGCCGCGCTGAGCCCCTGGGTCAGCTCAAAGCCGAACCGCAAGCGCGTCTGGCTGCTGGGGTCGTGGGGTCAGGCGGTTTCCGGGGTGGGGATCGCCGTCGCCGCGGCCACGCTCGAGGGGGCCGCACTGGGCATCGGTGTCATCGCCTGTCTGGCGGCGCTGAGCGTTTTCCGCGCGCTCTGCTCCATCGCGGGCAAGGACGTGCAGGGCCGCACGATAGACAAGGGCAGGCGCGGGCTGATCACAGGGCGCGCGACCGCACTATCCGGGGCGTTCACACTTGCCGTCGGCCTGGCGCTGACCTTCCTGCCCGCCGAGGTCCCGCGCTGGCTCATTGTCGCGCTCCTGCTAGGCGGCGCCGCGACGTGGGGCCTTGCGTCGCTGGTCTTCCGGGGCATCCGTGAACCGGTGGACAACAACTACGCCACTGAAGAAGCCGGCAACTGGATCGCAGTCACGTGGAGCCTTGTGACCGGGGACAAGGAGCTGCGGGCGTTCCTCCTGGTGCGCTCGCTCATGCTGGTCACAGCCTTGTCGACCCCCTTCATCGTGGTGCTCGCGCAGGAGCAGGGGTCCGACCTGTCCAGCCTCGGCGCGTTCGTTATCGCCTCCGGCGGCGCCGCACTGCTGGGCGGACGCATCTCCGGCGTCTGGTCGGACAGATCCTCCAAACTCACCATGGCCTGGGCGGCCGCGGCCGCGTCGGTGGTCATTGTGCTGCTGGTGGTCAGCGCCAACTTGGCGTCGCCAAGCGTGAACGCGTTTGCCATGCCCGCCGGGTTCTTCGCCGTTAACCTCGCGCACACCGCGGTGCGCGTGAGCCGCAAGACATATCTGGTGGACATGGCCGACGGTGAGCGCCGCACGCTGATCACAGGCGCGTCGAACACGGTGATGGGGGTCGTACTGCTGGTGGTGGGTGCGCTCAGCTCTGCCATCGCCGTCGTCGGCACGCAGGCGGCGCTGCTGTTTCTCGCACTCATGGGCGCCGTGGGAGTGGCGGGGGCGTTCAACCTCAGGGACGTCTCCGCATAGCGTTATGCTGTGAACCATGACTGAGCAGAACCCGTGCGCCGTTGTCGTTCTCGCGGCCGGTGCTGGCACCCGCATGAAATCGACAAAGCAGAAGACGCTCCACGAGATCGGCGGGCGCAGCCTTCTGTCCCACTCCCTGCACGCGGCGGCCGCGATCGACCCGCAGCATGTCGTCGCGGTCGTCGGGCACCAGCGCGACCAGGTCTCCCCCGCCGTCGACGAAATCGCGCAACAGATGAGTATCGAGATTCTGCAGGCCGTGCAGGAGGAGCAGAACGGTACCGGCCACGCCGTGCAGTGCGGCCTGAGCGCGTTGCCTGACTTCGACGGCACCGTCGTTGTCACGAACGGCGACGTGCCGTTGCTCAAGGGGGAAACGATCAAGCGGCTTATCGACGCCCACGTTACCGCCCAGGCCGCAGTCACCGTACTCACCCTCGAGTTCGACAACCCCACCGGTTACGGCCGCATTATCCGCGACGGCGACGGCAACGTCCTGGAAATCGTCGAAGAGAAGGACGCCACTGCTGACCAGAAGCGCGTCACCGAGGTCAACTCCGGCGTCTTCGCCTTCGACGGAGCCGTGCTCCGCGACGCTTTGACGCGCATCACCTCCGACAACGCCCAGGGCGAGCTCTACATCACCGACGTCCTCGGCATCGCGCGCGCGGACGGCCGCACAGTGTCCGCTTTCACCGCGCCCGACGCTCGCGAGCTCGCCGGGGTGAACGATCGCATCCAGCTCGCCGAGGCTGGCAAGGAGCTCAACCGCCGCCTGGTGGAGCGAGCCATGCGCGGCGGCGCCACCGTCATCGACCCGGACACTACCTGGATCGGAGTCGAGGTCGAGATCGGTTCCGACGTGGTTATTCACCCCAACACCCAGCTGTGGGGATCAACCGTCATCGGCAACGGTGCCGAGGTCGGCCCCGACACCACGCTGACCGACATGGAGGTCGGACCGGGCGCGACGGTTACCCGGACCCAGGGTTCGCTCAGCGTCATCGGCGCCGACGCCCAGGTCGGCCCGTTCACTTACCTGCGCCCGGGCACCGAGCTCGGCGAGGGCGGCAAACTCGGCGGATTCGTCGAGTCGAAGAACGCCGTGATCGGCGCGGGCTCAAAGATCCCGCACCTGACCTACATCGGCGACGCCACCGTCGGGGAAAACTCCAATATCGGCTGCTCCAGCGTCTTCGCCAATTACGACGGCGTGAGGAAGCACCACACCACCATCGGCAACAACGTCCGCACCGGTTCCGACACCACCTTCGTCGCCCCGGTGACCGTTGGCGACGGCGCGTACACGGGCGCAGGTACTGTGGTCACCGACGACGTGCCCCCAGGAGCCCTGGCTATCAAGGAAGGCCGCCAGCGCAATATCGAGGGCTGGGTGGAGAAGAACCGCCCGGGCACGGAGGCAGCCCTGGCCGCCCGAGAAGTCCAGAACGCACGAGAGAAGTAAGGAATCCTCACATGACCGGATACTCCACCGAGAACCACAAGGACCTCAAGGTCTTCACCGGGCGCGCCCACACGGACCTCGCCGAGGCCGTGGCCGAAGAGCTCGGCATCGAGCTGGTTCCCACCACCGCCCGCGACTTCGCCAACGGTGAAATCTTCATCCGCTTCGAGGAGTCCGTCCGCGGCGCCGACTGCTTCGTCATGCAGTCCCACGCCCAGCCGCTGAACAAGTGGCTGATGGAGCAGCTCATCATGATCGACGCGCTCAAGCGCGGCTCGGCGAAGCGCATCACCGCGATCGTGCCGTTCTACCCCTACGCGCGCCAGGACAAGAAGCACCGCGGCCGCGAACCGATCTCCGCGCGCCTGGTCGCCGACCTGCTGGCCACCGCTGGTGCGGACCGCATCGTCTCCGTCGACTTGCACACGGACCAGATCCAGGGCTTCTTCGACGGCCCGGTCGACCACATGCACGCCATGCCCATTCTGACGGAGTACATCAAGTCCAAGTACGCGCTCGACAACCTGTGTGTGGTCTCCCCGGACGCCGGCCGCGTGAAACAGGCCGAGAAGTGGGCGAACACGCTGGGCGACGCCCCCATGGCGTTCGTGCACAAGACCCGCGACATCGACGCCGCCAACAAGGTCGTCTCCAACCGCGTGGTCGGCGACGTCGAGGGCAAAGACTGCATCCTCATGGACGACATGATCGACACCGGCGGCACCATCGCCGGCGCCGTCGGCGTGCTCAAGGATGCGGGCGCCAAGTCCGTACTCATCGCCTGCACCCACGGTGTGTTCTCCGAGCCAGCGCGCGAGCGCCTCAGCCAGTGCGGCGCCGAGGAGGTCATCACCACCGATACTCTGCCCCAGAACACCGAGGGCTGGGACAACCTTACTGTGCTATCCATCGCCCCTCTCCTGGCTCGCACGATCCGCGAAATATTCGAGAATGGCTCGGTGACCACGCTGTTCGAGGGCCAGGCCTAACCGCAGTCGGCCGCTAAGGTCGACACACCCGGTAACTCTGTCGTGGTCATGTGACGGTTGTGGCTGGCTTGCCAGTAAGCTGTGCCTCTGGTCACAACTAACACTTCGCTTGACCGGCCCGATAAGGACACTGATGAGTAACCACGACAAAACCAGAGCGCGAGAGCGCCGCCGCGCCATTTCCGCGACCACGATCGGCACCGCCATCGAATGGTACGACTTCTTCCTCTACGCTGCCGTCGCTGGCCTGGTGTTCCGGGAACTGATGTTCGGCCCCATTGGCCCCGCCGCGGCCACCATCGTATCGTTCCTCACGGTGGGGTTGTCCTTCCTCTTCCGCCCCCTCGGCGCGTTCCTCGCGGGCCACTTCGCGGACAAGGTCGGTCGCCGCACCGTGCTCATGGTCACGCTGTTGATGATGGGTGCGGCCACCACCCTCATCGGCCTGCTACCCACATACGCTGGGGCAGGGGTCGCTGCGCCGATAATGCTCGTGGTCCTGCGCATCGTGCAGGGCATTTCGGCCGGTGGCGAATGGGGTTCCGCGGTACTCCTCGCGGTGGAGCACGCGCCCCGCAACAAGCGCGGCCTGTTCGGCGCCGGGCCGCAGGTGGGCGCGCCCGCCGGTCTTCTCATGTCCTCGGCGGCGCTTGCGCTGATGAACATCATCGCCCCGGGTGACGCCTTCATGGAGTGGGGCTGGCGCGTGCCCTTCATCTTCTCCCTCGTGCTCATGTTCATCGGGTGGTGGATCCGCGTCGGGGTCGACGAGTCGCCGGTGTACGAGGAGATGGCCGCCGACCGCGCGCACGACGCGAAGAACCCGATCGGCGTTCTGTTCGCGAGGTTTAGCCCTCTGGTGCTCACCGGCGCGCTCATCTTCGCGGCGAACGGCACCGTTGGTTACATGACCACCGGCGGTTTCATCCAGAAATACGCCACCAACGAACTCGGCATGGAACGTGGGGACGTCCTGTGGGCCGTCACCGCGTCAGCGGCCGCATGGATGGTCTCAACGGCGTTCACCGGCTGGGTTTCGGATTACATCGGACGCAAGCGAAGTCTTGTCATCGGGTTCATCGTCCAGGCGGTCGGTGTCGCGCTGCTTTTCCCGATGGTCAACACCGCCGAGCTGCCCAAGCTTTACGCGGCGCTGATCTTCCTCGCCGTCGGCTTGGGCCTGACATACGGCCAGATCGGGTCCTTGTTCGCTGAGTTCTTCCCCGCCTCCATCCGTGCCTCTGGCGCGTCAATCACCTATGCCATCGGTGCGATCCTCGGTGGCGCCTTCGCACCCACCATCGCGGCATCGCTGCGGGAAGCGACCGGATCCACCGACGCGATCACGGTCTATCTCATGGCTGCGACCGTTATCGGCCTTGCTGTGTCACTGCTCATCCGCGAGCGAAACGGCATTCCGCTCGGCCATGAGCACGAGGACGTGCAGGCCTCCGGGCATTTTGTGTGGGAACCCGCACCTGTTAAAATGTAGCGGTCTCGGCGAGGGCCTTCGATGATGGCCGTTATCGACGCGATTGCGATTTCCAGACTTGATCTTCAAAGCCTGCGATCACTCGACGAGAACGTTTCCCGTTTTACGTGGTCGCAGGCTTTTCCTGTGGCCAGCACTAACCCTAGGAGTTTTTCATGGCTACCACACCCACCGTCGTCAAGGCAGAAAAGCGCGAAGAATTCGGCAAGGGCGCGTCCCGCCGCCTGCGCCGCGACGGCAAGGTCCCCGGCGTCCTCTACGAATCCGGCATCGAGAACGTGCATTTCGCCGTCGACCGCATCGAGATCACTGCGCTCGTGCGCAACGACGGCTCCAATGCCATCCTCGAGCTCGATGTCGACGGCGAAAAGCTGCTCTGCATGGTCAAGAACATCGACCAGAACGTCATCACTCTCGACATCGACCACATCGACCTGCTGGGCGTCAAGCGCGGCGAAAAGGTCACGGTCGAGGTCCCGGTTGTCACCGAGGGCGAGGCCGTCGAGGACGCCGTGGTCCTGCAGGAGGTTGACGTCCTCGAGATCGAGGTCGACGCCCTGAATATCCCGGACGAGATCGTCGTCAACATCGAGGGCAAGGAAATCGGCGAGCAGGTCGTCGCCGGCGATGTGACCCTGCCAGCCGGCGCCGCGCTCACCTCCGACCCGGAGGCGCTCGTTGTCAACGTCACGTTCTTCCAGGAGGACGAGGAGCTCGAGGCCGCTGCAGCCGAGGCCGAGGAGGGCGGTGCTGAGGCAGGCGCCGACTCCAGCGACGCTGACGCCGACAACGCCAAGGACGTCGAGATCGCCGACGGCGGCGAGGGCGACGAGGGCGCTTCCGAGTAGTCTCTCTTATGTGACTGCTCTCATTGTCGGGCTGGGCAACCCTGGCCCTTCCTACGCCGCGACCCGCCATAACGCGGGCGTGGTCGTCCTCGACGAGCTCCTGGACAGGGAGGGTGCGCGCCTGAGTGTGCACAAGAAAACAAACACCGAGGTCGCCGAACTCAGCGGTGGCCGGGTGCTGGCCCGCACGCGCGGGTACATGAATGTCTCCGGCGGGCCCGTCAAGGCGCTCGCCGGTTACTACAAGGTCTCCCCGAGCGAGATCTACGTGCTTTACGACGAGCTTGACCTCCCCTTCGGCGAGGTCAAGCTGCGCGCTGGCGGCGGCGACCACGGCCATAACGGCCTGAAATCGGTCTCCGCTTCGCTGGGCACGCGCGACTACAACAAGCTGGCCGTGGGTATTGGCCGCCCGCCCGGGCGCATGGCTCCGGCGGACTACGTGCTCAAGCCGTTTTCCAAGAAAGAAGCCGAAGAGCTGCCGATTGTGGCCGCCGACGCGGTCGACCTGCTTATGCTTGATCTATGAGACTCGCAACGTTGCGCTCCGCCCCCGCGACAGTAGCCGTTCGTATCGTCGATGACTCGAACGCCGTGGTGATCCCGGGATTCAGTGATGTGGGTGACTTACTGCGCGACCCGGGTTGGCGGGAGCTTGC
Source organism: Corynebacterium qintianiae (assembly GCF_011038645.2). Classification (NCBI taxonomy): domain Bacteria; kingdom Bacillati; phylum Actinomycetota; class Actinomycetes; order Mycobacteriales; family Corynebacteriaceae; genus Corynebacterium; species Corynebacterium qintianiae. The sequence continues at coordinate 702,827 of NZ_CP064955.1, read as the reverse complement.
ACTCGTCGAGGGCGACGCCGTGAGTTTCGTGCCGACAGAGCTTGGCCCCGTGGTTCCGCGTCCCGAGAAGATTATCTGCGTGGGCCTGAACTACGCCGCGCACATAGCCGAGATGGGCCACGATCGCCCCGACGTTCCCACGCTCTTCGTCAAATTCGCCGACGCGCTGATCGGACCTAACGACGATGTCGAGGTTGCCGCAGCCAATGCCGAGACCCTCGACTTCGAGGGGGAGCTGGCGGTGGTGATCGGGAAGCGAGCCCACAACGTCAACGAGGCCGACGCAGCAGGCCACATTGCCGGTTACGCGGTCATCAACGATTACACCCAGCGCCACTTCCAGAAGCGCACCCAGCAATGGCACCAGGGCAAGTCACTGGAGAACACCGCCGGCTTCGGCCCGTGGCTGGACACCGAGTGGGTCCCCGGTCCCGAGCTGGAAACGCGCCTGAACGGGGAGGTCATGCAGTCCGCCCCCACTGATGACCTGGTGTTCAGCCCGGAGCACCTCATCGCCTTCATCTCCCGGCTTTACCCGCTCAACCCCGGCGATGTGATCGCCACCGGCACCCCGGCTGGTGTGCTCCACGCACGGGAGCCCAAGCGGTACCTGCGCGACGGCGATACGGTCCGCGTCGGTATCGCCGGCCTCGGCGTAATTGATAACACCACGCGCGTGATCTAGGGCGTGAGCGCTTTTTCGATCTCGGCCGCAGGTGCTTCGAGGATGGCGTCGAAGTTCTCCCCCGCCAGGCAATAAGGGTTTTCCGGCACCATCGGTTTCAGGTACGGGTAGACCGGCGGCATGTCCGGGTTCGCGCGGGTGAATTCCGTTTCCACCCCACGCGCCCAGCGCCCCGAGAACGCCCGGCTGAGCACGGTGCGCCCGCCCGCCTTGAGCATGTCGCGGTTCTTCGCGCTTGTGCCGGCCTCGTCGGCAAGCAGGAAGGCGGTGCCACACGCAACGGAGGCTGCGCCGCGACCGAGCAGCTTCGAAACGTCACCCGCGCAGCGCACACCTCCGGCCGCGATCATCGGAAGGCCGATCGGACCGACCGACTCCAGCAGATCTGTGAGGCTGCGCGTGTCGGGGGTGAGCTCAGGGGACCACGTGCCACGGTGCCCACCTGCCTGCGGTCCCTGCACGACAAGGGCGTCCGCGCCACGTTCTGCGGCCACACGCGCATCGGTCTCGTTGGTTACCGTTACCCAGGCGCTCGCACCGCACTCGTGGATGGCGTCGATCTCCCCGGGGGTGAAGCATCCGAACATTGACGACACAACGGAGGGACGCGCTCGCAAGGTGAGGCGGAGCTTTTCCGCGAAACCGCTCGTCAAATCCACGGCGGGCACGTCGGCGCGCAAATCCGAGGCGACGGAGGACACGAGTTCCGGAGAGGGTTCGAATTGTTGCGGGTAAAAGAGATTCACTCCGAAGGGGCCCTCCACCTCGTCCAGCTGGGCGCGTGCCTCGTTGACGGAGCAAGTACCGAAAGCGAGAAATCCGAAACTGACGGCGTTAACGAGGGCGGGGGTGCTCGGCCCGCCCGCCATTGGCGCGGCGATGACTGGTGGGAAATCCATACTCCCCTTCTACCGGATCCTGACGTTCAAACACTGTGGCGCGGGTTTGGGGGGTCTGCTCGTCCGGCGCACTACATTGGGAAGGCGTGCTGAGCTTTCTGAAAAACCTGTTCACCCGCCCCGCTAACCCCACCGGCTCTGCGGAGTGGCTCGTCGTCGGCTTAGGGAACCCGGGGCCGGAATACGCCGCGACACGGCACAACGTCGGCTACATGGTTGTCGACGAGCTCTCAAACGACAAGCTTCAGGGCGTCGCCTTGATGAAACCGTCGACCTACATGAACTCCTCGGGAGAGGATGTCGCACCTGCCGCGAAAAGGCTGGACGTCGCGCCGGAGCGGATTATCGTGTGTCACGACGAGCTGGACCTGCCCCGGGGCGCGGTGAAGCTGAAGCTGGGCGGCAACGAAAACGGCCACAACGGGCTGAAGTCGCTCACAGACCACTTGGGCACGCGCGATTACCTGCGGGTGCGCATCGGCATCGGCCGCCCGCCGGCGGGCACCACAGTGCCCGACTACGTGCTCTCGCCGGTCGAGGGTGATATCTCGGAGCAGATCAGGCTAGCCGCCGAGGCGGTGCGCCTGATTGTGGCCGAGGGCTTGGCCAGAGCCCAGCACGAGATTCACTCGCGCTAGCGGGCGAGCATCGCCTCAAGGTCGGCGAGCACTGCGGTGAGGCTGTCGGCCTGAAAGGACGCCGGCTCGAAGCGGCCGTCCGGGAACTCAGTCATGATGGAGACGGCAACCTGGTTGCGCACATTCGGCATCTGGAAGTTCGCGGTGATCTGCCGCCAGTGCTCCACGGCCCGCACGCCACCCGCGGCGCCGTAACCGACGAAGGCGACGGGCTTGCCGTACCACTCGGTGCCGAGCGTGTCGACGGCGTTTTTCAACGGAGCCGGGACCGAATGGTTGTACTCGGGGGTGACGAAGACGAAGGCCTCGCAGGCGTCGATGGCTTCGGACCACCGGGTCACCTCGGGCGAGTCGTAGTTCTTGCCGGCCATCATCGGCAGCGTCTCGTCATCGTAGAGGGGAAGGTTGAAGTCCTTGAGGTCGAGCAGGCGGTAGTCGAAGCCCTCGCGCTGCTGCGCGGCCTCGTTCACCCAGTGGGCGACGGCCTCGCCGGCGCGGCCGACGCGGGTGGATCCGAGAATGATGCCGATGGTCATGAAACCTCCTTTGTTGATGCATCTACAATTATCGGGTTCCACTATACACAGACTATCGTGGGGCAACTATGAGCACTCTTTCCGAGGCCGCGCGCCGCCGCACCTTCGCCGTCATCGCCCACCCCGACGCCGGCAAGTCCACCCTCACCGAGGCGCTCGCGCTCCACGCGCACGTCATCTCCGAAGCCGGCGCCGTCCACGGTAAGGGCAACCGCAAGGCCACCGTCTCAGACTGGATGGAGATGGAGAAGGACCGTGGCATCTCCATCGCCTCGTCCGCACTGCAATTCGAGTACCTCCCGGAGAACACCAGCGCCGTCGAGCCCTACGTAATCAACCTCGTTGACACGCCAGGCCACGCCGACTTTTCCGAGGACACTTACCGCGTGCTCTCCGCCGTCGACGCCGCCGTCATGCTCATCGACGCCGCCAAGGGCCTCGAGCCGCAGACCCTGAAACTCTTCCGCGTCTGCAAGGCCCGCGGCCTGCCGATTGTCACCGTGATCAACAAGTGGGACCGCGTCGGCCGCGAGCCGCTCGAACTTATCGACGAAATCGTGACCGAAATCGACCTCCAGCCCACCCCCCTGTACTGGCCCGTCGGCGAGGCCGGCGACTTCCGCGGTCTCGCCCATATCAACGGCGACGGTGAAGCCGACAACTACATCCACTTCACCCGCACCGCCGGCGGCTCCACCATCGCCCCCGAGGAGCACTACTCCCCCGGCGACGCGCGGGCCAAGGAAGAGGACGCCTGGGAGACCGCCGTGGAGGAGGCCGAGCTACTCGCCGCGGACGGCGCAGTGCACAACCAGGAGCTCTTCGAACAGTGCGTCACCTCGCCCGTGATCTTCGCCTCCGCCATGCTCAACTTCGGCGTGCACCAGATCCTGGACACTCTGTGCGCCATCGCCCCGGCACCCGCGCCGAGGGAGTCGGATCCGCGGGCGGTGGAGGCGTCGACAAGCGCGATGGATGATACGCGCCCGCTCGACGGTGACTTCTCCGGTGTGGTGTTCAAGGTCCAGGCCGGCATGGACAAAAACCACCGCGACACGCTCGCCTTCATGCGCGTCGTCTCCGGCGAGTTCGACCGCGGCATGCAGGTCACCCACGCGCAATCCGGCCGCAGCTTCTCCACCAAGTACGCGCTGACGGTGTTCGGCCGCACCCGCGACACCGTGGAGACCGCCTACCCGGGTGACATCATCGGCCTGGTCAACGCGGGGTCGCTGGCGCCGGGTGACACCATCTACGAGGGCCGGAAGGTGCAATTCCCGCCCATGCCGCAGTTCGCGCCGGAGCACTTCCGCACTTTGCGGGCTAAGTCGCTGGGCAAATACAAGCAGTTCCGCAAGGCACTCGAGCAGCTCGACGCCGAGGGCGTGGTCCAGATCCTGCGCAACGACCTGCGCGGCGACGCTGCACCGGTCATGGCGGCAGTCGGCCCGATGCAGTTCGAGGTCATGCAGGCGCGCATGGACAACGAGTACAACGTGGAAACGGTCACCGAGCCGGTCCCCTACTCCGTGGCGCGGCGCACCGACGCCGAGTCCGCGGTGGAGCTGGGCCGTCAGCGCGGCGTCGAGGTGTTCACGCGCACGGACGGCGAGCTCATCGCCCTCTTCGGTGACAAGTGGAAGCTCGCCTTCGTGGAGAAGGAGCACCCGGAGCTGACGATGGATCCGCTGGTGGCTGACTAACTACTTGCCGATCTTGTAGAGCGACTCGAGCGTCTTCTGCGCCCGTTCGCACTGCTTGCCCACCGGCATCTCCGCGCGAGTGTCCACGACGTTGACGCTCAAGATCCCGCTGGTGGTGTCCACGAAGGCCCCGCACATCGGCGGCTGGCCGCCGTACTGACCCAGGTACAGATTGGGCACGCTTGTCGACGCCTTGAGCTCCGTAATCCTCAGGCTCTCGTCGAACTCGCCCACGGTAGCCCGACTGCCAGCGATGGAGGTGACCACGTACGCAACCGCCGAGTCCCCGCCCTTGATCATCGGGCAGGACAGCGTGGTCTGCGTCTGATCGACGTCGCCGGCGACCTCGAGGTCCAGCTTCTTCAACTCCGCGGACGTCAAAGACTCGCACGCGTTAAACAGCTCCGCCTCCCCCTCCAGCGGCCCCAGCTCGTACTTCCCCGCCGAGAAGGTGAACGCGTCGTCTTTCTCGACTGGGTCGTCGGGCTCGAATGGGGGCACGGTCGTTGTCGAGGTGACGGTGGAGGTGACCTCCTCAACCACTGGCTCGGGAGCTTCGCTCGCGCAGCCCGCCACGATCAGCGAGGCAGACGCGAGGGTGAGTGTCAGGGGGATTCTCATGTGAGGAAGTCTATCCACGCGCCCCACTCCCGCTCCACCTGTTTCGCGCCGGCGAGGTAGTTGGCGTTGAGCCGCTCCAGGCGGCGCTCCGTGGATTCGGCGCGCATGTCGTCCGGAAACAGCACGACTGCGTTACCGGCTTCCTCCGCGTCGAGAACCGCCTGTTTGGCGGAGTTGTAGCGCCGGGAACGCACCTCGAGCGCGTCGGCGATGGCGGGGTGCTTTCGGAAGAAGCGGCGCACCGCGGAGACCTGCGTGATCGGCTTCTTCCAATAATCGCGCGGACGCGTGCCGAGGACGACGAATTTCTCGTAACCGGCGCGCCGCGCGGCGGCGATGAGCAGGCCCCCGGATTCGCCGAGTGCCCCATCGACGTAGGGGATGTCGTCGATAAGCGTGATGGGCATGGCTTTGGGCACGGTGGACGACGCCCGGGTAGCCAGGCGCAACAGGTCCGCGTCCGCGAGGAAATCTCCACGGGTCCAGCGCACCGTCTGCCCGGTGTCGGCGCGCATCGCCTCGATGTGCAGCTCGACACCGCTCGCCTCGAACGCGGGAAAGTCGAAGGGCAAAAGGCCGTGGGAATCCCCGTAGATGAAATCCGAGTTGAAGTAGCCCTGGCCCCGCACCAGTTTGAGCCATCCGCCGAACTTCGGGTGTGTGGCGAAATCTGTGAACACCGCCTTGGCGCGCTCGGCATCACTGGATGCGTAGTTGCCGGCGTGGACCGCGCCCGCGGACACTCCGCCGACCCAGCCGAAGCGCACGTCTTCCTCAATAAAGCGCACGATCGCGGGCGCTGTGTAGGAGTTGCGCATGCCCCCACCCTCGACGATCAGCGCGGTGTCTCGGGCATCGATCACGCGAGGAATTCCCTCCACTGCGGCCACTCGCGCTCCACCTGCTCCTCACCAGCGGCGTAGTTGGCGTTGAGCTTTGCCACGTTGCGCTCCGTGGACTCAACCATCATGTTCTCCGGGAAGAAAATGTACGCCTGTCCAGCTTGCTCGAGATCGAGCATTGTCTGTTTTGCAGCGTTGTACAGCTCCGGGCGGCCGAGCACCGCCTCCGCCACGGCGGGGTGCCGGCGAAACACCCGCTTGATCACACCTGGCCGGGAGGGCACGGGCTTGGTGTAGTCGCGCGGGCGGGTGGCCAGGACGAGAAATTTCTCGTACCCGGCGCGCTGCGCGGCGTCGATAAGTAACCCACCTGAGGAGCCGAGTGCCCCGTCGACGTAGGGCACGCCGTCGATAAGCGTGATGGGCATGATGACTGGCAGCGTGGAAGATGCGCGGACGGCCAAGGTGATGGAATCAACCTCGGCGAGATCCGCTCGGTTCCACACCACCGTCTCACCCGTGTCCGCGCGAGTCGCCTCGATGTGGATCTCCTCCGTCGTCGACGCGAACGTGTCGAAGTCCAGCGGCCGGACCTGCGCCGATCCCTCGTAAATGAAATCGGAGTTGAGCAATCCCGTGCCGCGGACAAACGAGCGCCACCCCCCGAATTCCGGGTGGGTGGCGAGGTCGGTAAACGCCCACTTCGCCCTCTCCGCGTCGCGGGAGGCGAAACTGAGCGTGTGGGTGGAGCCAGCGGACACGCCCCCGACCCAGCCGAATTGCACCTTTTGCTCAATCAGCTTGACAATGGCGGGGGCGGTGTACGAGTTGCGCATACCGCCCCCTTCAATGATGAGGGCGGTATCGCGGGCGTCGATCATGCTCCCCAGATTACGGGGTGAGCGCGCCGCCCGTCACAGCGAGCGTCTCGCCGGACACATAGGACGCGTCCTCCGAGGCGAGGAACACGTACGCGCCCGCGAGCTCGGCGGGCTGACCGGCGCGGCCCATCTCGGACTCCTGGCCGAACTGCACCAGCTTCTCCATCGGCTGGCCGTGTGACGGCTGCAGCGGGGTCCAGATCGGGCCCGGGGCGACGGCGTTGACGCGAATGCCCTTGTCGCTGAGAAGCGCCATAGACAGGCCCTTCGACATATTGTTCATCGCCGCCTTCGTCACGGCGTAGTGCACCAGGGTGTCCGAGGGGTCGTACGCCTGGATCGAGGAGGAGAAGATAATCGCGCTGCCCGGCTCCATATGCGGCACCGCGGCCTGCACCAGGTAGAAGGGGGCATAGATGTTGGTCTTCATCGTCTTGTCCCACTCCTCCTCAGAGATATCGAGGAAGTTGTCGTGGGAGATCTGGCGACCGGCGTTGTTGACCAAAATGTCGATGCCACCGAGCTCGCTCACGGCTTTCTCCACGGTATCGAAACATGCCTGGCGGTTCTCCAGGTTGCCCGGGATGGCAACGGCCTTACGACCCGCGTCCTCGATGAGGCCGACGATGACCTTCGCGTCCTCCTCCTCTGCCGGGAGGTAGGCAATCGCCACGTCCGCGCCCTCTCGGGCGTAGGCGATGGCAACGGCGGCACCGATGCCAGAGTCGCCGCCGGTGATCAGGGCCTTGCGGCCTTCGAGCTTGCCGGAGCCCTTGTACGACTCCTCACCGCGGTCGGCCTTGGGAGTCATTTCGGCATCGAGGCCGGGGTTCTCCTGGGACTGTTCCGGCGGGGAGATAACGGGGTACTTTTTGCGGGGATCAGTAAGTGTCATGAGGCCGAGGGTACGCGTAAAACTCGCCTTATGCGTTCCTCCCGGCTATCTCCCGGGCAGAGCGGTGCGCCCAGCGCTGCTGCTGCAAACGCTGCTTGACCGCCTTCGTCGCGCGCGGCCGCGCCTGGATGGTGTACTCGGAGTCCAACCCGAGCTGGAGCTCCTTGGCCCGCAGCACCTCGGCGTCGACCTTCAGCCCGAGCAGCAGCACGATATTCATCACCCACACCACTACCAGCACGGCCAGCACGGCACCGAAGGCCCCGTAGGCGCTGCGGACCCCGATGGTGGACAGGTACAGACCGAACAGCGCCCACACCGCGCCGATGATGACCAGGGCGACGAAGGAGCCGAGGGTGAGCAGGCGGAACCTGCCCGGGCGCACGTTCGGGGCGAAGTAGTACAACAGCGCCACCAGGAGCACCGCTGCGACCGCCATGACGGGCAGGCGCACCCACCGCCACACCGGGAGGAAGATCTGGGTGAGGTACTCCACGGTTGGCGTTAACCCCAGCGGCTCCGCCACGGGGCGCAGCACCCCGAGGACCAGGGATTCGCGCAGCAGGGAGGCCAGCAGCAGCACCACCGCGCCGAGCAGGAGGACGATGGTGAGCAGCCACATGGTCAGCCAGGTGGCCGGGAGGCTGCGGCCTTCCGCACGCCCGTAGATGACGTTGGCGTTGCGCGAAAACGAGCGCACGTACGCCGATGCGGACAGCAGGGAGACCAGAACGGAGACCACCAGGGCGACGCTGCTTTGCGACGGCGTTCCCACGACCCCCAACAGGAAGTCCGCCGCCTCTGTCTCCAGCTGCCTGGGCACGTACCGCGCCACGAACTCGACGAGGATATCCGCCGCCGCGTCCTGGTCCCGGGGAAGCAGTAGCGCGATGACCGAGTAGAGCACCAGCACCGTCGGCGCGATCGAAAGCAGCGCGTAGTAGGTCAAAGCCGCGGCGCGATCGACCATGGCGTCCATCCCGAAATCCATCACGATCCGCTTGCCTACCAACGCCCAGCCGTGGCGGTTGAGCCGGTTTTCCCGGAAGGTCAGCGGGTTGTCGCGCCGGTGCGGCGGGTCGACCACGACGGCCTCGCCCGGGCCGTAGGGCATCACCACCTCCGCGCGGTGGGCGGCTACCTCACTCCCCATCATGTATTCGGGGACCGCTTGATCGACTCCATCTTCTTCCCGCGGGCAAGCTCGTCGACAAGCTTGTCCATCCACCTGATCTTCTGCATCAGCTCCTCGCCGATGTCTTCGACCCTCACCCCGCAGACCACTCCCGTGATCAGATCGGCGCGCGGGTTGATCCGCGGCGCGTTGGCGAAGAACCCGCGCAGGTCCCCGCCCCCGTCTGCCGCCTCGTGCAGGCCGGTCGGGGTGTAGCCGGTGAGCCAGCCGAGTACCTCGTCGAGCTCCTCGGTCGTTTTCCCCTTCCGCTCGACCTTGGCCACGTAGTTCGCGTAGATATCCCCGAAGGGATAGGAATAGACGCGCTCGAGGTTGGTGTTGCCCATGCACGCAACTCTAGTTGCTCCTAGACTTCCCGCATGGGATTCATGGAGGCACTGCGCGCGTTTTTCGGCGGCGAGAAGCTGGTGGACTACCCCGAAGACGTCGATACGGTGCCCGTGCGCAACCTCGAGGTGCGCGTGGCCAACCTCGACCCCGACACCGACGAGAAGCTGATCATCATCGCCCTCCCGCTCGCCGCGTTCGAGCGGGTCGCGCGTGCCGACGCCCCTGTTCGTCTCGCCCCGACGGAAGGCCGCGCGGTCACCTTCGTCCCGGTCCGCGCCGACGCCGACCCGGCATTGGACCCGAACCTGGGGTGGATCATCCCGGTCACCGGCGCCACCGCCGCAGAGCTGCGCTCGATGCCGCTTATGCCGGGCGAGTACGAGCTGACCTCGGTACACGTCGCGCTGGTGGTGGAGGGATGACCCGCTTCCTCGCGGAGGAATCAGTAGACCTGCAAGGCCGCGCCCGAACGTGGGAAGAGGCGGTGCGACGGGCCGGCGAGCTGTTGGAGGTAACCGGCAACGTCGAGCCGTCCTACACCGAGGAGATGGTCGATTCGGTGCGACAAAACGGGCCCTACATCGTCGTCGCCCCCGGCTTCGCCTTCGCCCACGCGCGCCCGAGCGACGCCGTGCACGCCACGACGTTGTCCTGGCTGCGCTTGGACGCACCCGTTGAGTTCGGCCACACGAAAAACGGCCCCGTTTCCCTGGTTATCGCGCTTGCCGCCGAAGACTCGAAGGCGCACCAAAGCGTGATGGCGCGCATTGCCACGCTCATTGGGAATCGCCGCCGGGAGCTCGACGAGGTACGCACACCGAGCGAGCTTCTCGCCCTCCTGCGCGGAAACAACGGGTCGACCGGGCCCGCCAAGAACAAGATCCTGACCGTGTGCGGCAACGGCGTGGGGACCTCGCTGTTTTTGAAAAACACCCTCGAGGATGTGCTTTCCCGCTGGGGGTGGGCCCCGTTTATCACCGTGGAGGCGACCGACACGATTTCGGCCAAGGGGAAGGCGAAGGAAGCCGACCTCATTCTCACCTCGGGGGAGATCGCCCGCACGCTTGGCGACGTCGGAATCCCGGTTCACGTCATCGACGACTTCACCTCGACGCGAGAGGTCGACCTGGCGCTGCGCGAGCTTTACGATACTGAGGAGGCCTAAGTGGACCCCGTCATCGCAGCCGTCCAGTTTATTGTCAACGAGGTCCTCGCCGTCCCGGCGTTTCTCATCGGGATCATCACCGCGGTCGGGCTGGTAGCCCTGCGCAAGCCCGCAGGCGAGGTCGTCGGCAGCGCGATCAAGGCCACGCTCGGGTTTTTGCTGATCGGCGCGGGATCCACGCTGGTCGTCGCGTCCTTGGAGCCCCTCGGAGTCATGATCCAGCAGGCGACGGGCGCGCAGGGGGTGATCCCAACCAACGAAGCAATCGCGGGCATCGCCCAGGAGCGCTACGGCGCCCAAGTCGCCTGGCTGATGATCCTGGGGTTCGCGGTCTCGCTTGTTATCGCGCGGTTCACCCCGCTTCGCTACGTGTTTCTGACAGGCCACCACGTGCTGTTCATGGCGACCATGCTCACGATCATCCTCGCCACCGCGGGTTACAACGCCTGGGTGGCTGTCTTGTTCGGCGCCCTCCTCCTCGGCGTCCTCATGGTCTCCCTTCCCGCCATCGCCCACCCGTGGACGCGGAAAATCACCGGGAGCGATTCCATCGCGATTGGCCACTTCGGCACAACCGGGTACGTCGTCGCCGGCGCGCTAGGAAAGGCGGTTGGTGGAAAGGGCCGCGCGAAGTCGGCGTCGACCGAGGACCTCAAGCTCCCCGAGGGGCTGAAGTTCCTCCGCGACTCGATGGTGTCCACGGCGCTGTCCATGGTGATCATGTACCTGGCCGCCGCGATCCTTTTACACGCCCGGGTCGGCGCCGACCAGGCCATGCTCGCGCTGCCCGACGGGGCGAGCTCGATAGGCAACTTCTACATGCAGGCAGTCACGCTCGGGCTGCAGTTCGGCGTCGCGGTGGCGGTGATCTTGTTCGGCGTGCGCACGATCCTCGGCGAGCTCATCCCGGCATTCCAAGGCATCGCAAGCAAGGTGGTCCCCGGGGCCATCCCCGCACTCGACGCCTCAATCGTCTTCCCCTACGCGCAAAACGCCGTCCTCATCGGCTTTATCTCCTCGTTCGCCGGCGGGCTGGTCGGGCTTGCGGTACTCGCGAACCCGGCGTTCTCCCTGGCTCTGATCCTGCCAGGGCTTGTCCCCCACTTCTTCACCGGCGGCGCCGCCGGCGTCTACGGCAACGCTACGGGCGGGCGGCGCGGAGCTGTACTCGGGGGATTTGTCAACGGCTTGATCATCACGTTCTGGCCTGCGGCGCTGCTGAAAGTCCTGGGCACCTTCGGCGACGGGAACACCACCTTTGGCGACGCCGACTTCGGCTGGTTCGGGATCCTGGTCGGGCTGGGCGCTCGCCCCGGCGGCGTCACCGGCCTCGTTGTAGCAGGACTCGTCGGCGCCTCGGTTTTTGCGCTCGGCCTGTGGACCCAAAAGAGACTCTCCACAGTCGACCGCGGCCAGCCTGACACGCCAGAAGAACCGACACGGCGCTACCCCAAGATCGCCCCGCCGGCCGGAGCGCCCACTCCCCCGCCGCCGCTAGACTAGGCCGATCCAGTTCCAGTACGTCGCGGATAGAAGCAGGACAAGGAGGTACCCGACGATCGTCAGCGGGATGCCCGTCTTCAGGAATTGCCGGGTGGTAAACGCGCCCGTGCCGTAGGCGAGCATGTTCTGCGGGGCCGAGACCGGCAGGAGGAAGCCGAAGCTGATCACGAACTGCTGGATCAGGACGAACCCGATCCCACCGCTCGGGGCGTCGAGCGTGGCGGCAAGCGAGATGAACACGGGGATGAGAGCGGATGCCAGGGAGGTCGCCGAGGCGAACCCGAGATGAATCAGGATGTTGAACAGCGAGACGATCGCGATGGCGGCCAGAATCGGCATCCCCGACAGGCCAAGCACCCCAAAGGTCCGCTCCGACAGCCACGCCGCGGCCCCGGTGTCCAGGAGGAAGGTACCCAGTGAGATACCCACCGCGAAGACGATGAGCGTGCCCCAGTTGATGTGATCCTGCGCGTACTTCCACTCCATGACACCGACGCCCGGCAGCAGCATGAGGCCTACAGCGACGAGCGTGATCACGGAGGAATCGACCGGGTGCAGGACCCCTTCCGTCGCCCAGAACCCGAGCAGGATGATAGCGATCGCGGTAAGCCGCTTCTCGGCCCCCGTCATCGGGCCCATCTCGGCAAGCTGGGCGTCGACAAGCTCGCGGCCCCCTTCGATGGACTCGACCTCGGGTTTGACTGCCGCGCGCATGATGAAGTATAGGGCGACGGACATCAGGATCGACCACGGCGCGGCCCAGAGGAACCACTGGCCCCACGACACCGTCGTGTCCATCTGATCCTCGATGAACCCCACGGCCACCATGTTCTGGGCCGCCGCGGTCTTGATGCCGACGTTCCACACGGAAACCGCCTGCGTCGCGGTGATGACCAGCAGCGCCGACAGCTTCGAGTCGACCGCGAGGCCGAACGCCGCGACCATCCCCAACAGGATCGGAACCACGGCTCCCCCGCGCGCCGTGGCCGAGGGGACGAAGAAGGCGAGAATGATCGAGATCGCGATCGCCCCGACCACGATGTGGGAGGTCTTCTCGCCCGCGACTTTGAGCACGTACAGGGCTATGCGGCGGTGCAGGCCGGTCGCCTGCATCGCGGTGGCCAGGGCGAGCGCAGCGGCGACCAAGGCGACCGCGGAGGTGGAGAAGCCGTCGAGGGCGATTGCTAGCGCCTTGCCCGTCCCGAACGCCTCGCCGGGCGAATCCGGGTCGGGGGACAGCCCGACGAGCAGCGAGATGAGCCCAATGATCAGCAGCGCGCTGACCGGGTACGTGACCGCCTCGGAGACCCACATGATCACTGCGAAGGCAAGCAGCCCCAGGGCGATCTGCCCCTGCCAGGAAAGCGAGCCCAGCGGCAGGAGGAGGACGCTGATCAGCGCCACGAATGCAGCGACGAATGCTGCGGACTTTGCCTTAGTCACGACAAACCTCTCCCGCTAGATTCGCCCCAGCGCTTCCCCGACGCGCTTTCCGGAGTGGATGCAGCCACCCAGGAAGGTGCCCTCGAGCGCGTTCTTGCCGTGCATTCCGCCGCCGCCGAAGCCGGCGACCTCACCACAGGCGAAGAGGCCATCGAAGACCGAGCCGTCGGCGTGAAGCGCGCGGCCCGACAGGTCCGTCTCGATGCCGCCGAGCGTCTTGCGCGTCAGCACGTGGAGGCGGACGGCGATCAAGGGGCCCTTCTTCTCGTCCAGGATGCGGTGCGGCGGGTGGACACGCACGATCTTGTCGCCGAGGAACTGGCGCGCCATGCGGATGTAGTTGACCTGGATGTCCTTGGAGAAGGCGTTGGAGAGCTGGGCGTCGCGCTCGAGCAACTGGCGTTCGACAAACTCGGCGTCGATCTCGACGTCGCCAAGCTCGTTCATGCCCTTGACCAGGTCCTCGACCGTGTCCGCGGTGACCCAGTCTACGCCGTTCTTCTGGAACGCCTCGATCGCCATGGGCGTGCCGGGGCCGATCTTGCCCAGCAGCTTCTTAATCTCCTTGTCCGTCAGGTCCGGGTTCTGCTCCGAACCGGAGAAGATGAACTCCTTATCTGCGATCGCCTGGTTGAGGATGAACCAGGAGTAGCCGTGGCCGGTGCGGCCGATGTGCGCGAGCGCGGCGAGGTTGTCGGAGCCCGGGAACAGGTGCGTCGGCAGGCGCTTGCCCTCGGCGTCCATCCAGATCGCGGACGGGCCGGGGATGATGCGGATGCCGTGGTTCGGCCAGATCGGATCCCAGTTGATCATGCCCTCCGGGTAGTGCCACATGCGGTCGGTGTTGACCAGGTTGGCGCCGGCTTTCTTGGCGATGTCGATGCCGCGCCCGTCGACGTACGCCGGCACGCCCGTGACCATGTACTCGGGGCAGGGGCCCCAGCGATCATCCGGCCACATCGCGCGTACCTTATCCAGGTTGCCACCGATGCCGCCGGTGGCGATGACGACTGCCGCGCCGCGGATCTCGAACGCGTCGCCCTCCTGCTTGTTGGAGGCGGCTCCGCGCACGGCGGGGTCGTCGTCAAGCACGATGCCCGTCACGCCAACGGCGCGCCCGGATTCGACGATGATGTCGTCGACGCGGTGGCGGAAGCGGAATTCCACCTTGCCCTGCTTCTCCGCCTCCAGCAGCGGCTCGCGGAAGACGCGCACAACCTCGGGGCCGGTGCCCCAGGTGACGTGGAAGCGCGGCACGGAGTTGCCGTGGCCGGAGGCGTCGCCGGAGCCGCGCTCGGCCCACCCGATCGTCGGCAGCACGCGCAGGCCCAAGTTCTTCAGGTAGGAGTGCATGTCGTGGGCGGCGAAGCGGACGAACTCGCGGCCCCACTGGCGCGGCCACTTGTCGTTGTCGGACGCGTCGTAGTCCGCTGAATTCTCCCAGTCCGTCCAGGCAAGTTCCTCGAAGTCGTTGACCCGCATGAGCTTTTGCTCGGGGGATCCGACCATGAACAGGCCGCCGAGGGACCAGAACGCCTGGCCGCCGAGGTTCTCCCGGCTTTCTTGGTCCACGAAGATGACGTGGCGGCCGGCTTTGCTGGCCTCAAAACCGGCGACGAGGCCGGCGAGCCCCGTGCCGACGATGATGACCGGAGTCTCAGTGTTGTGTGGTGCGCGTGCGCCGTCAGAATTCATAAGAAGAACTTTACTCACATGATGCGACTATTGCGTTAGATTTTTCGTCCGAAAAATGTCACCTGACGTTCACCTGCTTCCACTCAGCAACGCTTAAGAATCACAGGTAACGTGTACGAGAAGCCCGCGCCCCGTGCCGGGCACTTTAATGCTTAATGCGTGAAGTAGAAAGGTTGCCAAAAGTGAAGATTGCGATTCTGGGCGGAGACGGATTTTGCGGCTGGCCCGCGTCCCTGCACCTTTCGGACCTCGGTCATGAGGTCGTCATCGTGGACAACCTGTCGCGCCGCCGCATCGACGAGGAGCTCGGCGCCGAGTCTTTGACCCCCATTGCGTTTATCGACGAGCGCCTTGCTGCGTGGAAGGAGGTATCCGGCAAGGAGATCGGCTTCCGCAACATCGACGTCGCCCAGGACTACGAGGGTCTGTTCGACTTCATCCAGGAGTTCAAGCCGGACGCCGTAGTGCACTTCGCCGAGCAGCGCGCCGCGCCGTACTCGATGAAGAACCCGCGCACGAAGCGCTACACCATTGACAACAACGTCAATGCCACGCACAACCTGCTCGTAGCCATCGTCGAATCCGGCCTGGACATCCACGTTGTCCACCTCGGCACGATGGGTGTCTACGGCTACGGCACCGCCGGGATGAAGATCCCGGAGGGCTACCTCGACATCAAGGTCGATACCGACGAGGGCACCACCGTTGAGCAGCAGATTCTCTACCCCACCAACCCGGGGTCGGTCTACCACCTGACCAAGGTGCTGGACCAGAACCTGTTCGCGTACTTTGCCAAGAACGACGAGCTGCGCATCACCGACCTGCACCAGGGCATCATCTGGGGCACCCACACCCCGCAGACCGAGCGCGACGAGCGACTAATTAACCGATTCGACTACGACGGCGACTACGGCACCGTGCTCAACCGCTTCCTCATGCAGGCGGCGATTGGCTACCCGCTGACCGTTCACGGCACGGGCGGGCAGACCCGCGCCTTCATCCACATCCGCGACATGGCCAAGTGCATCGAGATCGCCCTGGAGAACCCGCCGGCGCGCGGCGAGCGGGTGTTGATCCTGAACCAGATGACGGAAACCCACCGCGTTCGCGAACTTGCGGAGCTGGTTTCGCGCCTGTCCGGCACCGAGTTCGCGCTGGTGCCCAACCCGCGCAAGGAGGCCGACGAGAACGAGCTGCACGTCACCAACGACACCTTCCTCGACCTCGGCCTGAAGCCGACAAAGCTGGAGGAGGGCCTGCTGCAGGAGGTCGAGGACGTGGCCAAGCACTACGCGCACCGCGTGGACCGCACGATGATCCCGGCGCGCTCGCTGTGGACCCGCAACCAGTCTGAGGGCGTCCCCAGCGGCGAGAAGTAGATGCGCATCGCCCTGTTCACGGAGGTTTTCCTCCCCAAGATCGACGGCATTGTCACCCGCGTGACCCGCACGCTCGATCAGCTGGCAGAGCTTGGCCACGAGGTGCTCATTTTCGCCCCCGGCAAGGCGCCCGCCAGCTATGCCGGTTTCGAGGTCGTGCGCATGCCCTCGGTCCCCTTTTGGCCGATCTACCCGGAGATTCAGGTCGGTCTGCCGACCCCGGGCATGTTCCGTCGCCTCAAGGAGTTCAACCCGGACGTGGTCCACGTGGTCAACCCGATGTGGCTGGCCGGGGCGGCGGCGCTCGTCGCCGAGCGGATGGGGCTGCCGATCCTGGGGTCCTTTCACACCGACGTGCCCGAGTACACGGTTCGCCTCGGCGCGGGGTGGCTGGCCGGGCCGTCGAAGTGGGGCATCCGCCAGTTTCACGGCAGGGCGCAGGTCAACCTGGTCACCTCCGCGCCAATGCTGGAGAAAGCCGCCGAGTACCGCATCCCCAACGTGGAGATCTGGCCGAAGGCGGTGGACACCGCCGGATTCGATCCGGCCAAACGCACTCGCAATATGCGGGCATTGCTTAGCGACGGCCACCCCGACGCCCCCCTTGTCACCTACATCGGCCGGATTTCTGCCGAGAAGTCGACTGAGCGCACGCTCGGCATCATGGAATCGGTTCGTGAGCGCGTGCCTGGTGCGCGGCTGGCCCTGATCGGTGCCGGGCCGCAGCTCGACGAGCTCCGCGCGACCATGGACCAGGAGTGGGTCACCTTCACGGGATACCTGTCCGGGGAGAAACTGCAGCAGGCCTACGCCTCCGGTGACGCGCTCATTTTCCCGTCTACTACGGAGACTCTCGGCTTCGCCGCCCTGGAGGCGTTCGCTTCCGGCGTTCCCGTGGTGGGCGCGCGGGCAGGTGGGCTGCCCTACGTCATCGATGACGGCGTCACCGGTTTCTTGGTTGACCCGGACCTGCCGGATGACGCGTGGGCCGAGCCGCTGACGAACCTTTTGCGTGATGCGGGGTTGCGTGGCACGATGTCGCGCGCAGCTCGGGCGGAGGCGCAGCGGTGGTCGTGGCGCGCGTCGACGCAGCGCCTAGTCGAGCTGTACGGCGTGGCGCGGGCGTCGAGAAGCTAGCGCCCTAATTCGATTGTTGATACATCACATGCTTTTATTGTCGACATGACAACATTCAAAGACGTTTCTCTTCTCCTCGCCCGCATTCTTCTTGGCGTGATCCTCATTGCCCATGGATGGCAGAAGTTCAACGAGTGGACCCTCGCTGGTACTGCCGAGGCGTTTGGCGGCATGGGTGTTCCCGCCCCTGGACTCACCAGCGCAATTGCCGCCGTCATCGAGCTCGTCGGCGGAATCTTCCTCCTCATCGGCGCCGCCACCCCGTGGGTCGCGGTCGTGATCGCCCTGCAGATGCTCGCCGCGTATCTCTTCGCCCACATCGGTAACGGCGTGTTCATCAGCAACGGCGGGTTCGAGCTCGTCGGCGCCATCGCCGCGGCATCCCTCGCACTCGCCGCAGTCGGCGCAGGCCGCTTCAGCGTGGATCACCTGCTCGCTAGCCGCCGCGCACGAGACTAACCCCACACTTTCCCCCGGGGTGGATCCCGCCAAACGGGAGTTAAATAGTTATTGGACAGAGATCCATCAACTTCCGGAAGGACCCGCCATGTCCCCCACAATGAAAGCCCTCACCTACTACGGAGAGGGCGATATTCGTGTCGAAGACCGCCCGAAGCCGACCATCCTCGAGCCCACCGACGCGATCATCCGCATCCAGACCACCACTATCTGCGGCACCGACCTCGGCATCTCCCACGGCAAGAACCCGGAGATCGAACAGGTTGCCCGGGAGAAGACCGGCGAGTGGAACGGCCGCATCCTGGGCCACGAGGGCATCGGCGTCGTCGAGGAGGTTGGCTCCGCCGTAACCAACTTCGCGCCCGGTGACAAGGTTCTAATCTCCTGCATCTCCCGCTGCGGCGCGTGCGAGAACTGCCAGAAGCAGCTCTACAGCCACTGCCTCAACGGCGGCTCATGGATCCTCGGGTACATGATCGACGGCACTCTGGCCGAGTACGTGCGCACCCCGTTCGCCGACACCTCCCTCTATCCCATTCCGGATGACCTGGACAAAGAGGTCGGTGTGTTCCTTTCTGACGCACTTCCCACCGGCCACGAAATCGGCGTGCAGTACGGCGAAGTCAAACCCGGCACCGACGTGCTGATCGTGGGCGCGGGGCCGGTCGGCATGGGCGTGTTGCTGACCTCGCAGTTCTACTCCCCGGCCAACATTATCGTCGCCGACATGGATGATAACCGCCTCCAGATGGCCCTGCGCATGGGAGCGACTCACACCGTCAATCCGGGCAAGGACGACGTCAAGGCACTGGTGGACGAGGTGACAGGAGGCCGCGGTGTTGACACCGCCATCGAGGCGGTGGGACTTCCCGCGACCTGGGAGCTGTGCGCCGAGAACGTCAAGGAGGGCGGCAACGTCGCCGTCGTCGGCGTGCACGGCAAGCCAGTCAATTTCGAGCTGAACAAGCTGTGGATCAAGAACGTGACCATCACCACCGGCCTGGTCAACGCCAACACCACCGGCATGCTGCTCAAGGCGGTGCAGAACACCGCCTTACCGATCAAGGCTCTTGCCACCCACCACTTCACCTGGGACCAGCTGGGCCAGGCGTGGGAGACCTTCTACAACGCGGAAAAGAACCGCGCCATGAAGGTCATCATCGACAACAGCTGATTAGCGGATCTCGCGCGGGTCCTTGCGCTCGGGGTAGATCTTCGGGCGCACGCCCGCGATCTCCTCCACGATGCGCACCACCTGGTGGGAGTAGCCGTACTCGTTGTCGTACCAGACGTAGAGCACCAGGTGGTTGCCGGAGGCGATCGTCGCCAGGCCGTCGACAACGCCCGCGTGGGTGGTGCCGAGCAGGTCGGTGGAGACGATGTCCGGGGAGTTGATGTAGTCGATCTGCTGGCGCAGGTTCGAATCGGTGGACACGCGACGGAGGAACTCGTTGACCTCGTCCTTCTCCACCTCCGTCTCCAGGTCGAGGTTGAGCACAGCCATGGACACATCCGGCGTGGGCACCCGGATCGCGTTGCCGGTGAGCTTGCCCTCGAACTCCGGCAGAGCCTTGGACACGGCCTTGGCGGCACCGGTCTCGGTGAGCACCATGTTCAGGCCGGCGGCACGGCCGCGGCGCGGGCCCTTGTGGAAGTTGTCGGCCAGGTTCTGGTCGTTGGTGTAGGAGTGGACCGTCTCCACATGGCCGTGCTTGACGCCGTAGCGGTCGTTGATGACCTTGAGCACCGGGGTGATGCCGTTGGTGGTGCAGGATGCGGCGGAGATGACGTTGTCCGAGGCGTCGTCGGTGATGTCGGCATGGTTGACGCCGTAGACGATGTTGCGCACGTCGCCCTTGCCCGGGGCGGTAAGCAGCGCCTTCTGCACACCGGAGGACTTGAGGTGCTGGGACAGGCCCTCGCGGTCGCGCCACCGTCCGGTGTTGTCCACCACGATGGCGTTGTCGATGCCGTACTGGGTGTAGTCGATGGAGGCTGGGTCGTCCGAGTAGATCATTTGGATGGCGGTGCCGTTCGCCCAGATGATTTCGTTCTCATGGTCGACGGTGATGGTGCCGTTGAACGGGCCGTGGACCGAGTCGCGGCGCAGCAGGGAGGCGCGCTTGACGATGTCGTCGTCGCCCTTCTTGCGCACGACGACAGCGCGCAGCCGCACGCCGCCATAGGTCGCCTCCCGAGAAATGAGGATGCGGGCCAGCAGGCGGCCGATGCGGCCGAAGCCGTAGAGCACAACGTCGCGCGGCTCCGTCCGCTTCTCGCCGCCGATGGCACCGGCGAGCTCCTCCTCCAGGAAGGAACGCAGATCCTCGCCCTCGGCGCGAGAGTAGTTCTTGGCCAGGCGGCCGAGGTCGATGGAGCTGGTGCCCAGGTCCATCTGCACGAGCTCACGAAGAATCGGCAGCGTCTCATCCAACGGGAGCTCGCGTTCGACGATGCGGCGGGCGTAGCGGTGCGCCTTAATGATGTCGACGTCCGTGACACCCACGAGGATGCGACCGTAGATGGAGGTGACCGCGTTGTTCTCGCGGTGGAGCTGGCTGATCAGGGGCAGCATCTCCTGCGCGAGGGTCAGCTTGTGGTTCCAGTCGTTCTGGGGAGCGGTCGATGCAGTCACGGCACGGTTCCTTTTGTGTTACTTGGGTACGGGTTCAAGCCAAAAATGTGCGAAAACGGGGGTGCACATACGCTTCCAGTCTAGCCATTCGGGCATTTCGGGAGGCGCCTTACCCCTATTTGTCGCCGCCGTGAGCGAGGGCGGCGCGGTACTTCCCCACATCCGGGGCAGTCTCGAACTTGGCATCGTTCGATTTGTCCACAAGGACTGCGCGCACGCCCTCCGCGAAATCGGGCTCACGGCACATCACAGCGGCGAGCGCACGCTCGTTCTCGAGAGACTTCGCCAGATCCAAAGCGGAATTCGCGCGCATCAGCTCAGCGGCCGCGGTCAGCGAGCTTGGCGACGCCTGGGCGGTTAACTCGCGGACGAGCTCGCCCAGCTCACCGTCGAGGCGGGCAGAAATGTCGGCCCATGACCCGGTGAACACGGTATCGACCTCGTCCTTCCAGCATTCGAGCCTGGACTCCCCGGCTTCGAGTGCGACCTCGTCGAGCACCCCGAGACCTTCCTGCGCGATACGCTCGGCCAGCCCTTCGAGTGACGCCACCTTGTGGGTGGCCAGGCCGGTGGCGAGCATATCGTCCGCGCTCAGACGGTAACCGGTCAGCGCCAGAAAGGTGCCGAGCCCTTGGGACGGGCAATTCGGCAGGTTCTGCAGCTTCCAGCTCATGCCCACGTCAGTGATGAAGCCGATGTTCATTTCCGGCATGGAGGCGAACGCGTCCTCGGTGACCACGAGGTGCGAACCGTGGGCGGACACACCCAGGCCTCCGCCCATGATCACACCGCTGGCCAGCGCGACGTACGGTTTCGGGTAGTTCGCGATGGCGAGGTTCATCGCGTATTCGTCGGCGAAATACGCGTCCACCTCTTTGGCGCGCCCGGACAGCACGCCGTCGCGCGCCGCGCGCACGTCGCCGCCGGCGCAGAAGTGCTTGCCGGAAGAGTGGATGAGGACCTGTTCCACTGCCGCGTCGTCACGCCAGGTGGCCAGCGCCTCTGCGATGAGGGTGACCATTTCGTGGTTGAGCGAGTTCAGCGCCTCGGGGCGGTCGAGGGTGATGACTCCGGTATGGTTCACAACGTTCGTTCTCACAGGCTGGTTCATGCACACCAGTGTTACATGAAAGTAGGACATGGCCACTCCCCGTATCGTCGCCCTCGACATGGACGGAACGCTCGTCGAATCCTCCGGGTCGATCCCCGAGGAATTCTGGGGGCTGCTCGACCGCGCCCTCGGCGCGGGCATGGTCGTCGCCCCCGCGTCCGGCCGCCAGCTCGCCACGCTCCAGCACATGTTCGAGCGCAACGAGCCCGACACCTTTATCGCGGAGAACGGCGCGGTGGTGTGGCACAAAGGTGAAATCGTCTCCGTGTCCCCGCTGCCGGGCGAGGCGGTGCGCCGGGTTGTCGACGCGCTGGACAGCGCCCCTTTCACCGCCCACGCCGTCGTGTGCAAACCGGAGATCTCCTACACCGCCGAAACTACCCCGCCCGAAGTGCAGAGCGAGGTGGATAAGTACTACCTGGCCAACGCTCACGCGAGCTCGCTCAGCGACGCCCTCGCCGCCGACCCGGATGACACCGTCAAGATCGCCCTGTTTGTGGAGAGCGACGCCGAGCGCGACGCGCTGCCCTGGCTCGCCGAAGTGGCGCCGGAGCTCAACGTCGCAGTGAGCTCGCACCACTGGATCGACCTGATGGCCGAGGGCGTGGACAAGGGGGTCGCACTCAACGCGCTCGCGCAGCAGCTGGGTGTCCGCCGCGAGGACACCGCCGCCATCGGCGACTACCTCAACGACTACGCCATGCTCGAGGAAGCTGGCTACGCCGTGGCGATGGGCAACGCCCACCCCGATCTGAAGGCGATTGCCGACGAGGTCGTGGGCACCAACGACGAACACGGCGCCCTGTGCCGCATTGAAAGGTGGCTGGAGGCGTGAGCGGGATCGATTTCACGCAGACCGCCGACGTCGTCGCCCCGCAGCTGCTCGGCTGCGTGGTCGAGCACGACGGGGTGGCGGTTCGGCTGACGGAGGTTGAGGCCTACCTCGGTGCCGACGATGAGGCGGCGCACACCTACCGCGGGAAAACAGCCCGCAACGCGGCGATGTTCGGCCCTCCCGGCAGGCTCTACGTGTACTTCTCCTACGGCATCCACTTCAACGGCAACATCGTCTGCGCCCCCGAGGGCCTCGGACAGGGCTGCCTCATGCGCGGCGGCGAGGTCGTCGCGGGCGAGGAGCTCGCGCGCGAAAGGCGGCAGCGCCCGGAGCGCGCACCCATCCCGCACGAGAACCTCGCCCGCGGGCCGGGCAACCTGGGCCAGGCGCTCGGACTGACGCTGGCGGACAACGGCACGCCCGTCGTTCTCTCGTCGCGCGAAGAAGAGCCGGAGTGGGTGGCCGGTCCGCGCGTTGGCATCTCGAAGAACGCCGACGCGCCGCTGCGGTTCTGGGTCCCCGGTGACAGGACGGTGTCCACGCCGAGAGGCCGGCCACGCGGGCGTCGCTAAGCTTTTTTGCCCTTCTTTTTCTCCTCGAGCTTCGCGGCGGCGTCGGGCACGTAGCGGAACTCCCCGCGTGGCGGGCGGGTGTAGCTGCCCGACTGGGGGCGCTGCGGGATCTCGGGCAAGTCCTGCTCCACGTGCTCGTACGGGATCGTGGACAGCAGGTGGGAGATCACGTTGATGCGCGAACGTTTCTTGTCGTCGGACTCCACCGTGTACCACGGTGCCGAGGGGATGTCGGTGTGGACGAACATCTCGTCTTTCGCCCGCGAATAGTCCTCCCATTTGGAGATGGACTCCAGGTCCATGGGCGAGAGCTTCCAGTGGCGCAGCGGATCCTCCCGGCGCGCCACGAAGCGGTCGTACTGCTCCTCGTCGGAGACGGAGAACCAGTACTTGCGCAGCATGATGCCGTCCTCGACGAGCAGGCGCTCGAAGATCGGCGCCTGGTGCAGGAAACGGCGATATTCCTGCGAGGTGCAGAAGCCCATGACCCGCTCGACCCCGGCGCGGTTGTACCAGGAGCGGTCGAAAATGACGATCTCGCCTGCCGCGGGGAGTCGCTCGACGTAGCGCTGGAAGTACCACTGGCCCTGCTCGCGCTCCGTCGGCTTCGGCAGCGCCTCGATGCGGCAGGTGCGCGGGTTGAGGTACTGGGTGATGCGCTTAATCGCGGAACCCTTGCCCGCGGCGTCACGGCCCTCCATGACGATGACGAGGCGGGCGCCGGTGGTGACCACCCAGTGCTGCATGGCCACGAGCTCGGCCTGCAGCCGTAGCAGCTCCTTCTCGTAGGCCTTCTTCGAAAGCTTCGCGGGACTAGTCAACGCGGAACTCCGCCATCTCGTCCCACTCGGTCTTGCCGTCAATCAACGTGTTGATGATCTGCGGGGTGCGCGCCAAGATCGTCGGGAAATACTCCTGCGCCTGCTTGAAGTGTTCCGAATTCACGTGCGCCTCGGCAGCATCGTCCTTGAAACCCTCCACCAGGATGTACTCGCCCGGGTCCTCCTCGCTGCGGAACCAGTCGAAGAACAGGCAGCCCTCCTCCGCGCGGGTAGCCACCGTGAATTCGTTGACCAACTCGCGGAAGTTGTCGACGTTGCCGGGGAGCGGCTGGAACTTGACGTTGATGAGGATCATGAGGCCCAGGATACGCGCTAGCGGTATAAATAAGGGAACGGCTATGACACTTTAAGGAAGGCACGCACTACGTGAGCACCACCATCGATTTGAACGCGGACCTGGGTGAAACCACGGCCGGCAATCCCGTCGCGGACGACGCAGCCATGCTGGAAATGGTCTCCAGCGCAAACGTCGCCACCGGCTTCCACGCGGGCGACCCCCACTCCATCGCGGCGACGCTCGCTGACGCGAAGTCCCACGGCGTGACCGTCGGCGCCCACATCGCGTACAACGACCCGGCGGCATTCGGCCGACGTTTCGTGGACTACGTCCCCGCCGAGCTCGCAGACGAGACCCTCTACCAAATCGGCGCCCTCGATGCGCTGGCCCGCGCCCAGGGCCTCGAGGTGCGCTACGTCAAGCCGCACGGGGCGCTGTACAACACGATTGTCCACCACGAGGCCCACGCCCGGGCCGTCATCGACGGCATCAAGGCGTTCAGCCGCGACCTGCCCGTCATGCTGCTCCCTGGGGGCGTGGCCGTTGACATCGCCGAAGAGGCGGGGCTGCGCGTGATCCGCGAGGCCTTCGCCGACCGCGGGTACAACCCCGACGGCACGCTGGTGTCGCGCCGCGAGGCAGGCGCGGTGCTGCACGACCCCGAGGCGGTGGCGCAGCGCGTGCTGCAGGTGGCCGCGACCGGGTCGGTTACGGCCATTGACGGCACCGAGGTCCACGTCGGGGCCGAGTCCGTCTGCGTCCACGGCGACTCGCCGGGGTCCGTCGAGCTGACCCGCAGAATCGTCGAGCGCCTCGGCCGCGAGGGCATCGGCATCAGGAGCACCCTGTGACCCCTGTTGTGAAACCCGTCGGTTCCCGCGCGGTGATCGTCGATTTGCCCGACCTGGACGCCGTGATGGACTGGCACTCCGCGTTGAGCGCCGAGCCCCTCGAGCACCAGACCGACGTCGTCGCCGCCGCCCGCACTGTTCTGATCACCTTCGACTCCCCTGCCGCGGCAGCCACCGCGGCCGCGGCGCTTCCCGGGTTCTCGCCCGCGGCCGCCGAGCGCGCGACCCCGCGCGACATCGAGATCGAGGTGCGCTACGACGGCGCCGACCTCGACAGCCTCGCCGAGTCGCTCGGCATGACCCGCGACAGTCTCGTCGACTGGCACACCTCCACCACCTGGGTCGCCGCATTCGGCGGCTTCGCCCCAGGGTTCACCTACTGCGTCCCCGAGGACGGCAACGGCCTGTCCATCCCTCGCCTGGCCACCCCGCGCACCGAGGTTCCGGCCGGCGCCGTGGCGCTAGCCGGTGAGTTCTCCGCGGTCTACCCGCGCACCTCACCCGGAGGGTGGCAACTGGTAGGCACCACCCACACGCCGATGTGGGATTCCGCGGCGAGCCCGCCGGCGCTCGTCGCCCCGGGAGACCGGGTGCGTTACAGGGCCGTCGACACGCTCGCGGAGTCACACGGCCCGAGCCACCACCACCTGGAGCGGCCCGCCCGGCGCCCCATCTTCACGGTCGACGACCCGGGCCTGCATACCCTTTACCAGGACCTCGGCAGGCAGGGCAACGGCAACCTGGGAGTGACCACCTCCGGTTCCGCAGACCGCGCTTCCGCCCGCACCGCCAACGCGGCCGTGGGCAACAAGCGCAACGCCACCCTGCTGGAGAACGTCGGCGGTTGCCGGTTAACCGCCCTCGCGGAGACAGTCGTGTGCGTCACCGGCGCCGAGGCCGACGTCACCGTCGGCGGGCGCCCCGCCCTGCTGGCCACGCCCACCATCGTTCCCGCGGGCGCGGAGCTCGTCATCTCCGCCCCGCGTGCGGGCATGCGCTCCTACGTTGCGGTGCGCGGCGGGCTCATCGCCGACACGGAGCTCGGCTCCGCCGCGACGGACCTCCTCTCCGGCCTCGGCCCCGCCCCGATCACCGCGGGTGAGACGGTGTCCATGTCGCTGACCCCGCCCATGTCCGCCAACGCCCTGCTGACCAACCCGCTGCGGGTGGCTCAGGAGAAAGGGGTGACCGTCGGCGCCGTGCGCTGTGTTCTCGGCCCCCGCGACGACTGGTTCTCTACCGAGACTGTCGAGCGCTTCCTGGCCACCGATTACACGGTGACCCCGGCCTCGAACCGTGTCGGCCTGCGTCTCGAGGCGGCCGCGCCCCTAGAGCGGGAACGCCCCGGTGAGCTGCCGTCCGAGGGCATGGTCGCCGGGTCGGTGCAGATTCCGCCGAGCGGGCAGCCGGTTGTCTTCCTGCGCGACCACGCCGTCACCGGTGGCTACCCCGTCATCGCCACCGTCATCAACGAGGACGTGGACATCGCCGCCCAGCTGCCGCCGGGCTCCACGCTCCGCTTCGAGCTCTACTCCCGATAAGGACTTTTTCTCCATGACTTTGAATGCCGTACTCATTGCCAACCGCGGCGAAATCGCCGTTCGCATCGCCCGCGCAGCGCGCGACGCGGGCATCCGCTCCATCGCCGTGTACTCCGAGCCCGACACAGGGGCGCTTCACACCCAGGTCGCCGACGAGGCCTACCTCCTGCCCGGCAACACGTCGGCGGAAACCTACATGAACATCCCGGCACTGCTCAGCGTCGCCACCCGCGCCGGCGCCGACTGCCTCCACCCCGGCTACGGATTCCTCTCCGAAAACGCCGATTTTGCCAGGGCGGTCCAGGATGCCGGTATGACGTGGATCGGCCCCGCGCCGGAGTCGATCGAGCTGCTCGGCGACAAGCTGGCAGCGCGCCGAGTCGCCGTCGAGGTCGGCGCTCCGCTGGCCCCGGGCACCCCGGACCCGCTGGCCACGTGGGAGGAGGCGCGCGACTTCGCCCGCGAACACGGCATGCCCATCGCCATCAAGGCCGCTTTCGGCGGCGGCGGACGCGGCCTCAAGGTCGTTTTCGACGAGGCCGACATCGAGGAGGGCTTCAACTCCGCTGGCCGCGAGGCCCTGGAGGCCTTCGGCCGCGGTGAGTGCTACGTGGAGAAGTTCCTCACCCACCCGCGCCATGTGGAATGCCAGGTGCTCGCGGACACCCACGGCAACGTCGCCGTGCTGGGCACCCGCGACTGCTCCACGCAGCGCCGTTTTCAGAAGCTCATCGAGGAGGCGCCCGCGCCATTCCTCACCGACGACCAGCGCCGGGCTATCGAGGAAGGAGCACGCGACATCTGCAACCAGGCCGGGTACGTCTCAGCCGGCACAGTGGAGTACATCGTCTCCGAGGACGGCACCGTGTCCTTCCTCGAGGTCAACACGCGAGTCCAGGTCGAGCACCCCGTCACCGAGGCCGTCAGCGGTATCGACATCATCGCCGAGCAGTTCCGCATCGCCGACGGCCAGCCACTCTCGTTCGCGGGCCGCGATCCTGAAATCACCGGCCACGCGTTCGAGTTCCGCATCAACGCCGAGGACGTGGTCAACGGATTCGCGCCGAGCCCGGGCACTGTGACGCTTTTCGACGTCCCCACCGGCCCCGGCATCCGGGTCGACGCGGGCGTGCGCAGCGGGTCGACAATCCCGGCCTACTACGACTCGCTGATGGCGAAGCTCATCGTGTGGGGCACGGACCGCGACAGTGCTATCCTGCGCGCGCGCCAGGCGCTCAAGGAGTTCCGCATCGAGGGCGTCCGCACGGTCCTGCCGTTCCACCGAGACATGATCGACTCCCCCGAACTGAACGGCGACTCCCTCGGCGTCTACACCGACTGGGTGGACCACAACTACTCCCCGGGAGCCCGCCACGAGGTCTCGGACATCGAGCACCTTTACGACGAGCGCACGCGCCTCGTCATCGAGATCGACGGCAAGCTGCACGAGATCGGTGTGCCGGTCTCCTTGCTCAACACTGGCGGGCCCGCCACCACTCCTGCGGCAGAGGCGGCCGGCGGGGCCGGTGCAGTGACCTCCCGTTACGAGGCGACCATCGTCGAGTGGCTCGTCGCAGACGGCGACGTAGTGGGCAAGGGAGACCCGCTCGCCACCGTCGAGGCCATGAAGATGGAGTCCACCATCAAAGCGCCGCGAGGCGGCCAGGTTTCCCTGGCCGCCTCAGCCGGCGAGCGAGTGAAGGCGAACGCCACTATCGCGACGATCTCCTAACGGGCTACCCCCAGAGGGTGGAAAGCCCGGTGAGGGAGCGGTAGCCCATGTACAGGGTGATGAGCAGAACGACGGCTCCGATGACAAGGAGCCACACCGGGTACTTGTAACCCTTGAGCAGATCCTGGCGGCGCCACGCGGCCCACAGCACCACCGCGAAGCCGATCGGCAGGATCAATCCGTTGAAGGCGCCCGCGAAGATCAGCAGCGTCTGCGGCGCGGTTCCGAGGAACAGGTAAGCAACGGCGCACACCGCGATGAAGGCGACCGTAATCCAGTTGCGCACCTTCGGGTCGGTGTTCTGCGTAGTCACGAACGACACCGAGGTGTAGGACGCACCAATCACAGAGGACAGGCCGGCCGCCCACAGCACGAGGCCGAAGGCGCGCAGACCGAATTCACCGGCGGCGTGGAAGAACGCATCGGCGGCGGTGTTGTCCTTGGACAGGGTCACGCCGGTGGCCACCACGCCAAGCACGGCGAGGAAGAGCAGCACGCGCATGATTCCGATGACGACAATGCCCAGCACCGAGGAGTTGTTGATCTGCTTCAGGTTCTCCACGCCGGTATTTCCGGAATCAATCAGGCGGTGCACGCCTGCGAACGTGATGTAACCGCCTACCGTGCCGCCGATGAGCGTGGTGATGACCAGGAAATCGACCTCCTCCGGCATGACGGTTTGCCTGAGAGCCTCGCCGACGGGGGGCTGAGACACGATGGCCACATAGAGCATGAGCAGGATCATGATCGCGCCGAGAGCGATGACGATGCGGTCGAGCGCCACACCCGCGCGTTTAGACAGGAAAACGAAGATGGCGATGGCCGCGGACACAGCGCCGCCGATCTTCGGGTCAATACCCAGCATCGCATTGACTCCGAGACCCGTGCCGGCAATGTTGCCGATGTTGAACACCAGGCCACCGACGAACACCAGAGCCGCCATGAACCAGCCGAGGCCCGGCAGAATCGTGTTGCCCAGCTCGTTGGCGCGCAACCCGGAGATGCCGAGGACGCGCCAGACGTTGAGCTGGATCGCGATGTCGACCAAGATCGACAGGAGGATGGCGAACGCGAAGGCCGCGCCCATCTGGACGGTGAAGACGGAGGTCTGGGTCAGAAAACCCGGGCCGATGGACGATGTCGCCATGAGGAACACGGCGCCGACCATCGGTCCGATGCCAGTGCTTTTCGCTGGCGACTCCACTGCGGTGCTGCCGGAGTTCTCCGGTGCGGGAGCGGTCATGGGACCACCCTTTCTGTCGGTGTCTTGCGACGTTGTGACGCTAATTACCACGGGAATGATAGGGCATGTCTGACACCTTTGACGTGCCCGGGCTACCCCTCGAGCTGTTCCCCCAGCTCAAGCCATTCCAACTCGTGGGTTTCCCGCGCCTCGCGCACCTGCGCCAGCTGGCTCGTCTTCTGCCCGATCGCGCCGAAATCTGGGGCGGCGTCCGCCGACATCGCGGCGATCTCGGCCTCGATTTTCCCCGCCTGCTCATCCGCCTTCGCGATCTTCCGTTCGAGCGCGTTCATCTGCTTGCGCAGTTCGCGCTCCTGCTGGGAGGAGAGGGCGTTGCGCTTGTCGACGCCCTCATCACGCCGTCTTTCTCCGAGATCGATCGGGCCGGTCGCGGTGTCTAAGGCGGCGCGGCGCTGAAGGTACTGCTCAATGCCGCCGGGGAGATTCGTAAGCTGCCCGTCGCCGAGCAGGGCGTAGGTGACGTCCGCGATACGCTCGACGAGGTAGCGGTCGTGGGAGATGACCACCAGGGTGCCGGCCCACCCGTCGAGGAGGTCCTCGAGTTCCTGGAGCGTGTCGATGTCCAGGTCGTTGGTGGGCTCGTCGAGAAGCAGAACGTTCGGCTCGCCCATGAGCACGCGGGTGAGCTGCAGGCGGCGGCGCTCACCGCCTGAGAGGTCGCCGACGGGCGTGCGTTGGCGCTTCGGCGAGAACCCGAGGCGCTCGGCGAGCTGCGAGGCGGAGATCTCCTTGTCGCCGAGGTGGATGTAGTTCGCCACATCCTCCACGGCGCCGATCACGCGGCGGGCCGGGTCGAGGTCGCCGAGCTCCTGGCGCAGCCAGCCGATCCGGGTGGTCTGGCCCTCCACGCGCCTGCCGGCGGCGAGGGGATGCTCCCCCGCAAGGGTGCGCAGCAGCGTGGTCTTGCCGGAGCCGTTGACCCCGACGAGGCCGATGCGCTCGCCGGGGGCGAGGCGCCACGTCAGATGGTCCACCAGCACCCGCCCGTCCGGGGCTTCAACGCGCGCGTCCTCGAGCTCGACGACCACCTTGCCCTGGCGCTGGCGGGAAAAGGCCATGAGCTCCACGGTGTCGCGCGGGGCCGGCACGTTGGCGATGAGCGCCTCAGCAGCCTCGATGCGGTAGCGCGGCTTGGACGTGCGCGCGGGCGCGCCGCGACGCAGCCAGGCGAGCTCCTTGCGGGCGAGGTTCTGCCGGCGCTGCTCGATCGCGTCCGCCTGGCGCGCTCTCTCCGCGCGGGCGAAGGTCCAGTCGTTGTAACCGCCCTCGTAGACGTCGACAGTGCCGTCGTGCACCTCCCACGTCAGGGTGGCGACGGTATCCAGGAACCAGCGGTCGTGAGTGACCACCGCAACCGCGATCTTGCGGGCCAGCAGGTGCTCGGCGAGCCACTGCACGCCCTCTACGTCGAGGTGGTTGGTGGGCTCGTCGAGGACCACGAGGTCGAGGTCCTGCACCAGCGCGGCCGCGAGGTTGACGCGGCGGCGTTCCCCGCCCGAGAGCTGGCCCACGGCCGTATCCAGTCCGAGATCCGCCACGCCGGTGCCCTGCAGCACCTCGCGGACCTTGGCGTTGGAGGCCCACTGGTACGTCTCCACCCCGAGGGGCTCCACCACGGCCTGGCCGATGGTGAGGTCCTCGTCGAGATCGAAACGCTGGGTGACCACGGCCATACGCAGGCCCGAGTTGTGGGACACGCGCCCGGCATCGGGAGATTCTATCCCGGTGAGAACTTCGAGCAGCGTCGTCTTGCCGCCCCCGTTGACACCGACGATGCCGATGCGGTTGCCGGTCTGCACTCCGAGTGAGACGCCGTCGAGAAGCGTCTTCAGCCCCCACGTCTTGGAGACATTTTCCAGGTTGATCAGGTTCGCCATAGGGGGTTCAGTCTAACCCAGCCACCTAGTCGAGCAGCGAATTCAGGTAAACGCTGCGCCTGAACTTGCCCACGATGTGCGCGCACGCGAGCGCGTCGGAGTCAGCGGTGTGGTGGACGAGCTCGAACGTGGGCGCGCAGTAGGAGGTGACCGTGGGCAGCTTGTAATCGCGCAAACCCGGAACCAGGCGGCGCGCGGTGCGGCACGTGCAGTAGAACTGGCGCGGAAACGTGCCCGTGAAGTAGTAGGCGTCAAGTGCGCGCCACACTGAAGCGTCAAACGGCGCGTTGTGCGCCCACACTGGTAGATCGCCCACAAAGTCGTGGACCTCGTCGGCGATGTCGTACCACGTCGGCGCACCGTCGACGTCGGCCGCGTCAATCCCGTGGATGTAGGTGAAGTCGAAGCGCGTGTACTCTTCCGGCGGCCGCAGGTAGGTCACGAGGGTGTCCGCGACGCGGTCGCCCGCCACCTTGACCAGAGCAACTTGGCAGGCGGAGGCCGGGCTGAGACGGTTGGCCGTCTCGAAATCGACCGTGACAAATTCCGCGCAACAGAGCGCCTCGCGCGTGGGGATGTAAGCGGCTGGTCTCATACCTGGGAACGCTACCCCGCGGGCCGGACCGCCCCCTCGCGCCGCACAAACATCCGTTCTATAGCGGCCGGGCGCCCTCGGTAGGGCCGAACGCGACGACTGCCTCGTACTCGTGGTGGTTGTCGAGGATCTCGTTGCACGTGTTGGCCGCATGCAGGTAGTCCCGGCACAACAGCGCCACGGTGGGACCCGAACCGGAGACGATCGCTTTCAGGCCGTAGCCTCCCGCTACTTCCAGCAACCGTTTGAGCTGCGGGCGCATGGCCACCGCTGCGGGCTGCAGGTCGTTGTGCAGCTGTCCTGCGACGCGGCGCGGATCGCCGGTGACCAGCGCCTGCGCGAGATGCGTGGTATCCATGCGGGGAACCAGTGCCGGGTCGTTGTGGCGCATGTCGTCGAGACGCGCGAACGCCTGGCCCGTCGGCAGCGCGACGTTCGGGTTGATGAACACCCAGCTGTACTCGCCGCGCGACATCATCTCGACGAGGTCGTCACCGCGGCCGGTGCCCAGCGCCGTGCCGCCCGTCAGACAGAAGGGCACGTCGGCGCCGAGGGTCTTGGCCAGCCGGACGAGTGTCTCGTCGTCAAGCGGCCCACGCCCCCACTCGCCGAGGTACTCGTTGGCCGCTACCAGCGCCGCCGCCGCGTCGGCCGAACCACCCGCCATGCCGCCAGCGACGAAAATCTTCTTCTCCACCACGATCTTGACCGGGGGAAGCTCAACGGAGCCGCCCGCGTTCTTCGGGAACCTGCGGCGGTACTCCTCCACCACGGCGTCGACAGCGCGCCACGCCAGGTTCCTCCTGGTGTCGATGTCCTCTCCCGGCTCGCTGACGGCAAAGAAGGTGCTCATCTGGGTGACCACGGAGCCGTCCGCCACCGTGCCCGCGTCCGGGTCCACCAGCAGGCGGACCGTCTCGCGCAGGTCAACTGCCTGGAACACCGTGGCCAAGTCGTGGTAACCGTCTGCGCGGACGTCACCCACCCCGAGGTGGAGGTTGACCTTCCCCGGGGCCGACGCGCCGAACTCGAGCCGCGCGTGACTCATTGACTGCCTCCCGACTGTGCGAGACGGACGAAATCGCCGACCGAGAGCTTCTCCCCGCGCAACCCAGGGTCGATACCTGCGGCGCGCAGCGCCTCCTCGGCCGCGGCCGGGGAGCCGTAGACAGATGCGAGTGTGGAGCGCAGGGTCTTGCGGCGCTGGGCGAAGGCGGCGTCGACAAGCGGAAAGACCGCGGACCGCAACGAGCGGTCGATGGAGTCGTCGACGTCGATACGCACGAGGCCCGACTCGATGTTGGGGGCCGGCCAGAACACGTTTTTTCCGATCACTCCGGCGCGGGTCACCCGCCCGTAGAACGACGCCTTGACACTGGGCACCCCGTAAATTTTGGAGCCCGGCTCGGCGGCGAGACGGTCCGCAACCTCCTTCTGCACCATCACCAGGACGCGGCGGATGGTGGGAAACTCCTCCAGCAGATGCAGGAGCACAGGCACCGAGACGTTGTAGGGAAGGTTCGCCACCAAGGCCGTCGGCATGCGGGAGACGTCGGAGCGGGTGACGCGTAGCGCGTCGGCGTTGACCACTTCGAGGCGGTCGTCGAATTGCGGCGCGCGTTCGGTGACGGTCCGCGCCAATCGTCCCGCGAGCCGGGGGTCGATCTCCAGCGCGACAACGTGGGAAACGGAGTCAACGAGAGCCAGCGTCAGCGAACCGAGACCGGGGCCGACCTCAACCACGACGTCCTCGGGGTCCAGCTCGGCCGCGGCGGCAATGCGGCGGACCGTATTCGGGTCGTGCACGAAGTTCTGGCCGAGCTTCTTCGTCGGGGTCACGTCGAGCTCGCTCGCAAGCTGGCGCACCTCGGCGGGGCCGAGCAAGTGGGAGGATTCCGTCAACGTCAGCGCAGGCCCATCTTCGCGGTGCAGGCCGGCCAAGCGCCCCACCCCTGTGCCGCCTGGGTCTTCTGGGCGATCGCGATCTGCTGTTCGCGAGACGCCTGGTCGGCCGTCGGCGCGTACTGGGTGCCGCCGTACGCGGCCCAGGTACCCGCATCGAACTGCAGGCCGCCGTGGAAGCCGTTACCCGTGTTGATGGACCAGTTGCCTCCGGACTCGCACTGCGCGAGGGTGTCCCACACCGAGCCGCCGGCAACCGACGGGGTGGATGCCGGCGCGGCGGCAGCCTTGGTGCCGCGGGCAACGGTCGCGGGGGCTGCCGGGCGGGTTTCCTTCTCCCCCGCCACGCCGGAAGACTCCACGACTCCGTTGACGGTGACGGTGCGGTGGATCACGCGCTTCTCGCCCTTGGTGCCCTGCTCGCGGACCTCCTCGGTGCCTGCCGCGAGGTTGGCGTCCTCGACGTAGGTCGCCGGCGCGTCGAACTGGACGGTTTCGGCGGTCTCCGCAACATCCACACGGTCGAGCACGATCTGCATGTTCGGCTCGAGTGCCGCGTCGAGCGGGTGGTTCAGACGGTCGTTGGTATCGAAGGTGATGCCGCGTGCGGCGAGGAGGTCACCAACTGTCTTGGCGGCCTCGGAGGTGTACACCACGTTGCCGCCGTCGTTGATCGAGACGATCTTCGGGGTGGTCACGTCGAGGGTCATGCCGTCGGTGATCGGCTCGTCGGGGTGGGCGTCCGTGTTGGACGCGGCGGTGATGCCTGCTTCATCCATCAGATCTGCCACCGTGGCGGCGGTGGACGTGATCTGGCGCTCCGCGCCGTCGATCACCAGCGCGACCGGCTTGGCAGTGCGGACGGTGACGGTGTCACCGGACTTCAGGGCGTCGGACGGCGCCGGGTACACGAGGTCGGCGGTTCCGACCTGGACACCCGCGGCCTGGAGAACACCCTCGACGTCACCGGAATAGGTCCGCACTGAGGTGGCCTCCCCGTTAACGTCGACGGTGACGTTCTTCTGGGCCGCGACAGCGGTAGCCGCGCCGCCGACGATGACAGCACCTGCGACGCTGCCCGCGAGTACGCGGCGGGTAGCGGAGGTGGTGGAGTTAATACGCTTGGCAGCCATAAATGATAAAGATACGGTAACGATCCTTGGTTGACAACCTGCGTTTCAGCACCGTGCCACACGGAACAACACCCACCCCAGCCGTCACACCGCAAAGACGCGGCTGAACGTTTTGCCCACCTCGGCCGCCAGCTCCTCCGGCTCCATCTGACGCGCCCGCGCCACCTCGAGGGCCGTGTGGCCGATCAGCGCGGGCTCGTTTCGCGCGCCGCGAAAGGGCTCCGGGGTCATGTAGGGCGCGTCCGTCTCGATAAGCAACTGGCCCGTCGGCGCTAGCGCGGCGGCTTCACGAAGGTGATCGTTGCGCTTGAATGTCACGTTGCCCGCGAACGACAGGACGTAGCCCCGCTCGACCGCCTCCCGCGCGACTTCCACGGGCGAGGAGAAGCAATGCAGCATGACCTCGCGCGGTCGCGGCGAGTCGGCCAGGATGCGCATGAGATCCTCATCGCCCTCGCGGTTGTGGATCATCAGCGCCTTGCCGGTGTCCACAGCGAGTTGAACGTGCCAGCGAAGCGCCTCCTCCTGCACCTCGAGTGGAGCTGTGCGATCGGGGTCGTGGGTGAGCCAGTACGTGTCCACGCCTGTCTCCCCCACCGCGACGCAGCGCGGGTCGGCGGCCATCTCGGTCAGGCGTGCCCGGGTAGTGTCATCAAGCTCGTGCGCCCTAGTGGGGTGGATGGCGCAGGCCGCGAAGACCCGGTCACTCTCGTGCGCGGCCGCGAGCGCCTCCTCCGCCTCCGCCAAACCGTCACCGACGGTGCAGATCCGCTCCACGCCAGCGGCTAGGGCGCGCTCGACGAGGTCGGAGACGCTGCGGCCGGTAGACGCGAGGTGCGTGTGTGCGTCGACAAGCCCCGCGATCGGCTCGGCGGGAACGGGAATCGGGCGCGGCTTCTTGCTCATAGGATAGAGACTATGGCATCCCCCGACTTTGCTGACATCGACGCCCAGACCCGCTCCCAGATCGAGACCGACCTGCTCGAGGCCGCAGCGCGCGGCATATCTGGTGACGCGGGCACCATCGCCGAATCCTTCGAAGCCGTTATCACCGAGTACCTCTCCATGGACCCCGACCTCAAGCGCTCGTTCCCCCGCGGCGAGACTGCCCGCATCTACGGCACAGCGCTTGGGGACGCCCTCGTGCGCGGCCACGGCTTCACCTGGAAGCTGCTCAGCGACGCCTACGGTACGGACCTCGTCGTCGCCGAGAACCCCGAGCGCTACACGGCGCCGATCGTGGTGGTCGACTCCCGGTTCGAAGACGAGGAGCCGGGCCGACTCACTGCGTTCCTGCAGCAGTTCCTGTAACGCTATCCTCGCGGGTATGGAACAGATCACCCTCCCCGCACACACGGCTCTCGTCGCCCACGACACCCTCCAGCCCGAGGCGATGCGCGAATTCTTCGACCACTACTACCCGCTGTTCGGGGAGTTCATGGAATCCGTCGGTGTCACGCCGCAGGCCGCCCGCGCCTACTACCTGCGACCGCCGGCGGCGGTATTCGATCTCGCCGCCGGGTTTGTCATCGCCGACGCCGACCTGGACATGGTGGAACCGCTGGTGGGTGACATCGGAGACGGACTCGTGTCGCTGCGCCGGTTCGAGGAGATGGAAGTCCTCACGGAACGCGTCAGCGGGCCCTACGATCTCCTCGGCGAGCAGTGGGAGAAGTTCGCCGACGCCGCTCTCGCCCAGGGCCACACGATGGAGGGGCTGACGTTTGAGGAGTACGTCACCATGCCCGGAAGCGGCGGGGACCCGGTGACGCAGCTGTTTATCGCGCTAACTCGTCCTCGATAAACACCTTGCGCGAGGCGACGATGCCGAGCACGCCCATCATGAGAGAGAGCACGGTCAGCGCCACGAGGATCGGGCCGAATGTGCCGATCCGCCCGTAAGCGACGCCAACGAGCAGCGGCCCCGCGGCGGCGAGGATGTAGCCCACGGGCTGCACGAACCCGGACAGTCGCGCGGTGCCCAGCACGGTGCGGGTGCGCGCGGGCATGAGCGCGATAGCGAGCGGGAAGCACCAGCCGCCCAGGCCGAGCAGAACGCACCACCAGATCGGGGCGGCCGCCGCCGCGAACAAGATGCCGAGATAACCCGCGGCGCTGGCCAACCCGAACGCCAGCACGAGCGGGGCGAGCGACCTCATGCGGGCGACAGCCATCGGCAGCAGCAGGCCGCCGCCGGCACCGAGAATCCCAATCAAGGCGAGGCCAAGGGCGGCCGTCGACGCCGCGACACCCTGCTGCGTGAGCATCGAAGGCAGCCAGCCCATCTGCACATAGGCGTTCATGGACTGAAGCCCGAAGAACACCATCAACGCCACCGCCGTCGGCGAGCGGTGGATGCCCCGCGCGGGTTCACCGGCTGCCTGGGCCGTGCCAGGTTGCGGCCGGTCCCGACCAGCCGTGCGCGCGACAACGGCCCACACAGCTACCTGCAGGACCGCGGTTGACGCCCACACGCCGAGGGCGACCTGCCACGAGTCTGTGAACAACGCGCTCAGCGGGCCCATCGCCGCGGAGACCGAAAGGGTCACAGAATACGTGGCGGTCAGGACGACCATGTGCCGCCCGCCGTACTTCTTGATCCACGCCGGGAGGAGCACGTTAACCATCGCGATCCCGCCGGCGACGGAAACCGTCGCCAGGATGAACAACGACATCAGCGGCGCGAACGGGCGCAGGGCAAGACCGGCGGCCGTCGCAACGCCCGCGAGCAGAAGCGTCGGCGACAGGCCCGCGCGTCGGGCGAGCGGCACGGCGCACAAGCCGAAGATGCAGAACATCGCACCGGGCATGGCGGTGATGACCCCACCGAGGGAGGCGGGCGCACCGTAGTGCGCGACGACGTCGTCGAGTACAGCTCCCACCGACGCCATGCCCGCGCGGAGGTTGATCGCGGCAGTGAGAACCGCCGCAAACAACAAAAGAGCGGGCACTACTGCACCGGCGCCCAGGCGGGACCGGTCTCTCCCAGCTCGGGGTCGAGCTTGGCAATCAGCGGCTGGGGCTTTTCCAACTTCGTGCCCGGGGTCACTTCGACGCGGCCCCACGTCGCCGTCTGGCGGGCGTAGTCGCCGGTGATTGTCAGATAGGTCTGGCCCTTTTCGGGCAAGCCGACGCCGGTGAGCTCGACGTCGGCGTCATCTGCCACCTCCTCGACGCGCGGGCTGGCGGCCCACTCTCCGTCGCGGCCGAGGGTCTCGTGGACTTTCTGCGCGGTGTGCGGGATGAACGGGGTCAGCAGAGCGTTGCAGTCGGACACGACTTGCAGCGCGGTCCAGAGCACGGTGGCGAGGCGGTCGCGCCGGGTCTCGTCCTTGGCCAGCTTCCACGGCTCGTTCTCCGCGATGTAAGCGTTCGCCTCACCGACGACATGCATGATCTTGGTAATCGCGTTCTTGAACTTGGCCTGGGCCAGGTCGGCACCGGCTTCGTCGAAGGTGCGCTCGGCTAACTCCAAGATGCGCTGGTCGGACTCCTCCAAAACGGCCGGGGCGGGAACCTCGCCGAAGTTCTTGTGCGCCATCGACACTGTCCGGTTGACCAAGTTGCCCCAGCCGTTGGCCAGCTCGTTGTTCACGCGGCGGACAAACTCGTCCCAGGTGAAGTCAGTGTCGTTGTTCTCCGGACCGGCCACCGCGATGAAGTAGCGCAGCGGATCCGGGCCGAACTCTTTGAGGAAGTCCTTGACGTAGATGACCACGCCCTTCGACGAGGAGAACTTCGAGCCCGACATGGTGAGAAACTCCGAGGAGACCACTTCGGTGGGCAGGTTGAGCTCGCCGAGGACACCGGCCTCGCCACCTGCGGCTCCCTTGCCCGCGTATCCAAGCAGTTCAGCCGGCCAGATCTGGGAGTGGAACGTGATGTTGTCCTTGCCCATGAAGTAGTAACCCTCGGTCTCGGAATCCTGCCAGAAGGTCTTCCACGCATCCGGGTCGCCGGAGCGCGCCGCCCACTCGATGGAAGCGGACAGGTACCCGACCACCGCGTCGAACCAGACGTAGAGCTTCTTCGACGGGTTGTCCTGCCATCCCTCCACCGGGATCGGAATGCCCCAGTCGATGTCGCGGGTCATGGCGCGCGGGCGCATGTCTTCGAGGAGGTTGAGCGAGAACTTCAGCACGTTCGGGCGCCAGTCCTCGCGGGTTTCCAGCCACGTCTTTAAAGCGTCGTGAAGCGCGGGCAAGTCGAGCATGAAGTGCTCGGTCTCCACGAACTTCGGCGTCTCCCCGTTGATCTTGGATACCGGGTTGATCAAATCGGCCGGGTCGAGCTGGTTGCCGCAGGTGTCGCACTGGTCGCCTCGCGCGTCGGTGGCTCCGCAGATCGGGCAGGTGCCCTCGATGTAGCGGTCCGGCAGCGTCCTGCCCGTCGACGGTGAGATGGCGCCGCTGGTGGTCTCCTTGACCATGTAACCGTTGGCGTGCAGCCCCTTGAACAGTTCCTGCACCACCGCGTAGTGGTTTCGCGTGGTGGTGCGCGTGAAAAGGTCGTAAGACAGGCCGAGACCGGCGAGATCCTCCACGATCTGGGCGTTGTAGCGGTCCGCCAACTCCTTGACGGTCACGCCCTCCTTGTCCGCCTGGACAAGAAGCGGAGTTCCGTGCTCGTCGGTGCCGGAGACCATGAGCACGTTGTTGCCCGCCATCCGCTGGTAGCGGGCGAAAACGTCGGAGGGTACACCGAAGCCTGCGACGTGTCCGATGTGGCGCGGCCCGTTGGCGTACGGCCAGGCGACACAGACAAGGATGTTGTGGGCGGAACCGGGAGAAGTCATGGGCCTAACCTTACTTCCGACCCGGCGCGATGATTCTCTTCACCTGCCGCTTGCGGTTGTCCAGTTCGCGCTGCTCGCGGTGGCGGCGGCGCTCGACGGCGAGCTGGCGGGCGAAACGCTCCTGCTCCTTCTTGTCCAGATAGATGGTGTCGTTCGAGACGTCCTTGACAATCGCGAACATCAGCGCGACCAGAATCACCAAAAACGGCGTGGCGGCGACGATGGTGACGGACTGCAGCGCGTTCAGGGCATCACTACCGCCGGTGATCAAGAGCGTCAGGCCGACAGCGGCGGTGCCCAGTCCGAAGACCGCGGCGAGCCACGGCTTGGCGTCTGCCTTGCCGCTCTGTGCCATGGAGGCCATGACGGTGGAGGCGGAGTCGGCGGAGGTGATGAAGAAGGTGCCGAGAAGGACGACGGCGAACATCCCCATGAAGAACCCACCCGGCAGGGTGTGCAAGAGGTTGAACAGCTGCTCCTCCGCGGCGCCCGAGCCGTAAATAGAGTTCCCCTCCTGCTCCAGCTTGATGGCGAACCCACCGAAAATAGAGAACCAGATCGTCGACAGAATCGACGGCACGAGCATCACGCCGAGGCAGAACTCGCGGATGGTGCGGCCCCGGGAGATGCGGGCCAGGAACATGCCGACGAAGGGAGACCAGGAGATCCACCACGCCCAGTAGAAGATCGTCCAACCGGAGAGGAACTCTCCCGCCTCACCGTCGGCGCTTTCCGCGGTACGGCTGGCCATGAGGAAGAACTGGTCGATGTAGGAACCCACCGCCGTGGGCAGCATGTTGAGAATGTTGACGGTCGGTCCGACGACGAACACGAAGATCGCCAGCAGCGCCGCGATAACCATGTTGAAGTTCGACAGCCATTGTATTCCCTTGCCCACGCCGGACATCGCGGAAAGGAGAAACGCGAGGGTGAGCACGGCGACGATGCCGACGGTCAGCTTCGTCGACGGAGAGTCGACGAAGCCGGACGCCTGCAGACCCGACGAAATTTGAAGGGCACCGAGCCCGAGAGAGCAGGCCGTGCCGAAGATCGTGGCGAAGATGGCGAGCCCGTCAATCAGCTTTCCCAGCACGCCGTCGGCACGCTTCTGGCCGATCAGCGGCACGAAGGCGCTGGAGAGAAGCTGCTTGCGCCCGAGGCGGAATGTGGAGTACGCGATAGCCAGGCCGATCACCGCGTAGACCGCCCACGGGTGCAGTGTCCAGTGGAACATCGTCTGCGCCATCGAGGTTCCCACCTCGTGCGTTGACCGTCCCGGCACACCGTCGCGGTACATGCTCAGCGGCTCCGACGCCCCGTAGAACATCAGCCCGATGCCCATGCCAGCCGCGAACATCATCGCGATCCAGGAAACGGTGCTGAACTCCGGCTGCTCGTCCGCGGACCCTAGGCGAATTGTCCCGAAGTTCGAGAACGCGATAACGAGAACGAAGCCGACGAAAATAGTTCCGAAGAGTACGA
Organism: Corynebacterium qintianiae; assembly: GCF_011038645.2. NCBI lineage: Bacteria > Bacillati > Actinomycetota > Actinomycetes > Mycobacteriales > Corynebacteriaceae > Corynebacterium > Corynebacterium qintianiae. Next base: position 661,377 of record NZ_CP064955.1, on the reverse strand, counting down.
AGGCCCACCCGACGTTCTCAATCACCCAGTTAAAAGACGCGTTGGCGAAAGCGGCGAAGCTGTCGGTTCCGAGCAGGCCCCACCCGACCACCGCGGCCACCAAGACCACGATCGGCGCGACAATCCCCCAGCTGATGGGAGCGTTTTCGTCCTCGGAAGCGCGCTCGACAGTGTCTTCCGGTGCCGCCGAAGTGATCTCGGCGCCGCGGCTGTCAGCCTCGATGAGCGCCGCGAGCTCGCTCGTGGCCGACGCCGCGTCAGCGGGTTCTTGTTTTGTCATCCCTGTGCTCCTTCATGCGTCTCGTTTTAGTAGACGCATGGCAGGCTACCCCAAACTTCCTGCCAGGGTTAACTCTCCCCGCGCGCCTCCAGTGCCGCGTCATAGAGCTCACCGGACTTCACCCCATGGGACCGGGCGACGTTTTTGACCGCGTCTTTCAAGCGCTCACCTGCCGAAACCCTCCCGCGAACCCGCTCGACCAAGTCGTCGATGTCGGGAGAATCAGCCTCCCCTCCCTCGATAACGACGGTGATCTCTCCTCGCAGCCCGTCCGCGGCCCACTCGGCAAGCTCGCTTAGCGACGCCCGCCTGACCTCTTCGTAGGTCTTCGTCAGTTCCCGGCACACCGCGGCGCGGCGCCCGCCGCCGAGCACGTCAGCGGCATCTGCCAGCGTCGCCGCAATGCGGTGCGGGGACTCGAAGAAACACACAGCACGGTGCTGGCCCTTGAGAGATTCGAGCCAGGCCCGGCGCGCACCCGGCTTTCGCGGGGCGAAACCGTCGAAGATGAAGTGGCCGACGTTCAACCCGGACAGTGCGAGCGCGGTGGTCACGGCCGACGGCCCAGGCACGCACGTGACCGGCACTCCCGCGTCGTGCGCGGCGGAGACAACGACGTGGCCAGGGTCGGAGACGAGCGGCATACCGGCGTCGGTGACGACGAGGACCATGCGGTCGCGGGCGGCGTCGATAAGCTCGTCGACCCGGAGTTTCTCGTTGTGGTCGAAGTTGGACACCACCTTCGCCTCCAGCTCCACGCCCAGGGCCGCGGCAAGCTGGCGGGTGCGGCGGGTGTCCTCGGCGGCGATGACGTCAGCGCAGCGCAGGGCCTCGACGAGGCGCGGGGACGCGTCGCCGATGTTGCCGAGTGGGGTCGCCGCGAGGACGACGCCCGTGGCGGGGACGGTTGATTCACGGGCGCTCATGGCGTCCAAGGGTAATATCCCCTGAGTGACTACGGCTATCTCCCCCGCTCCCAGCGCACCTGTGACGGTCCCGTGGGCCCGGCGCGACACCGTGGCGCTCGCCATCGTCGCGGGCCTCGCGCTGTTTACCCGTTTCCTGGGCCTGACGCAGCCGACGGCGGGTGGCACGCCCGTGTTCGACGAGAAGCACTACGTGCCGCAGGCGTGGGACATGGTGCGCTCGTTCGAGAACCCGGTGCTCGGCGGGATCGAGTCGAACCCGGCCTACGGTCTCGTCGTGCATCCGCCGCTGGGCAAGCAGCTTCTGGCCGTCGGTGAGTTCTTGTTCGGTTACACGCCGCTCGGCTGGCGCCTCATGCCCGCCCTGTTCGGGGTCGGAATCGTCATCTTCACCATGCTCCTGTGCCGCCGGCTCAGCCAGTCGACGACGCTGGCGTTTTTCGCCGGCATGATCGCGGTGTTCGACGGCGTGCTGCTGGTCACCTCGAAATTCGGCATGCTCGACGTGTTCCAGGTGTTCTTCGTCGTCGCCGCGGCGTGGGCGCTGGCGGGTGACATGCGGCAGGTTCACGAGCGGATGCACCGCGCCCCCCGGGAGGCCTTCGCCGGTGCCCTCGGACCCCGCCTGGGCTTCCGGTGGTGGCGCTTCGCCGCCGGCGTCCTGCTCGGCCTCGCGCTGGGTGTGAAGTGGTCGGGGCTGTACTACATCGCGTTTTTCGGCTTGCTCTCGGCATTCTGGGACCTCTGGCTGCGCCGCCGCTACGGCGTGAGAAGCCCCGTCGCGGGCACGCTGCTTCGCGACATCCCGGCGGCCCTGGCCTCCCTCGTCCTCGTGCCTGCCCTTCTCTACATCTGGGCGTGGCGGGCGTGGTTCGCCTCCGAAACCTCGGTGTACCGCCACGCCGCCACGGACGGCACAATCAGCGGTTCCGATTGGCCGTGGTTGAACGTGCTGCCCGACACCGTGGCGAGCTGGCTTTACTACCACCTCTCGGTGGCGCAGTTCCACGCCAGCCTGACGTCGTCAAGCGGGCATTCCCACCCCTGGGACTCGAAGCCGTGGGCTTGGCTAGTGGGTGCACGGCCGATCCTCTACTACTCGGCGACGGACATCAAATGCGGCGCGGCAACCTGCCGCGAGATGATCTTCCTGTTCGGCGCACCCGCCATCTGGTGGCTGACCGTGCCCGTGCTGCTGTGGTCAGCCTGGGTGTGGCTCACCCGCAGGGACTACCGCGTGATTGTCCCGGTGGTCGCCTTCGCCGCCGGTTTCCTGCCGTGGCTGGCGGCGTTCGACCGGCAGATGTATTTCTTCTACGCCGCCGCGCTCGCGCCGTTCACGATCGTTCTCATCTCGTTGATACTGGGGACAGTGGCTGGGCTCGGTCGGCCGGTGGCCAGCAAGCGGCTGCGGCGATTCGCCGGCTACCCCGTTACCAGCGGCCACCTCGCGGTGGTGCTGTACATGGCGCTGGTGATCGGGATGTTCGTCTACTGGGCGCCCATTCTCTACGGAATCCGGATCCCCGACGGCTATTACAACGACATCATGTGGCTGCCCAGCTGGCAGTAGCTGCCACTTAGGAGGGATCCGCGTTCAGCAGCCGCCACGCCTGAGTGATCTGCGGGCCGCGGTCCGCCGCGAGCGTTCCCACCAGCGCGAGCAGTGTCGGAAGCAGGATGAGAACGTGGGCGGCGGAACTGTCCCCCGTCTGCAGCACCGCGTCGCGCACGACGAAGCCGAGCGTGAAGGTGAACATCGTTCCCACGATCAGCGCAATGCCCGGAATTTGCGCGGGGCGCAGCGCCGCGTACCCCAGCGCGCAGGCGACACCCAGGCGCACAGATGCAGTGGAGGGGTCACCGTCGGCGGCGAGGAACGTAACCGCCCACGCCCCCCACAGCAGCGCCACCGCGGCGAGCGCGACCCGGCCAAGGGCGAGAAGTACCAGACGGCGCTGGGAAAGCTTGCGCCACTGCCCCTCTACTCCCTCGAGAATCACCCGGGAGAGGTCCGCCGGCGGCGCCATACCACCGTCGACCTCCGCGAAGCTCAGGTTGCGGGAAAGAGACAAAAGTCGTTGGTAATAGGCACCGCAATCAGCGCACTCCGCGACGTGGGCGTCCACCACGGCGTCATCCAACCCGCTGAACTCCCCGTCGACGCGGGCGGAGAGCGCGCACCGCACCTCGTCATGGCTAACCACGGGTGAGCACCCCGTCCAAACTGGCGCGCCCGGCCCCGAAGACCACGACGATGAGCAACACCACCGTCAACACCAGCGGGTACTCCACGCCGCCCGACTCCGAGAAGAAACCGTGCTCGAGGTGGACGAAATAGGTGGCCGCGGCGGCAAGCAGCGCGAGCGCACCTGCAACCAGCGTGGTGAGTAACCCGATGATGAGCAGTGCCCCGCCGATCAGCTCCACCGACCCCGCGAGGTAGGCGCTCACCCGCGGCTGCGGCACGCCCCACTGGGCGAACTGGCTGGCGCTCTCCCGCATGCCCGTTTCAAACCAGCGGCGGTACCCGCGCCCGACGAAGACCGCACCGAGGACGAAACGCAGCACGAGGAGTGCGAAATCGCGGACCGCGGGCCTGTTCATGCGGTACAGATTACCCGCGGAACCTGCGGGCGCGAACTACAGTCCAATAGGACATGACTTCTTCCGAATTCGGCGCGATCATCGGCCCCGTCGTCGGCGACGACGGGCTCGCCCGCCCGCCGTGGGCCGCCAGCGACCCACTGTTGCGCGAGTACTACGACACCGAGTGGGGCATGCCAGTGCGCGACGAGCGCGGCATGTTCGAGCGCGTCTGCCTGGAGGGTTTCCAAGTCGGCCTGTCGTGGCGGCTCATCCTGCAGAAGCGCGACGCACTGCGCGAGGCTTTCCGCGGTTTCGACCCCGATGAACTCGTCTGCATGGAGTCGGTCGAGCATCTGCTTGGCGACGCTTCCTTGATACGCAACCGCCGCAAGCTAGAGGCAGTACTTACCAACGCCCGGGCAACAGTCGCCTTGCGCGGTGAGGGCACGCATCTGGGAGAGTTCGTGTGGTCCTACCAGCCCGATACCACGCCTGCCCCGCGCACGATGGACGAAGTGCCTACGCGCTCGCGCGAGTCCGAGCAGCTGGCGAGGGATCTCAAGGCGCGGGGATTCACCTTCGTCGGGCCTGTGACCATGTACGCCTTGATGGAGTCCACCGGGATCGTCGATACGCACCTGGTCGGCAGTTGGCGCAGGGGCTGCTCCGGCGTGTGGGGCGCCGAAGCCTAGGCGATCAAGTGCGGGACTGGTCCCACACTTCCTTGGACGCGGAGAAATTCACCGCAGCGATAATCAGCCCCACCACGATGTCGAACCAGGGCGTGGGGTAGAGGAAAGTGAGCAGGCCAGCGACGATGATCAACACGTTCCCGAGGGCGTCGTTGCGCGCCGCCAGCCATGCCCCTGTGGCCAGCGAGATGCCCGCCCCGCGCACGCGCAAGAGGATGACAGCGCAGACGACGTTAACCACGAGCGCGCCGCTTGCCACGAGGGTGAGCCCCTCGGGCGAAGGCGGAACGGGGTTGAGGATCTTATGCACCACCATGGCTAAGGCGGCGAACGCGGGGATGAGGATGAGCCCGGCGAGGACCTGACCGGCGACGCGCCTGCGCGCTGCCGGCCACGCCACAGCGGCAAACACAAGCAGGTTGATCGCGGTGTCCTCAAGGAAGTCGACCGAATCGGCGAAGAGCGAGGCGGAGCCGATCGCCGCCGCAGCGGTGAATTCGACCACGAAGTAGGCCAGGTTGAGCAACGCGACGGCGAGGACCGCGCGACGCATTAGCTGGCCCGGTGGTAGTCGTCGTACTCGTAGCGCACGCGCGCATATTCGGAAGCGCCCCCGCGGTGGTTCTCAAGGTTGCTGAAATCCGGGCTTTCGTCATCGAGCTCGACGATGACCGCACCCGGCATGCGGCGCTGTCGGGGGGCAGCAGATGCAGCCTCCGCGGTAACGACCCCGAGGCGCGCGCGCCGGAGCTGGCGGACGCGACGCGCGAGCAGGGCGCGCTCCTGGCGAACCACGGAACGCAGCGCGACCATGTACCACACGGTCAGCGCGATAGTCAGAATCGGCGCCGCCCAGGCCCAGCCGCCGGCGACGAACGCGGCCACGAACGCGATGACATCGGCGACGATGAGACCGAGCAGGGTGCGCTGGCGGCGCTGGAAACGGTCGGCGCGTGCCGCGCGCTCACGGACCGGATCCCACCCGCCACGACCGCGGCGGTTCTGCGCGAACGCGATCTCGTCGTCGGTGAGCTCACCAGATTCGGAGTCGGCAACCTCGGCGTTGTCAGCGTCGTCGGTGTCCGAATCTGTCTCGGTGTCCCCGGCGTCCTCTGGCTCCGCGTAACCGTAGTCGCCGGGCGACGCGTAGGAGTCGTTGAATTCGTAGAAGTCCTGCCCCTCACTGTCCGTGTGCTCGTCATCCGCGCGCTCGTCGTCCTGCGCGTTAAGGACGGAAAGGGCGGTCGAACCGGATTTATCCTCGGCGGCGCCGTCGTCGACAACCTCACCGTCGACAAGCTCGTCCTCGGAAGCCTCCGCGAGCACCGTCACGGCCAGCGGCGCGGCCTCCGCCTCCACGACCTCATACTCCTCGAGGTCGGCGTCGTCGTGGCGGTGCACGTCCGCGGCGGAGAGCTTCGGGCGGCGGCGCTGCGCCACGGGCTCGCTCCCTCCGGTGTGGAGGACCCGGGTGGCGTCGTACCCATCGCCGGAGTGGCGGATCGGCTTATTGTTGCCCATGACGATCGGGGCCAGCACGATCACCCAGACGACGATGATCAGCACGATAATCAAGCTGAGGCTGCCCATGCGGGAGGCCACCTTTCTTCCGGCAGGTACGAACAGTTAAACCGAAGCTCAGGCTATCGGTCAGGAGCTGACTGCCCGCTTAAGGCACGCCGAATTTTTCCCGCCGATTTTAGGCGGGCCACCGCCGTGGTGCCGTAGTCATCGACGTTGAGTGCGACGAAGTGGTGGTCGCGCCACGCACCGTCAATGTGCAGGTTGCGGCGCAGGTATCCCTCTTCGCTGTAACCGTTGGCAATCAGCACCCTGCCCGAAGCGGGGTTGTCGGGCAGGTAGGTGGCGGTGACACGGTGCAACCCGACGCGCCCGAAGGCGTGGTCGGTGCCGAGGGCGCACGCGGCCGTCGCCACGCCGCGGCCCATGAACGCCGAATGGACCCAGTACCCGATCCAGCACTCGCTGATGGATCCGTGCTGGATGTTGCCGAGAGTGACTTGGCCCGCGAAATACCCGTCGACTTCAATCACCAGCGGGACCACGACGCCGTCCGAGGCCATCCTCCGCAGGTTGGCGAAGGTGGCGCGCCAGGCTGTCCGCGTGTGCGCTGCCGTCCACGAGGTGGGAACCGTCGGCTCGACGGGCCTGAGCCAGCGTTCGTCGGTGATGCGGAAGCGCGCCCAATCGCGCCCGTCGCTCGAGTTCAGTGGTCGCAGACGCAACCGCGCGCCGTCACACAGTTCGACCTCCCCCGTGCTCTCCGGCCAACCCGGGTGGTACGAGCTCGACCCGAGGAAGCGCAACATTGCCCCCACCACTTAACGCTGCTGGAGAAATTCGACGTCGACGAGGTCTCCGGGGCGGACCTCCGTGATATCCCTGGGGATGCGGATCAACGCGTTGGCCTCGGCGAACCCGGCAAGCAGGTGTGCGGGTGCCCCCTCCGCGCCGCTGAGGCTCTGGACCAGGTAGTCACCGGTCTCCGCGTCGCGCATGAGCCGGCCGCGCACCAACCCCAGGCGGCCGGGCAAGGACTCGATGCGGCCGAGGGAACGGGCCTGCACGGTGCGCCGCGTCGGCTCGGCCTTGCCCAGGGACTGCCGGATCGTCGGCCGGATCAGGGCCTCGAAAATCACCAGTGAGCTGACCGTGTTCGGCGGGAGCAAGAACACCGGGATCCGCTCCTCGCCGACTAGCCCGAAACCCTGGACAGAGCCGGGGTGCATCGCCACGCGGGTGGTGTCGATCTCGCCAAGGTCGCGCAGGACGTTCTGCACCGGCTCTGCGCCGCTTCCGCCGACGGCGCCCGTGATGATGAGCATTTCACTTCTCGACGCCTGGTGCGCAATCGTCTCCTTCAGCCTGCGCGGCTCGGCATTAATGATGCCGGCCCGGGTCACCGTCGCCCCGGCCTCTTTGGCCGCGGCCGCCACCGCGTAGGAGGCTACATCGTACACCTGGCCGAGGCCCGGGTCGCGTTCAATGTCCACCAGCTCTAACCCGAAGGACATGACGGTCACTCGCGGACGCGGGTAGACAAGCACCTTGTCACGCCCGGACGCAGCGAGAAGTCCGATCTGCGCGGGGCCGAGAACCGATCCCTGCCGCACCGCGACGTCACCGGGCTGGATGTCGTCGCCCGCCTTGCGCACGAAGTCGCCGGTGCGCACGGGCCGACTCGGGGTCACCCGCTTGCGTCCGCGGTCGCTCCACTGCAGCGGGAGCACGGCGTCCGCGAGCGTGGGCAAAGGGGCGCCCGTGGCGACCCGCACCGCCTGTTTCGGTTGCAGGCGCAGCGGCTTCTGCGATCCCGCGGCGACCTCGCCGACAACGGGCAGCGAACGCTCCACCGGCCGATCTTTCTCCGGCCCCGAACCCAGCGCGACCCCGCCGCCGACATCGACCGCACGCACCGCGTAGCCGTCAACGGCCGCCTGCGGGAACCCCGGCAGCGGGTTAGCCGCCGAGACCTCCTCGGCGCACATGAGGCCGAGGGCATCGGTGATTCCGACGCGGATCGGCTCCGGCACTGGCGCGGCGTCGACCACGATCGCTAACTGGTCCTCCACACTCCGCATCATGGCCACCATGCTCGCAGACTACATTTCTGCTTCGTATTCGCGCAGGATCGCCTTGATGGCGGTGTACAGTGCCGGGCCGTACTTCTCGTCGCGCAGTCCGAAATCCACGTTCGCCGGGATGTAACCGGCGGGGTTGCCCAGGTCGTGGCGCTTTCCCTCGTGCACGACCACATGCACCGGGTGGCCCTCGGCGATCATCAGCGCGATCGCGTCCGTGAGCTGAAGCTCGCCACCCTTGCCCGGGGTAATGCGGCGCAACGCGTCGAAAATCCCGCGGTCGAGCAGGTAGCGCCCCGTGGCCACCAGCGTCGAGGGGGCCTCCTCCTTCGCCGGTTTCTCCACCATCCCGCGGACCTTCTTCACCGCGAACCCGCCGAAATCGGTCTCGATCTCCTCGACATCGAACACGCCGTAGTTGAACACCTCGTCCGGGGTGACGTTGAACGCGCACAGCACGGATCCGCCGAGCTCCGCGCGCACGGCCGCCATCTTCTCCATCACACCGTTCGGTAGCACCAGGTCATCCGGCAACATCACCGCGACGACGTCCTCATCGTCATCGAGGGCGGATTCCGCGCAACCCACCGCGTGGCCCAGGCCGAGGGGCTTGTCCTGGACAACCGACACGGCGTCGATCAGCTGCGCGGCGCGCGCGACCTTCTCCACCTGAGTGGTCTTGCCGCGCTCGGCCAACGTTTCGCACAGCGACTCGAACCGGCCAAAGTGGCGCATGATCTCCTGCTTCTCCGGGGCCGTGACAATCGCCAAGCGCGTAGCGCCGGCTTGGGCCGCCTCCTCGGCGATCAGCTCGATGCCCGGCGTGTCCACCACGGGCAAAAGCTCCTTCGGAACAGTCTTCGTCGCTGGCAGGAACCTGGTTCCCATACCGGCCGCCGGCACAACGACGGTCCTGATTCCGGGCGAAGAGTTCTCACTGGTTGTCCGCATAAGTGAGCAGCTTACCCGCGCGGCCACCCATTCCCGCGAGCGACCCTTGGGCGTTTCCTGTGCGAGTATGTGCCCATGACCTCCAAGCAGGCGATGCGTGAGCAACACCACGCTTATCGACGCCACCTCCGCGACAACCCCGAGCTCAAGCGCGATTTGGACCGGTCGATCACCGCACACGCCGTCCGCTACGTCGCTTCCTTCGGCGGCGGCAACGCGGCGGCGTACCACCCTCTGCCGTCCGAACCCGGGGGCGGCGGGTTCGTGGCCTCGCTCGCCGCTGCCAGCCGGAACCTTTTTCTCCCCGTCTCGCTGGCTGGCGGTGTGCTGCACTGGACGCCGCACACGGAGGTCGCCCGGCCTGGCGCCCTCGGCATTACAGAACCGGCAGGGGCGCGGTTCAACTCGAACGTCCTGCGTTCATGCTGCGTGATCGTCGTTCCTGCTCTGGGTGTCAGCCGCCGTGACGGGATGCGGCTGGGCAAGGGCGCCGGTTACTACGACCGGGCGCTCGCGGGTGTGGCGGTGCCTACCGTCGCCGTGGTCTACGCCCGCGAGTTCGTGGACGGGGTGCCGCACGACGCCCACGACGTCCCCGCCGACGCCGTGATCACCGAAGACGGTGTTTTCGAGCTGTAGGGAACCATTCCCGTCCGCAGGCAGTCCAATATGGTGTGAAGGCGACCGAGAACCTACTGCATATTCTCCGCGAACCCGGTTATCGGCGCAGTGTGCTGGTGCGCCGGGTCGCGGCCGGAGCCCTTCTGGCCGCGGCCGGTCTCAACGCGCTCGCACACCGCAACGCGGACCCCGTCGTGGCCACCTTCTCCCGGGCCACCGCCGCGGGGGAGGTTGTCGAGGCCTCGGACGTCGAGCTGCGGAGGATGCCGGCGGATGCGGTCCCCGACAACGCCCTGACCGAACTCGACGCCGCCACGGGCCAGATCCTCGCGGCGCCGGCGTCGAGGGGCGAGGTCGTCACCTCGACCCGCTTGGTCGGGCCCGACCTCGTACGCGAGCTCGTGGCCGGGCAGCCGCCAGAGACCTACTCCCTCGTCCCGGTAGCTCTGGCAGAGCCCGACATCATCCCCATGCTCCACCACGGAGCAACCGTTGACGTGGTTACGGTTTCGGCGGACGGTGTGCGGCCGGCGACCGTCGCGACCGGTGGGCGGGTCGTGCTCGCGGGGGCCGAGGAGGGCACAGTGATGCTCCTGCTCCGGAACTCGGAGGCTGCCTCAGTGGCCGCCGCTTCCCTATCTTCGCCTTTAACTGTCGTGTTGGGTGGGCCGGCACCGGGTTAAACGTCTAAGATTCCTGGCATGCTTGAAGGTTTCAGAGACTTCATCATGCGCGGCAACGTCATCGACCTCGCGGTTGGTGTCGTCATCGGCTCCGCATTCACCGCCATTGTCACCGCGTTTTCCACCAACATCATCAACCCGCTTATCTCCAGCCTCGGCGGAACGGACTACGGGTTCGGATTCAACGCCATCCCCGGAAACGACGCAACCTTCCTGAACTTCGGCGCGCTGCTGACCGCCATCATCAACTTCCTGCTCATTGCGGCTGTGGTCTACTCCCTCATCGTCGCACCCATGAACAAACTCGACGAGATGCAGAAGCGCCGCCGGGGCATCAGCGAGGACGAACCCGCCCCGACGGACACGGAGCTCCTCACCGAGATCCGCGACCTCCTGGCCGGGCAGAACCGCCCGGGCAGCACTCAGCTTCCGTAATGTGGCGGGCGCTCGTCCTCGTAGTATTCAAGGTCCGTTAGCGGGGGCGCAGCGTCCTCGTCCAAAACGACGAAAGGGTCGTCTGCGGCGCGAGGCATCACGGTGTCCGCGTCCCGGTCGTAGTCAGCATCGGCGGTGCGCTTCGCGCGCCGCCTCTTCTTATCTGCCACGGTCTCGGGCCTAGACGCTGTATTGGTTCAGATCCGCGATCAAGTGGGTGACCAGCGGCTGAAGAGTGGACATACCGTCGCGGATCGCCTGGCGACTCGCGGCGAGGTTGACCACCACCGTCGATCCGGAGACGCCGCAAATTCCGCGCGACGTCGCAGCGTCGACAGCGCCGACGCTTTGCCCCGAGGATCTGATCGCCTGGCCGACACCCGGGACCATCTTGTCAATGACCGCGCGGGTCGCTTCCGGGGTCTTGTCGCGCGGCCCGACACCGGTGCCGCCGACTGTGAGAACGAGGTCCACGCCACCGACGACGCCCGTCTCGATCGCCTTGCGGATATCCGCCTTCTTCGACTTCACGCGAACGACGGCGTCGACCTTGAACCCCGCCTCGAACAAGAGCTCACCGACTAGCCGGTGCGTGTCATCCTCGGGATCCTCGAAACGGTGGTCGGACACGAGCACGACCAAGGCGCACGGCGGCACCGGCGTGTTGTCCTGCATCTCAGTCGCGAGCAGGAAAGCGTCATCTGGCTCGGCGAGTTCCAGAGCGTCAAGCGTGTTTGACATGGGCTTTCCTTCTTTCTTTTCGGTGCCGCCGAGATCGGCGACGGTGCAGATTAGAACTTACTCCGAACTAAGCGTCACATCTACCGATCGCGAATCTTCGCTTCCCTCGGATTGAACCTGAAGTGTCACGGTCTCCCCGAAATCACGGGAGCGGGTCGCGGCGATCAGGGCGTCGGCAGAATCGATTGGCCGGTCGTTGAGGCGCGTGATCACGTCACCGGGCTTGAGACCCGCCTTGTCCGCGGGGCTCCCGGGCTCCACGCCCGCCACAGTCGCGCCGCGGGCCGGATCGACGATGCTGACCTGGACACCGAGCATCGGCTGGCGCGCCTCACCCGTCTCGATGAGCTGCTTGGCTACGCGCTGCGCGAAGTTCGACGGAATAGCGAACCCGAGGCCGATAGATCCCGCGCCGCCCTGCGGGCTGGACGACATCGATGCGATGACCGAGTTCATGCCGACGAGGTTTCCGTTCATGTCCACCAGCGGGCCTCCGGAGTTGCCGGGGTTGATGGCGGCGTCGGTCTGAATGCCGTCCATCAACGAGCTCTCACCACCGCCCTGGGCGGCGCGCACCGGGCGGTTGAGCGCCGAGACGATGCCGCTGGTCACGGTGGCCGAGAATCCCAGTGGTGAACCCACCGCCACCACTTCCTGCCCCACTTGCAGCTCATCCGAGTCACCGAAGCGGATGACAGGCAAGTTCTGCACGCCCTCGATCTGGAGCACGCCCACGTCGGTGTTGACGTCGGAGGCGACGTAGGTGGCGGGGTGGGTGGTGCCGTCGTTAAGCGTCACCGCGATCTTTGCCCCGCTTTCCCCCTCGGCAATGACGTGGTGGTTGGTGAGCACGTAACCGTCGCCGGAAATAATCGATCCGGAGCCCTCCGCGCTCCCGCGCGGGCCCTCAACGGTGATGGACACAACTGCGGGGAGGACTGTCGCGGCGACCTCTTCGACAGACCCTTCCGGTGCGGGTTCACTGTTGGAGGCGGGCTTCGCGTCGAGCGCGTCGCTGACGTAGGACGCATTCGCATCCCCAGCCGCGTTGCCGGCGAGGTAGCCGGCACCAGCCCCGGCGATCAGCGATGTGACGAGTGCGACGGCGATGGCCGGGCCTGTACCCGAGCGGCGGGGCTGCGTGTTCCCCTGAGGCGGTATGGGATTGTTCATGACGCATCATTGTCCTCCCTGCCACTGTGCCACGTCTGCGGGCTGCAGCGAGTGTGACGTAACGTTTCCTGAGCGTTTGCTGAAAGCAAAAACCGGGCCGCCTCGTCACGAGGTGCCCGGTTGGTGCGAGAGCTAGCTAGAACTGCTCGACGTCGATGAGGCCGGCCTTGGCGGCCTTGACCAGACGGCGCGGGATGCGCACCTCCTGGCCATCGATCTTGACGGTCTGCAGGTCGGGGTTGTCGGCCTTCCACTGGGAGCGTCGCGAGTGCGTGTTAGCGCGGGACTTACGGAACTTCTGTACAGCCATGTTGTCTTCTCCTCCTTCGACCTACTAGTTAGCGGACTTCTTCTTGCGGCGGGCAAGGCCACCGTAGCGCTGGTTGAACTTCTCAACGCGGCCGGCGGTGTCCATGAGACGCTGAGCGCCCGTCCAGAACGGGTGGGACTCTGCGGTCACGTCGACGACGACGAGCGGGTACTCGTTGCCGTCTTCCCACTGCTCGGTGCGGTCGGAGGTCATCGTGGAGCGGGTCAGGAACTTGTTTCCCGTGTTACCGTCCTGGATGATCACCGGATGGTAATCCGGGTGAATATCATTCTTCATGCTGGATTCGTCTCCCTCAGGATTGAACTACGGGTCGGTTCCGCGATTCGTCATCGGCAGATCGTGCCCGAGTTGGGTGCGAAAATGGTCTTTCGTCCGGCGTACGCTGGACAACTCGCAATATCCTACAGGTGACGTGCGCAGATACCTAATCCCCTTTGAACCTTTTGAGCTCAGGACGCGATGACCCGAACCCGTTTTCTGCTCCCCTTTTTCGCCACCGCCTCCGTCGCGGCTCTCGCCGCCGTCGACACCACCGAGGCAGTAACGTTGCTGCGCCGACTTCTGCCCGTCCTCGGTTTCGCGGGGGGGATGTCGGTGGTGGTCAACCTCGCCTCCGAGGTCGGTGTTTTCGAGTGGGCGGCGGCGCGCGTCCGGCGCTTCGGGTTCCTGGCGCTCTGCGTCGTCGCGACGGTATTCCTCTCGTTGGACACGACGGCGATCATGCTCACCCCGCTCGCCGTGCACCTCGCCCGCCGCCGCGGTTCGCGCGTCACCTCGCTCGCGCTGCCAGTCGTCTGGATCGCCAACCTCGCCTCGTTACCTTTGGCGGTCTCCAACCTGACGAACCTCCTGGCCCTAGGCACCATCGGGCCGCAGTACGTCCGAATCGCGGCCGCACCGTCGCTGGTAGCCATCGCCGTCGCAGTCATCGCGGCGCTGCTTATCGACGCCCACCCGACGCGCTCCCCCACCAACCACGGCGACACTCCCGCACCGCCCGTGGCGGCGCTCGCGGTTGTGGGGGCGGCGATGTGCGCTCTGTTGACGCCGATCCCGTATTGGGTTACCAGCTCCGCCGCCGCCCTAGCGATGGTTCTGCTGGTGGGCAGCAAAACCCGGGGCGCACTGCGGCTTTCGCTGATCCCCTGGTCCGCGCTCGCGTTGGCACTTGCGCTCTCCTCCGCGGCTACGGCGGCTATCACGCTCTGGGGCACCGTCAGCGTCAGCGGAGTGTGGGCAATGGCGGGGGCCGGGGCGGTTGCGGCAAACCTGATCAACAATATCCCCGCGTACTTCCTCCTTGAACCCGCCGCTTCTGGCCCGACGGAGCTCGTGGCCTTGTTGATCGGCGTCAACGCCGGCGCGATCGTGACGCCGTGGGCGTCTCTTGCGACGCTGCTCTGGGCCGACCAGCTCCGTCGCGCCGGCGAGCCCGTGCCGTGGCGGCAGTTCGTGTGCTACGGAGCTTTACTCGCTCCCCTTGCGGTGGCAGGCGCCACCGGAGCCCTCGTGATTGCTCAGCGGTAAAGACGGTGCATGGCAATCTCGACGGGGCCGCGCTTGAACCGGCGCAGCCACAACATGCTGAATCCGACGAGGAACGCACATATCAACAGGTAGATGCCCATCACCCAGTAGATCTGCCCCGGCCCCAACGTGCGCCGCGCCAGCCCGAGGCCGAAGTCGTAGAACAGCACCGAGGAGATGAGATTCTGCAGGATGTAGCAAGTCAGCGCCATCCGTCCGACAGAGGTGAGTGCTTTACCCACCGCGCCTAGCTCATTGCCGCGCCTGACGTAGTACTCGGCGATGAGTGCGAGGATGCCGAACGCGACGATGGCGGATGTGATGTAGCGTGTGGACGTCGCCGCGGTCGAGGTCGCGAATAAACGCAAGCCCCAGTCCACGGGCAGCCCGACGCCGAGGCCGAAGATGAGGACCTTCCGGCGCAAATCTCCGCGGTCGGGAGCGAACAGGCCTGCGCGGTAGAGGCGCGCGCCGAGGGTGAACATCCCCAGGCCCATCATGATCAGAATAGGAATTTCGAAGCGCCCGTCCACGAAGTGCGTCACGCGAGTGTGCACCATCGCCCAGTAGCTCCCCGTGGAATCGTAGAGCTGCATGGATTCGGACGCCGCAGCGACTTCGTCCTCGCTGGCGGAGCTTTGGAACAGGTGGAGTGAGACGTCGATAAGCGCGATGACCGCAACATGAACGACGATCGCGGCCCACATGAACACCTTCTGAACGCGCTCGCTTCGCGCGATGATCGGGGCGACGGCGAGCGCGGTGAGACCGTAGCCCATCAGCACATCAAATTCGAAGACGAAGATGTAGTTGAGAAGGCCCTCGGTCGCAAGCAGCGCAGCGCGCCAGTAATAACCGCCCGGCCACCGCCGCTCCTTGCGCACGGCGGACTGCCGCTGGATCTCGAGACCGATGCCGAACATGATTGTCAGTAGGCCGAGGAACTTGCCGTCCGTGACTAGGTGGAGCACCGCGTTGATCACCGCCTCCGCGCCGCCGCCGCGGGTAATTTCACCCGCCATGGAGAAATCCGGGTCTTTCAGCAGCGCCTCCATCGTGGGGGAGGAGCCGGAGGCTGCGGAGTAGGCGAAGATCCAGATGTTCGTCGCCAGGGTGCCCAGAATCGCGATACCGCGGGCGACGTCGAGGGCGACGATTCGGGAAGATTTCGAGCGCATGCGTGAAAGTAGTACCATGGCGCGGGGGCGGGCGTCGAGAAGCGGAAATGCGATTAGGAAAACCCGCAGTGACCCTGTAGTGTTGACTCTCGCTGTTGTCGAAGTACACGTTTACGCCTGCGTCAACCGATTGCTACCGGCACCCTCGATAGGGCCTCACCCCTCGAGTGCGGTGTCACCCTCACAGGTAATCAGCGCGTGGGCGGCAGAAGAGAAAGAAGTCAACCCATGTCGGCACATTGCCAGGTCACGGGACGTCAGCCGTCTTTCGGCAAGACTGTCTCGCACTCGCACCGCCGCCACTCGCGCCGTTGGAACCCCAACGTGCAGAAGAAGCGGTTTTACCTGCCCTCCGAGGGCCGTACCATCACCCTGAACGTCTCCACCAAGGGACTGAAGATCATCGACCGCGACGGCATCGAGTCTGTCGTCGCCGCAATCCGCGCACGAGGTGAGAAGATCTAATGGCACGTAACGATATCCGCCCGATCATCAAGCTGAAGAGCACCGCGGGCACCGGGTTCACGTACGTGACCCGCAAGAACAAGCGCAACAACCCGGACCGCATCACGCTGAAGAAGTACGATCCGGTAGTTCGCAAGCACGTCGAATTCCGCGAGGAGCGATAATTTATGGCTAAGAAGTCTAAGATCGCCAAAAACGAGCAGCGCAAGGAGATCGTCGCACGTTACGCGGAGCGCCGCGCTGAGCTCAAGGCAATCATCCGTAACCCGGAGACGTCCGATGAGGACCGTCTCGACGCTCAATTTGAGCTCAACCGCCAGCCGCGCGATGCCTCCCCGGCCCGCGTGCGTAACCGTGACTCGCACGACGGTCGCCCCCGCGGCTACCTCCGCAAGTTCGGTTTGTCCCGTGTCCGCATGCGCGAGATGGCTCACCGCGGTGAGCTTCCGGGCGTCCGTAAGTCCTCGTGGTAAGGAGGAGCTAACACTATGAAGCGTGGAAATAACCAGCGCAAGCAGCGCATGGAGCAGTCCCGTCGCCCGAAGAAGAACCCGCTCAAGGCCGAAGGCATTGAGAAGGTCGACTACAAGGACGTCAAGACACTGCGTCTGTTCATCTCGGATCGCCACAAGATCCGCTCCCGCCGCGTCACGGGCCTGACCCCGCAGCAGCAGCGCCAGGTCGCTACCGCTGTGAAGAACGCCCGCGAGATGGCTCTCCTGCCGTTCACCAGCCGCTAAGGGCTCGGTTGACAACAGCAGCGTAAGAGTTTTTCGACTCGAAAAGGCACCCGCCACTCCACTCCGGTGGAGGGCGGGTGCTTTAGAATTGGATGCCATGTCTGGAACAGTGGGCCGCCCCCGCAAAAACAGTCCGCGTCGCAGGGGAAAAACCGCCCGCGACGAGATTCTCGACGCCTCCTCCGAGCTGTTTACCACCCAGGGTTTCGCCACCACCTCCACCCACCAGATCGCGGACGCCGTCGGGATCCGCCAGGCGTCGCTGTACTACCACTTCCCGTCCAAGGCGGAGATCTTCCTGACCCTCCTCATGGGTACCGTGCAGCCCTCTCTCGACCTGGCCCAGGACCTCGCAGAAACGGACGAAAGTCCGGCGCTGAAGCTGTGGGCGCTCGTCGCGGCGGAGACCCGCATCCTGCTTTCCTCCAATTGGAACATTGGCCGGCTCTACCAGCTGCCGGTGGCGCTGTCGGAGGAGTTCCACGACTACCACGACGCGCGTCAGGCGCTGGAGGATGTATTCCGCGGCCTCGCAGCAGAAATTGTCGGCGACGACGACCCGCGCATCGACCTACCCTTCCAGATGACCCTCGCCGCAATTGAGTTGCGCGACAACACGGGCAAGGCCCCCTACCCGCTTGTCGACGACGCCCTGCCCGCGCCCTCGGTCATGATCGCCGACGCCGTCCTCGACGTTCTCCACGCCGACCTGCCGGACAACCGCGGTATGCGCACCCTCGACCTCGTGTCCAAAGTGATGGACACCATCTCCTAGCAGGCCGCGGTCGGGAGGTCGTCGAGAAGCGGGCGCAAGCCCTCCGCAACCGCCGTCGCCATTGCCTGTCCGGTGGCGTAGTCACCCGACGCCGGGATGACCGTGAGACCGAGTGCGACGTCCTCGCCGCGGTTGTTGCTCACTAGCGCGAGCTGCCGAACTTGATACCCGCCGCTTGTCGACGGCCCCCAGCCGCCTTTGAGCCGGGCACCCGGAAGCTGCCCGAAACCGTACGCCTGGTCTGAGTTCACACTGCCCATCAGCGATAACGTGGGGCCCGCCCCGGCGACGCAGCCGAGGTGTGAGGCGAGGGTCGCCTCCTGGCTCGCTGTGAGCAGTGTCTGCCCGAAAACGGAGTACTCCGGGCGGATCTTCTCCGTGTTAACAGTCGTGCCGACGCCGGCGTCTGCGAGGACCTGGTTGACGTCCCCGGGAGTGACCGCCAGCCACAAACTCTCCGCCGCGACGTTGTCGGAGGCCTGGATCGCCGCGGGGCCGAATACTTCCGCCTCGACAGGGGCGAGGCGCGAGGCCGCAATGGCGATGGGCACTTTGATGGTGGACCACGCGGGGTACGCACCGTCGTCCCCGCCCGCTAAGGCGCCCCCGGCGCCGGCGACCGCGACCCCCACTGATCCCCCGAACGTCTGCGCCACGCTGTCCGCCACTGCTTGGAGCCGTTCCTGCGCTGGCTGCCCCTCGCTCTGGACTGGCTCACTCTGGACTGGCTCGTTCTCGACGGTGGTGAGCACCGTCGACGTCACCACCGCAGGGACTGTCTCGTGGCTGCCCACCGTGCAGGCCGACAGCACCGCACCGGCCGCCACGGCTGCGCACAGGGAACGCGGCTTCGTTGCAAACATCACCAAATGCGGACAACGGCGTTGTTACCACCGCGGCAATATACCGTTCCGGAACCGCTGCAGCTCATGTTGTAATTCTTGCCGGTCACCGGGCTGTAAACGCGGACGGAGACATTGGGGCCGCCAGCGTTCGCGCAGGCGTCCCGGAAGGCGGAGTACACGTTGGCAGCGAATTCACCTGAGGTCGCACTCGTTCCGGCGGCGTAGTTGGAGTACCCGCAGCCGCGGTTGGAAGCCGGAGCCGGCGCGTGCTCCGTAACCGTTTTAACCTCCCCCTCGGATCCGGTCTGCTCGGTCGGCTGCTGCCTGGTCATGGTCTGGGTTTCCATGACCGTGACCGGGGTGTTCCCATTGTTGCCCGAGGTGAAACCGAACCCGTTACCTGCGCCGCTCATGTAGGCGATCATGCCCACGAGAGCGAGCAGAAGCGCCACCACGCCCACCACGAGCGCGACGATGAGACCCCGGTTTCCGTTGGCCGGCTGGGGCGCTGGCTGAGGGGCTGCGTAAGGGTAGCCCTGGGGCGGGAACTGCTCGGTGGGGGGACGCTGCTGTCCCCAGTCGTAATTGTTGCCCTGCATTGCGGTGCGCCTTCCAATGGAACTATCAACTTCCTGGTTTATAGCACCTTTTCCGGCGGCGGGCTGGGGATTCGCCGTTAATGTGAGAAGTGGCGCGTACCCGTCAGGTACATCGTTACCCCCGCCTCGTTGGCCGCCGCGATGACCTCTTCATCGCGGATGGACCCACCGGGCTGCACAACGGCGGTGACGCCAGCGTCGGCGAGAACCTGGAAGCCGTCGGCGAACGGGAAGAACGCGTCGGAGGCGGCTACGGCACCAGTCGTGCGGTTAACTCCCTCGTCGAGGGTGTTGGCGCGCTCTACCGCGAGCTTGGCGGAGTCGACCCGGTTGACCTGACCCATGCCCACGCCCACCGAGGCACCGTCGGCGGCGATGAGGATCGCGTTGGACTTGACGCAGCGGATGGAACGCCACGCAAACTCAAGGTCCGCGAGCACCTCGTCGGACGCAGCTTCACCGGCGACGAGCTGCCAGTTTTCGGTAGCGTCGCCCTCGGCTTGGAAAATGTCGCGCTCCTGGACTAGGAAGCCGCCGGAAATCTGTTTGACCTCCTCGCCGCGGAACTCGGGGTCGACTTCCAGGATGCGCAGGTTCTTCTTTTCTTTGAGCACTTCTAGGGCGGCCGCCTCGTAGGAGGGCGCGACGACTACCTCGGTGAAGATTGGCTTGATGGATTCGGCGAGCTCCGCAGTGACCTCGCGGTTGACGGCGATAACGCCACCGTAGGCCGAGACGGGGTCGCAGGCGTGGGCCTTGCGGTGCGCCTCCGCGATCGAATGATCGGACACAGCGATGCCGCATGGGTTCGCATGCTTGATGATGGCGACGCACGGGCGGTCGTGGTCCCAGGCGGCGCGCCACGCGGCGTCGGCGTCTTGGTAATTGTTGTAGCTCATCTCCTTTCCACCGTGCTGGACGGCGTTGGCCAGGCCCCATCCCTCGTTGATCAGGCTGGCGGACTGGTGCGGGTTCTCGCCGTAGCGCAGGTCACCCTCTCCCTCGGCATCGAGCTGCTCCGCGAACCAGTCGGAAACGGCCGCGTCGTAGTCCGCGGTGTGGGAGAACGCCTCGAGCGCGAGCTCCCGACGATCACCCAGGGAAAAACCGCCGCCGCGAACGGCCTCAGCCACATCGCCGTAGCGCTGCGGGTCGGTCACAATGGCCACAGACGGGTGATTCTTCGCCGCCGCGCGCACCATGGACGGCCCGCCGATGTCAATCTGCTCCACGCACTCGTCGAACGACGCGCCGGATGCCACGGTCTCCTCGAATGGGTACAGGTTGACCACAACGAGCTGGAAAGGCTCGATCCCGTGCTCGTCGAGCTGGCGCACGTGGTCCTCCTCGCGCAGGTCGGCGAGGATACCGGCGTGGACGCGCGGATGCAGTGTCTTCACACGGCCGCCGAGAATTTCCGGGAAGCCGGTGAGGTCCGCGACCTCAGTGACATTCACACCCGCGTCGGCGATGCGTTTCGCGGTGGAGCCGGTGGAGACGATCTCGACACCGGCCTCGCCGAGCGCCTTTGCCAGCTCGTCCAACCCGGTCTTGTCGTAAACGCTGACGAGCGCGCGTTTGATCTCGATGTGGTTCTCAGCCATTAGAAATGGACCTTTCCGTTATCAATGTGGGCGCTGCGCAGGACGTCGACGATGAGCGCGCGCTCTTGTACCTTAATTCTCTCGTGCAGTTCCGCCTCGGTCTCACCCTCACGGATCTCCACTGCCTTCTGGGCGATGATCTCTCCGGTGTCCACCCCGGCGTCGATGAAGTGGACGGTGGTGCCGGTGACTTTGACCCCGTAGGCCAGCGCATCGCGCACCGCGTGCGCCCCGGGGAATGACGGCAACAATGCCGGGTGCGTGTTGATAAGGCGGCCCTCGAACCGCTCGAGGAAGTCGGGGCCGACGATGCGCATGAAACCTGCGGAGACGACGATGTCGGGCTGACCGCCCACCACCGCGTCACGCAACCGCAGGTTCCACTCCTCCCGGTCGCCGGCCAGCTCGACCACTTCCGTGCGCACGCCAGCGGCTGAGGCCCGCTCGAGTGCGGGGCAGTCGGTGTCAGCGACAACGAGGTTCACCCGGTAGGACTCGTCCTGGTTGTCCAGGATGGACTGAAGCAGCGTACCCGACCCGGAGACGAGGACGGCGACAGATTTCTCGGATCTTTCAGTCACGGCGACGAGTTTAACCCGCGTGACCGCCATCGTCCGTGGGCGGGACCCATTTCGTACTTCCCCCCGTGGGCTTCTCGCTTTGCGACGCCTCCACCGCTTCAGGCTCCGGTTCTTCCTCAGGCTCCGGTTCAGGGGCCGCGGGGTGGCGCAACCGGGCAATCAGCAGCACTGCCACACCAATCGCGGCCACCCACCCCAGAACAAGGGCGGGAGTGGCCACCGGGTGCGCGCCGATGTAGCCGTACGCGCCCGCGCCGCCCGCGCCGAACGGCATGAGCACGAACAGAATCACTGCCGCCCACGCGGCTGCTAGAAGGACCTCTTTGACGCTGCATTCGCGGGTGGCGAAAAAGTGCGCCAGAACCGCTGCGGGAACGAGCATGAGCACCGGCGCCCACACGGCGGCGTCACCTGGCACCGCTGCGAACAAAGGCAGCGGCGGCAGCGCTACCGGGTCGACAGAAAACAGGGACGCGGAAGCACCCGCGTACTCCAGACTTCCCCCGAGCATCGCACTCAGCATCGCCAGAACGGCATTCGGCAGATAGAGGATGCTCAGCGCTATCAGGGTCGCCACCCCGGTGCCCGGGAGCGTGGGGAAGGCGTCGATAAGCGTCGAGACCCTCTCCCCTCCCGCAATGAGCAGACCGAGAAAGACCACAGCTGCTGCGGCGAGCAGGCGCACGACGATTGCGGAAGCGGTGCGCGCGGTATCGATAACAACGTCGGGCGCGCCCACCCTGCGCGCCAGCGCGCGCCAAACAATCGGCCCGATGCCGACAATCATGCCCAGCCCGTGGACCACTAGGGGCAAAAGGACAGCTGCAAGTGGGTGCGGGGGTGCGAGCGGGTAAACAGCGGACGCGTCCGTGACCATGAACAACGCGATAAAGGTGAGCGTCAACGGAATGCCCAGGCCAAGCGCCGCGATGGCACCCAGGTCGAGAATGCTGACGCGCTTGCGCGTAGCCACGCGCACCCGCTGCGCAACAAGGGCGGCGACGGCGACCGGCGGCAGCATCGGGGTCAGGCCGAGCGTGACACCATCGAAGGTCGCGGGCACGCCGTGGGAGACGAGCCACATCTCCCCAATCGCGGCCGGCAGGTACGCCATCGGGGAGCCCGACAGCAGCACGAGGGCGAGGCACAGCGCCACCACTGCGAGCGCGGCAACGACGCTCGGCGCCGCCGCGAACGGCAGGTAATGGCGGAGCCGCTCGGACCACGTCTCGGGAACGGTTGGGGCCGGCTCAGGGCGAGGCGCGGAGACACGTTTTCTTCCCGTTGTTCCGGTTCTGCGACGCCGCCGCACTGCGGAGGAGGCCGTGGGCGGGGTGGTGTGCGGGCTCGACTTCGTACTCATCCACCCCATTGTCCCACCCGCACCGCGCCGAGTGGGCGATGAACACCCTGAAACCTGCCGGTGAGAGGGCTGGCCGAGGCCGTGTAACAATTGCCGCCGTGAAACGTATAACTAAATTCGCGATGTGGCTTGCCATGCCTTGACCTAACCGTTACAGTATCCCTTCGTAGATAACGGGAAGGTCACAATCCTTTCACGGAACGGAATCCAGCGGACAGACTGAAGAGGACTACATGTTCAATTCCACGAAGGCACGCCAGGGCGGCAAGCACCGTAAGCAGTCCCCCAACAAGGGACGCGTCGCTCTTGTTGCCGTCGCCACTGGCGCCGTCTCCACTGCTGGCGTCTCCGGCGCCGCCGCAGCAGCCATCCAGTCCGACAAGGTCACCGAGCCCACCGCGGACTTCGAGCTAGCGGCCGACGCCGACGTCGTGGACGCCGAGGTGCCGTCTGCCGAGTCCGCTCCGCAGATCCTCGCGATTGCCGAGTACAAGCCGGTGGAGAACCTCTCCAGCCAGCTGGACAAGGCTGTCCAGCACTCGGAGATCGTGGCCAAGGCGGACGAGCTGCTCCGCGCCCCTTCGAGCATCAAGCCTGCTGAGGGCGCCTTTACATCCGGTTTCGGCCCGCGTTGGGGGGCGTTCCACGCCGGGATCGACATTGCGAACGTGACCAACACCCCGATCCTCGCGGTCATGGACGGTACCGTAATCGACTCCGGTCCGGCCCAGGGTTACGGCCAGTGGGTCCGCCTGAAGCATGACGACGGAACCGTGACGGTCTACGGCCATGTGGAGACCTTGAATGTCGCCGTAGGTGAGCGCGTGCGAGCTGGCCAGCAGATTGCCGGCATGGGCAACCGCGGGTTCTCCACCGGCACTCACCTCCACTTCGAGGTCCACCCCGACGGAACAACCCCGGTCGACCCGGTGCCGTGGCTCGCGGCCCGCGGCATCACACTCTAAGCCATTCCCGACCTCACCCCGCTCCCCCGGAGCGGGGTTTTGCGTGCGCGTACCGACGCCCGGGGGTAATTCAGACCACCCCCGAGCCCAATCACTTTAGTAACAATTTCCACATTAGTAACACACGCCTTACGCTGCACTTTTCCGGCGGGGGCGAACAGAAATTCGATAAAAGCCCATGTCACGCCGTTGCTTGACCCCATGTGGGGGGTTAAGTTCTATGCCTGTTCGCTTTTCCTACCCCGACACGCGAGGAACCCGGAAGTTATGAAACGACATCTGCTCACAGCCGCCGTCACCGCGGCCTTGTCGCTCACGGCAATCGCGGACCCCGCCCACGCGCTGACCGTCAACCTCGACGGCTCTCCTGCGACCGGCGACACCCAGATCGCCGGCGCACTCGCCGCCGCCGCTGCGCAAATCTTCACCACCGGTGCGACAATCACCGCTGGCGACCACACCATCGTGTTCGACCCTCGCGCAGAAGAGCAGCTGCTAAATGTCCCGCCCGGGACTATCCAGATCGTTCCGCCCGTCGGGGCAGACTCTGTCGCCTACCAGACCGGCCGAACATCCGACGGCCGCACCGTGGTCACCCCGTCGACGGGTCGCCTCAGCTCCGGCTTCGGCCCTCGCTGGGGCCGTATGCACCAGGGCATCGACATCGCCAACGACGCGGGCACACCGATCTATGCCGTGATGGACGGCACCGTCATCAACGCGGGTCCGGCGCAGGGTTTCGGCAACTGGGTCGTGGTCAAGCACGACGGCGGCGAGGTCTCCGTCTACGGCCACATGCGCCACTACGACGTCTCCGTGGGCCAGCGCGTCTCCGCGGGTGAGCAGATCGCCACCATCGGCAACGAGGGCCGCTCGACCGGCCCCCACCTCCACTTCGAAATCAAGCCGGACGGTGTCAACCAGGTCGACCCGCAGGTGTGGCTTAACAACCAGGGAATCCGGATTTAAAGCTTCTCCATCGGCACCCCGCCGATGAGCATCAGCCGCACTGTGCCGGACGAGCCGAAGTCGATCACCACGGTCTCCCGCACACCAGAGCCCTCCACGGACTCGACGGTGCCCAGCCCGTACTTGGCATGGTTGACGCGGTCCCCCGGGGCGAGCTGGAGGTTCTTGTTTACCCGGGTTCCCGAACTCGCGGTGCGGCGCCGGGGCGCGCGGGCGGGGGTGCCCCACGCGTCGGAGGTGAACGTGCGCTCCGGTTCCACCCTGCGCCAGTCGAGGAGCTCCTCCGGGATCTCCGCGAGGAAGCGGCTGGCGGGGTTCGTCACCGGGGAACCCCACGACGACCGCAGCATCGCCCGGGTCAGGTACAGACGCTTTTTCGCGCGGGTGATG
The DNA here is from genome assembly GCF_011038645.2 of Corynebacterium qintianiae. Lineage (NCBI taxonomy): Bacteria > Bacillati > Actinomycetota > Actinomycetes > Mycobacteriales > Corynebacteriaceae > Corynebacterium > Corynebacterium qintianiae. Next base: position 636,352 of record NZ_CP064955.1, on the reverse strand, counting down.
CCGACGTAAGCTAATCGACGCTCCTCCGCCAGCTCGGCCGGATCCCCCAGCGCGCGCAAGTGGGGGAACTGCCCGTCCTCCCACCCGGTCACGAACACGTGGGGGAACTCCAAGCCCTTGGCGGTGTGCAGCGTCATCAGGGTGACAACCCCTTGCTCGCTGTCCGGCAGTTGGTCGGCGTCCGCCACCAGCGAGACACGCTCCAAGAACGCCTGGAGCGACCCCGGCGCCGGCTCACCCTCCTCCAAGACGCTATCGAGCTCTTCCTGGCTCATGTAGGCGATCTGGTTGGCCGCCTCCGAGGAAAACTCCCGGGCGACCGAGACGAGCTCGTTGAGGTTGTCCAGGCGCGACCCGTCCTGCGGGTCGTTCGACGCTTCCAGCTCCGCGCGGTAACCCGTGGCTTCCAATATGCGGGTTACTACCTGGCCGAGGTCGGGCATTCCGGTGACCTCGTTCTTCAGCGCGGGAAGCTCGGCGCGCAACCCGTCGAGCAACTCGACAAAGCCGACGATGGCGTTCTTGGACCGCGCGGCAAGCATGCCAACGTCGCCCGCCGCGGCGTCGACAAGCGCCTGCCCGAAACTGACCCCCGCATTCTGTGCGTGCAGCGCCACCATCGCCTGCGCCTTGTCACCGATTGCACGCTTTGGAACGTTGACGATACGCCGCAGGCTGACCGTGTCATCCGGATTGTCCAGCACTTTCATGTAGGCGACGATGTCGCGGATCTCGCGGCGCTCGTAGAATCGTGTGCCGCCCACCACCTTGTACGGGATGCCGGAGCGGATGAAGATGTCCTCCAGCGCGCGCGAAGCGTTGTTGGTGCGGTACATCACCGCAATGTCGCTGTACGGGTACCCCTCGTCCGCCAATCGGTCGATTTCGCTGGCGACGAAGCGGGCCTCGTCGTGTTCGTTATCAGCGACGTAGGCGACGATTTGGTCGCCAGCTCCATGTGATGTCCAGAGGTTCTTCGGCCGGCGGCCCTCGTTCTGCGCGATGACGGCGTTGGCCGCGGAGAGGATATTTTGGGTGGAGCGGTAGTTCTGCTCGAGCAGAACCGTGGTCGCGTTCGGGTAGTCACGCTCGAACTCCTCGATGTTGCGGATCGTCGCGCCGCGGAACGCGTAGATGGACTGGTCCGAGTCGCCCACCACGGCGAGCTCCGGCGCGTCCGCGCCGGAACCGACCAGGGTGTGGATCAGTTCGTACTGGGCGTGGTTGGTGTCCTGGTACTCGTCCACCAGCACGTGGCGGAAGCGTCGGCGGTAGTACTCCGTGACCTGAGGGTGCTCCTTGAAGATCCGGACGACTTCACCGATGAGGTCGTCGAAGTCGAGGGCGTTGGACTGACGCAGCCGCTGCTGGTACTCCGCGAACACCCGGGCCACCGTAATGTCGAAGGGATTACGGATCTGCTCGGCCCGCCGCAGCGCCTCCTCCGGCCCCACCAGCTCGTTTTTCAGGTTCGAAATGGCGTTGGCCAGCGTCCGCGCGGAGAACTTCTTCAAATCCAGGTTGTAGTCCTTGGCGATCATCGACAGCAACCGGCGTGAGTCGTCCGAGTCGTAGATGGAGAAGTTGGTGTTCAGCCCCGGCACGAGCTGCGCTTGCTGGCGCAGAATCCGCACGCACACCGAGTGGAACGTGGCCACCCACATGCGCTCGGCCTCGGGCCCGACAAGACCGGCAACCCGCTCCTTCATCTCTGCGGCGGCCTTGTTGGTGAAGGTAATGGCCAGGATTTGCCACGGTGCCACCCCCCGCTCCCGCAGGAGGTACGCGATCCTGCGGGTGAGCACCGCGGTCTTGCCGGAGCCAGCACCGGCGATAATGAGCAGCGGGCCGCCCTGGTGCTTGACGGCGGCTTCCTGCTGCGGGTTGAGTCCCAAAACCAGATCTGTGTTCATGATGACCCTAACCCTACAATCATGACCCGACATGGCCTTCTAGGTGGCATAATGGCCACCCATGAGCGAGTTCGAGATCCGCATGCCCTCCGGAACCGACGACCCGTTGTCGGACGCCGAGATTCAGAAGTACCGCCAGGAGATCGACAGGCTCGACCGCGTGATCCTGGACGCGGTGAAACGGCGCTCGGAGGTTTCCCGCGCAATCGGCAAAACCCGCATGGGCTCCGGCGGGACGCGTCTCGTGCACACCCGCGAGGTCGCGATCATCAACCAATTCCGCGACGAACTTGGCGAGGAAGGCCCGGCCCTCGCCGCGATCCTGCTGCGCCTCGGACGGGGGAAGCTGGGCTAGTCCCGCTCGAGCGAGTCGAGCGCCACCTCGAACTCGAGCAGCTGCGCCTGAGAAGCCACAGGCTTTCCGGAACCCGAGTGGGCGCCGCGGCCCTCGCCCGCCCACCACGCGTCGTAGGACTCCTGGTCGGCCCAGCGGGTCACCACAAAGTAGCGGTCCTCCCCCTTGACGGGACGCAGGAGTTGGAAGCCCTCGAATCCCGGCTGCGAATCAATCGCGTGCTTGCGGGCGGCGAACCGGCGTTCCAGCTCCTCGCCGCCGCCGGCCGGCACGGAAATAGCGTTGATTTTTACGATACTCATAGGTCCCCATTATGCCCTCTCGGCGCTCTGTTTTTGACTAGCGTTGACACCATGACTGACATCACCGCCACGCCAGCCTGGAAAAACCTCGACAAGCTGCACGCCGAGAAAACCGACACCCTCCGTGACCTGTTCGCCGCAGATGATCAGCGGGCCAACAAGTACACTTTCGATGCCGCTGGCCTGCACGTCGACCTGTCGAAAAATCTTATCGACGACGACATCGTCCACGCCCTTATAGAGCTCGCTGAGCAAGCGGGTCTCAAGGAACGCATCGAGGACATGTTCACCGGCGCGCACATCAACAACACCGAGGACCGCGCCGTGCTGCACACCGCGCTGCGCATCCCCGTGGAGGATGACCTCACCGTCGATGGCCAGGACGCCGCCGCGGACGTGCACGAGGTCCTCGGCCGCATGCGCGATTTCGCCTCGGCGTTGCGCTCCGGGCCCATCAAGAAAGTAGTCAACATCGGCATCGGCGGATCCGACCTGGGCCCCGCGATGGCTGCCAAGGCACTGCGCGCCTACGCAACCGCGGGGATTACAGCCGAATTCGTCTCCAACGTCGATCCGGCGGACATGGTCAGCGTGCTGGACAACTGCGTCCCGGAGGAGACGCTTTTCGTCGTGGCGTCGAAAACCTTCACCACGCAGGAGACATTGGCCAACGCGCACGCCGCGAAGCGCTGGCTGCTCGAGCGTTTCGACGGCGACGAGTCCGTGATCGCCGAGCACTTCGTCGCCGTGTCCACCAACGCCGAAAAGGTCGCGGAGTTCGGCATCGACACCAACAACATGTTCCCGTTCTGGGACTGGGTGGGCGGGCGTTACTCCGTCGACTCCGCCATCGGGTTGTCTCTGATGTGCGTCATCGGCCCGCTCGACTTCATGCGTTTCCTCGAGGGCTTCCGCGCGGTCGACGAGCACTTCCGCACCGCTGACCTCAGCGAGAATGTCCCAGCCCTGATGGGCTTGATCAACGTCTGGTACCGCAACTTTCACAAGGCCCAGACCCATGCCGTGCTCCCCTACTCCGAGGACCTCTCCCGCTTCCCCGCCTACCTGCAGCAGCTGACGATGGAGTCCAATGGCAAGTCCGTCACCCGCGACGGCCAGATGGTCACCTACGACACGGGTGAGATCTTCTGGGGCGAGCCCGGCACCAACGGCCAGCACGCCTTTTACCAGCTCATCCACCAAGGCACGACGATGATCCCGGCCGATTTCATCGGCTTCGCCACCCCGAAGCAGGACCTCCCGGCGGCTGACGGGACCGGTTCGATGCACGACCTGCTGATGGGCAACATGTTCGCGCAGACGAAGGTCCTGGCTTTCGGCAAGTCTGAGTCCGAGATCGTCGGGGAGGGCGTCGACAAGCAGCTCGCCCCCCATAAGGTGATGCCCGGCAACCGCCCGACCACGACGATCCTCGCCGAGGAGCTGACCCCGCGCGTGCTCGGTGCGCTGATCGCGCTGTACGAGCACATCACCTTCACCGAGTCCGTGATCTGGGACATCAACGCCTTCGACCAGTGGGGTGTGGAGCTGGGCAAGCAGCAAGCGAACGATCTCGCCGCAGCTGTGGCGGGTGAGGTGGAACCGGACACCGGAGACTCCTCGACCGACGCGCTAATCACCTGGTACACGGGCGCGAAGTAGATGGGTGACTCAATCTCCACGGACCGCTATACGCCCAGGCAGCGCACGGTCTACCGTAAGCGCCTCGAGGACGAGCTCGAGGTGTTTGACCGCCACCTGCAGCAGGCCGAGTTCGTCAGCCACGGCACGATCGGCCTCGAGCTGGAGCTCAATCTCGTCGACGACGCCATGCAGCCCGCCTCCCTCAACCAGGAGGTGTTGTCGCGGCTTAGCGACGAGTACCAGTCCGAGATCGGCTCGTACAACGTGGAGCTGAACCTTCCGCCGCAGAGTCTCGACGGCGACGGTCTGCGCACGCTGGAGAGCGGGTTGAGACAACGCTTGGACGCGGTCAAGAGTGCAGCACGTGAGGCTGGCGCACACGTCGCGATGATCGGCACACTGCCGACGGTGACCACCGAGTTCCTGGAGGACCCGGCGTGGATCACCAACGAGCACCGCTACCGCGGACTGAACAATTGCATCATGGAGTCGCGCGGCGAGCTCTTGCACATCGACGTCAACCGGATGGAGAGCTACCGGCACGACTTCGAGGAGATTTCTACCGAGTCGACGTGCACGTCGATGCAGCTGCACCTGCAGGTCGCACCGAACCGCTTCGCCGACGCCTGGAACGCTTCGCAGGCGATCGCGGGAGTCCAGGCGGCCGTCGGCGCGAACTCCCCGTTGTTCATGGGGCGCCGCTTGTGGCACGAGTCGCGCATCCCGGTATTTCAGCAGTCCATCGACACGCGCACCCAGGAGCTGATCAACCAGGGTGTGCGCCCGCGCGTGTGGTTCGGCGAGCGATGGATCACTTCCGTGTTTGACTTGTTCGAGGAGAACGTACGCTACTTCTCGCCGCTGCTGCCCGAGGGCCGGGTCGAGGCTGGCAAGCCGGTGATGTCCGGCGACAACCCGGGCCTGCACTACCTCAACCTGCAGAACGGCACCGTGTGGCGTTGGAACCGCCCGATCTACGATCCCAACGGCGAACTTTCGCACATCCGCGTGGAAAATCGTCTTCTGCCCGCCGGCCCGACGGTCAAAGACATCATCGCCGACGCCGCGTTCTACTACGGCTTGGTCAAGTACCTCGCCGAGCAGACGCGCCCCGTCTGGTCGCGCATGAGCTTCGCCACTGCCGAGCGCAACTTCCTCGCTGGCGCTCGCGACGGGCTCACCGCGCGCATGGACTGGCCGACCCTGGGCACGATCGACGTCGCCGAGCTGGTGAAGACGTATTTGCTTGACGACGCCCGCCAGGGCCTCACCGCGCTAGGCGTCGACACCGACTGCATCGATGAGTACCTCAGTATCATCGAGGGCCGCGTGGTCAACCGCCAGAACGGAGCCACGTGGCAGCTGGCCGCACTCACCGAGGCGGGTGCAGGGTCGCGGCCCGACACCCCGCAGCGCGATGAGGCGCTGCAGAGGGTTGTCAGGCAATACCTGGTGAATCAGGAAAGTGGCTCGCCGGTTCACACTTGGTCGACGTCGGTCGGGTAGGGCACAATAAGCGGAATGCAGGCAATTATCGACTGGCTCGTCAACCTCATGGAAGTCATCGGCGCCCCCGGCGTCGGCCTCGCAATCCTCGCGGAGAATCTCTTCCCGCCGATTCCCTCCGAGGTGGTCCTGCCGCTGGCCGGGTTCACGGTCGCGCAGGGCTCGCTGAACTTCGCCTCGGTGTTCATCTGGTCTCTGATCGGGTCCGTGGCCGGCGCGTACCTGCTCTACGGTCTCGGCGCCTGGCTGGGCGCGAAGCGGCTGCGCGCCATCGCGGAGTGGATGTGGCTGGTCAAGGGCTCCGACGTGGACAACGCCCTGGCGTGGTTCGACAAGTACGGCAAGGTTTCGGTGTTTTTCGGCCGCCTCATCCCCGGCGTCCGCTCACTGATCTCCATCCCCGCCGGCCTGGACCGGATGAACCTTCTGGCCTTCGGCTTGTGGACGACGCTCGGTTCCGCGATCTGGAACGCCATCTTGATCACCTTGGGCTACTTCCTCGGCGACAACTGGCACATCGTGGAGGAGTACGTGAACACCTACTCCAACGTCGTCTATCTCATCTTGGCCCTGATCATCGTTGGCATCCTGGCGTTCTTCATTCGCCGCGCCATGAAGGACCGGGCGGCTGGCAGTCCGGACACCACCAGATAACCCGCTCCAGGTCGCCCGAGCCGCCGAGGAAACCTTTGGTGATAAGCGCGGTGCACCTGCGGCACGGCTTGTTATTGCGGCCGAACACATAGCTCGTCTCCCCGGCGCGCTTGACCCCCGTGGTCACGCGCACCGGGGAGTCTTTGTTCGCCCACATCAGCCTCCTCGCGAGCCGCACATGCTTGTCGACGTCCACCTCACGCACCAGCCGAGCCGGATGCGTCCCCGCCAAAAACCCAATCTCCGCCCGGTACTCGTTGCCGATGCCCGCCGCGTTCTTCTGGTCCAGCAGCGCCCGGCCGATCTCCATATCGGGCTGTGAGGTAATGCGTCTGACCACCTCGTCGTGGTCGAAGTCCTCCGCCAGCATGTCGGGTCCCAGGTAGCCCATTCGAGCGGAGTATTCGCGGGCCGGGAAGACGTCGACAAGCCCGAGTTCGTGGCCGACGAGTTCGATGTCGCCCTTCGCGTCGGCGAGGCGCAGCACCACGCGCGCGGTGTGGCCCGGTTTGCGCCAGCGCGCGCCGGCGCGGTGCATTGACCACGTGCCCTCCATCTTCAGGTGTGTGTGCAGGATTTCGGGCCCGAACTGCATGAACAGGTGCTTGCCGTAGGGCCACACTTTGTCGCAGGCAAGGCCCGTGAAGTCCACGGTGGCGAAGCGCGGCACCCGCAGGCTCGTATGAGTGACCTCGCGGCCGGCCATGAACT